>NZ_SKOG01000202.1 GCF_007120195.1 Aquisalimonas sp.
CCATCCCCAATTGCCCACAACCCCATGGATCCACGATAGCGCGATAAACAACGGCTTGGAGATGATCGTGAGCCAGCCGTAGTCGACAGTGAGATCCAGGCCTTCGGCCACTTGAGCGAGGCGCTCCTGTTCCTTCGGCCCAACCCACAGCTGGTGTTCAAACGTGCCGGAGGACCCCGCGGCAATGTTTTGACGCGGCGAGGAAATCCCTAGCAGGTACTGATTGTTGTCGAGCGAGCGGGTGTAATAGCGGTGAGTCTCGTCCCGCGGCGGAATCCAAGCGCCGACGAAGTAATGCTGGATGATCGCCGCCCAGCCGTTGGTCAAATCCTCTGACAGGTCATCGCTGCGCATATCGGAGAAGGAGATCTTGTCGTACCTGTTCTCCTCGCCGTGTACGACCCCGCCGGTATAGGTGTAAATGAACCAGGAGGTGCCGTCATCGATGTCGCCGGAGCGCAGCTGGGCGTACTGGTACGCATCCCAGTCTGCATCGCTCGCGTTCTCGACTTCATGCTCCATCTTGATCACGTAGCTGTCGCGCTCGAAGATGTAGCGTTTTGTCACCTTGATGCCATCATCGTTTTCCCACACGAGCGGCACTTCAATGGTGTCCTCGTCGTCACCGAGCACGTACTCGTGCTGGTCGACGCGAAACTCACTCTGCGGTCCCGGACCCTCTCCCTGCCTTGGAACCAGGCCGGACTGGGCGATAAACAACTCTTGGAGCACGTCAGACTTCAGCCGAAAGGGCTCTTGGCCTTCCAGCGTCCGATAGTGGCGCAAAAGATCCACCTGGCGGATATCCCCTCCACGGGTGCTGATCTCCACATCCAGCTTGTCCGTGCGCACCCGCACGGTGTTGCCGCGCTCCAGGCGATCGCCCGCGGCCGTGGCCGGAGCAGCGGCATCGTCTATCTGCGGCGCCGGTTCGGCGACGTCGTCCTCCTCCGGCTCGGGCTGGTCACCGGGCTCAGGGGGTGCCGGCACGTCGTCCACGTCGCCCGGGTCGTCAATCCGCTCTTCTTCGGCGACCGGCTCCTCCGGTGCTCCCACACCATAGTCGTCCTGCCACGCCGTCCAGATCAAAAGCAGGACAAGGGCGAGGGCAAAGAACTGAAGTATCCGCTGCGTTTCCATCGATTCTCAGTCTTTCGCACGTGGTTCGGGAACCGGATCGACACCACCCGGATGCCATGGGTGACACTTAAGAAGACGCCTGATGCCAAGCCACAGGCCGCGAATCACGCCATGGACGCGGACGGCCTCAATCGTGTATTGCGAGCAGGACGGATAGAATCGGCAACATGGCCCGATCAGTGGGCTGACAATCAGCTGGTAGAGCCTGAGGATGCGCGTGACCAGTGTTCGCATCGTTTCACCAATCGCTGCCAGAGCCGCGCGAGCGACTCGCGGAGTGTATCCCGGCTGGCGGTGCGCGCCGCCGGCCGGGACATCAGCACCACGTCCACGGGCGGGAGATCTGACCGGTGATGCCGAAAGGACTCGCGCGCGATTCGCTTAATTCTGTTCCGATCCACCGCTCGGGGCGCCGCGCGTCGCCCGATGGCCAAGCCGAGCCGGGCCTCGTCTTGACCCGTTGGCGCCGCGAGGACGGTGAAGTAACGATCCGCGACTCGATCCGCGCTCGCGAAGACCAGACGGAACTCGGGAGGCGAGCATAGCCGCGCAGCGCGAGGAAACGTCCGCGGATCCGGCGTCATTGCGGTCCTAGGTTCAGGGCGTCAACCGGGCGCGCCCCTTGGCCCGACGGGCCTTCAAGATCTGCCGTCCGTTTTTGGTGGCCATGCGGGCACGAAATCCGTGTGTCCGTTTCCGCTTGATCACGCTTGGCTGGTACGTCCGCTTCATGATGGTTTCCGTTCGCTGCTAGCGCTACTTGAGTCGTTGGCACACCCCAAATCGAGCCGGCGAATGTACCGCTGACCGCGGCGTCGTGTCAACGCTGTCCGGCAGCATGCTCGAACAATACGATCGTTGGACCGCTGCGGTCGCTGCTTTGCTCCCGCGAGGACACCCGGCAGGAATCATGGGCGCGGGTGATGCGCCCGACGAGCGGTTGTGGATAGAGTCTGTCTTGCCGTATAGACTCCGCAGGCAGATGAGGAGAAGGACGCTGCCTGGAGCCATTGAGTCCCCGGGGCGGGGGCAGGTAGTGGGCCTTAATGCCGCGCATGTCAAAGGCTTGCGCGAGCTTGACCGAGTCAGCCGGGGCGCCCCTGTTCCGGTTAGCCTTGGCCTCGAAACAGAGTCCTGGCCCGCTGTCTCAGTCTGCCCGTCCGGGATAGGGGGCCGACATTCGATAGGCACATCCTGAAGGCTTACATTTCGTCGCTTGCTTGGGGGCCACTCGTGGGCAACTCGGTGTGGAATCATTGTCTCTCGCGCCTGGAAAGCGAGATTCCCGAACAGCAGCTCAACACGTGGATTCGTCCATTGCAGGCGGTCGAGGACGTTGGACGTCTGCGTCTTTTGGCCCCTAACCGTTTCGTCATGGACTGGGTGCGTGACCATTTTCTTGAACGTATTCAATCTTTTGCTACTGACCTTGGCCATTCGGACGAGTACGAGGTAGTCCTCGAAATCGGCACGCAGGCGGCAACCGGCCCGTCACTACGCACCCGTGATCCTACCCGGCAAGGGTCAGAGGTTCATTCCGGTGCGCGCGTGCCCGCCAGTAGCAACATCAATGCGCGGTTTACCTTCGAAACGTTCGTCGAGGGTAAATCGAACCAACTCGCCCGCGCCGCCTGCACGCAGGTCGCAGGCAATCCCGGGGCTGCCTACAACCCGCTGTTCCTCTACGGCGGCGTCGGTCTTGGTAAGACCCATTTGATGCATGCTGTGGGTAACCTTGTCCTGCGCAACCGCCCCGGCGCCAAGGTTCTCTATTTGCACTCGGAGCGTTTTGTGGGTGATATGGTCAAGGCGCTGCAGCACAATGCGATCAACGAGTTTAAGCGCCATTACCGCGGTGCGGACGCGCTGCTCATCGACGACATCCAGTTTTTCGCCCGCAAGGAGCGGTCTCAGGAAGAGTTTTTCCACACCTTCAACGCGCTGCTAGAGGGACAGCAGCAAGTGGTGCTGACCTGCGACCGTTACCCCAAGGAAGTGGACGGTCTGGAGGAGCGACTCAAATCGCGGTTCGGTTGGGGTCTGACCGTCGGCATTGAACCACCGGAGCTGGAGACGCGTGTCGCCATCCTCATGAGCAAGGCGAGCCAGGACGGGGTAGACGTGCCTGACGAGGTGGCTTTCTTCATTGCCAAGCGCATTTGGTCGAACATCCGCGAACTGGAGGGTGCGCTGCGACGGGTGGTTGCGAACGCCCAATTTACCGGGAACCCGATTACGCTGGAGTTCACGAAGCATGCACTCAAGGATCTGCTGGCACTGCAAGACAAGCTGGTGACGATCGAGAACATCCAGAAGACCGTGGCGGATTACTACAAGATTCGCGTTACCGATTTGCTGTCGAAGCGGCGTAGCCGCTCCATTACGCGACCTCGACAAGTGGCAATGGCGCTGGCAAAGGAAGTCACCAACCACAGCTTGCCGGAAATTGGTGATGCCTTCGGCGGGCGGGACCACACCACGGTTCTGCATGCCTGTCGGAAGGTGAATGAACTCCGCGGCGCCGACGGGCGCATGGATGAGGACTATCAAAACCTGTTGAGAACCTTGACGACATAGTGTGGACAAGCGGTGGAGGAGTTGGCCCCTCCCTGGCGCCCCTTTTTTATCCACAGGTTATGGGCAGGCTGTAAGCGGCTGCATGCACTGGTTTATACCGGCCAACCGGTGAGTCAAGCCGCTGGTGCTGCTCGGAATTCAGGGTTGTGCCCACAGGAGAGGGTGTAAGTAATAATAACAACAGGTTTAACTACATAGAGTTATAATAACTACGAACCAGGTGAAGCGTGTCATGAAGATCAAACTGCATCGCGAAGCGCTCCTCAAGCCACTGCAAGCTGTTATGGGCGTCGTGGAACGCCGCCAAACGCTGCCGGTACTGGGGAATGTTCTGTTGGTCGCGGACGAGCAGGGGCTCTCCCTGACCGCCACGGATCTGGAGGTAGAACTCGTGGCGACGGCCGCGCCCATCATCGAAGCGTTCGGTCAGATTACGTTGCCAGCACGCAAGCTCATGGATATCGTGCGTAACCTTCCCGAGGGTGCGGACGTATCGCTCGCCCTGAGTGGTGACCGGGCGGTGATCACCGCGGAGCGGAGCCGATTCACGCTGACTACCCTCCCGGCGTCCGAATTCCCCACCGTGGAGGATATCGGCGAGACGCGACCCCTGCGCCTGTCACAAGCGGATTTGCGACAGCTGATCGAGAAGACGCACTTTTCGATGGCGTTGCAGGACGTCCGTTACTATCTCAACGGCTTGTTGCTGGAGCTTGAACCGGGCCGCCTGCGAGCGGTCGCAACGGATGGCCACCGACTTGCGCTGGGGGAGTTGGAGGGAGATGTACCGCCTGGCGACGCGCATCAGGTCATTGTGCCCCGCAAAGGGGTGCAGGAATTGTTGCGCTTGCTTGAAGACAGTGATGAGGCGGTATCCGTCGAGCTCGGCGGCAATCATATTCGTGTCTCGCTGCCAACCCTGCGTTTCACATCCAAGCTGATCGATGGCCGGTTCCCGGATTACCAGCGCGTTATCCCCAGGGTTGAGGATCGGGTGATGCACACAGAACGCAATGCCCTGAAGCAGGCCCTGGTGCGCGCCTCGATTCTCTCCAATGAGAAACATCGGGGCGTGCGTTTCATACTCGACAGGGACCAACTCCGGATCCAATCCAATAATCCGGAGCAGGAGCAGGCCGACGAAGAGCTGAGTGTGTCGTATCAAGCCGAGGCGATGGAAATCGGCTTTAACGCGAGCTATCTCCTCGATGCCGTCAACGCTGTGGACAGCGACCGGGTACAGATGGGGTTGGTGGACTCAAACAGCAGCACGGTGGTGGAGGACCCCAATGACAGCCGCTATCGGTACGTAGTCATGCCGATGCGGTTGTAATTCGTGACTGCTCTGGCTTGATAGACGGTGACGCTCGAGACCCTATCGTTGTCGGGGGTTCGGAATCTCCACGACACCTCCGTTGAATTCGATCCCGCCTGCAACATCATTTCGGGACGCAACGCGTCCGGTAAGACGAGCCTGCTTGAAGCGATTCATGTACTGGCGCGGGTGCGCAGCTTCCGGACTGCGCGCCTGGATCGCGTTCGCTCGGAGGGGCTGTCACCACTTCGGGTACAGGGGCGAGTCGATGATGGAGGGGTTCGGCATTGGCTTGGGGTTGGGCGAGATGGCGGTGGCACGCGGGTGCGCATTGACGGCGCCGATGCCCGCGGATTTTCGGAGTTGGCGCGGTTGCTGCCTGTGCAGGTAATGAATACAGAGAGTCACCGGTTGCTTCAGGATGGTCCGAGCGCCCGGCGGAGTTATCTTGATTGGACAGTGTTCCACGTGGAACAGGAATACCACCGCATTTGGCAGCGGTATGATCGTGGACTCAGGCAACGCAATGCTGCGCTCCGCAGCAGCGATCTCCGCTCCGTCCGAGCGCTCGAGCCACAGCTTGTGACCGCCGCGCAGGGGGTGGATGTGCTGCGGCAGGCGTCCGTCGTGCGGCTCAAGCCGCTGATTGCCGCTTACCTGAGACGGTGGCTGCCGGACGTCTCGGTCGACCTAAGCTACCGGCGTGGATGGCGGCAGCAGCAATCGTTGGCTGCGGCTCTCGGTGAGCAGCGCGAGTCGGAACACTCCAGAGGGTATACCATGGTCGGCCCCCACCGTGCAGATGTGCAAATCCGCGTTGACGGCGTGGAGGCGCAGTATCGCTTGTCGCGGGGACAGCAAAAGTTGGTGGCGATTGCACTGCTGCTCGCCCAGGCTGATCTCATCTCCGCGGCCCACGGTCCCCGCCCGGTCCTCCTTGTGGACGATTTGCCCGCAGAACTCGACGCGCTGCACCGGGACTTGGTGATGGAGGGGTTCCTCTGTGCGCAGGGGCAATTGTTTCTTACAACGATCGAGCCAGCGTGGCTGCCGGTCTCTTCGGCTCGCCGGTTCCACATGGAACAGGGCCACCTTCGAGAAGTGATATAATCCCCCGACACTGCAAAAGGGAAGCGCCATGAGCACCAATCCGACCTACGATTCGGCGAATATCAAGGTTTTGCGAGGGCTGGATGCCGTTCGCAAACGCCCGGGCATGTACATCGGGGATACGGATGACGGTACCGGCCTTCACCACATGGTCTTCGAGGTCGTCGACAACTCCATAGACGAGGCATTGGCGGGTCATTGTTCGATGATCAGTGTCCAGATCCACGCCGATCAGTCCATCACGGTCACGGATGATGGTCGCGGTATTCCGGTGGACAACCATACCGAGGAAGGGCGCTCCGCCGCCGAAGTGATCATGACGGTGCTCCACGCGGGCGGCAAGTTCGACGACAACAGCTACAAGGTCTCAGGCGGGTTGCACGGCGTGGGAGTCTCTGTCGTGAATGCGCTATCGGAGCGCCTCCAGCTGACCGTCAAGAGAAATGGCCACATCCATCTCCAGGAGTTCCGCATGGGGGACCCCGTGGAGCCCTTGCGGGTCATTGGAGAGACGGAGGGAACCGGTACACAAATCACCTTTCGGCCCAGCCCGGAGGTGTTTACGAACATTGACTTTCATTTTGATATCCTCGCCAAGCGATTCCGGGAGCTTTCGTTTCTGAATCCTGGAATCCGCATCGCTTTACGCGACGAACGCACCCAGAAAGAGGACGTCTTCCAGTATGACGGTGGCATCCGCGCGTTCGTTGAGCATCTGAACAAGAACAAGAATCCGTTGCATCGTCAGGTCGTGCATATTGCGGCGTGGCGCGGGGACATCGGGGTGGATGTTGCCCTGCAGTGGAACGATTCCTATCAGGAGAATATCTTTTGCTTTACGAATAACATTCCCCAGCGCGACGGTGGCACCCACATGGCAGGTTTCCGCGCTGCGCTCACGCGCACGTTGAACCAGTATCTTGAACGCGAAGGCTTTCTGAAGAAGGCAAAGACGACGCCAATCGGCGATGACGCGCGTGAAGGGCTGACGGCGGTGCTGTCGGTCAAGGTGCCTGACCCGAAGTTCTCGTCGCAGACGAAGGACAAGCTGGTCTCCTCGGAGGTCAAGACAGCGGTGGAGTCGGTCATGGCGCAGAGCCTGACCGAGTACCTCTCGGAGCACCCGGCGGATGCCAAGGCCATCGGCGAGAAAGTTGTCGAGGCCTCCCGCGCCCGGGAGGCGGCCCGCAAGGCACGGGAGATGACCCGCCGCAAGGGGGCGCTCGACGTTGCCGGCCTGCCCGGCAAGTTGGCGGATTGCCAGGAACGCGACCCTGCGCTTTCCGAACTGTACCTCGTGGAGGGGGATTCCGCTGGCGGATCAGCGAAGCAGGGGCGCGACCGGCGCACGCAGGCAATCCTTCCCCTGAAGGGGAAAATCCTCAATGTCGAGAAGGCGCGCTTCGACAAGATGTTGTCTTCAGCGGAGGTTGGCACGTTGATTACCGCACTGGGCTGCGGTATTGGCCGGGCTGACTTCGAGCCGGACAAACTGCGGTATCACCGGATCATTATCATGACGGACGCGGACGTGGATGGCTCCCATATCCGCACGCTGTTGCTCACTTTTTTTTACCGGCAGATGCTCACACTGGTTGAGCGGGGCCATGTGTATATCGCCCAGCCGCCGCTTTATAAGATTAAGCGGGGCAAGCAGGAACACTACGTCAAGGATGAGCGCGAGCTCACGGAGTATCTGCTGCAGCTGGCTTTGAACAGCGCCGCCCTGGTGCCCGCACCGGGCGCCGAGGCTATCCGCGAGGAGACACTGGAGCAGCTGGCGCGGCAGTACCTTCATGTAATGGAAATCATCGACCGCATGGGGCGGCTGCAGGACGCGGAATTCCTGGAGGCGATACTGGAGGCGGAGCCCATTGGTGAAACGGAATTCACGGATACCGAGCGCATGCAGCAGTGGTTTCAGGCAATCGTCGAGAAGCTAAACCGCCACCAGCCGCAGGGGACGCGCTATCAGGTCACGATCAATACGGGCGTCGATGGAGGCTTTCAGGAGGCAATATTATCCAAGCGACGTCATGGAATTCGGCATGACTACCGTTTTACGCCGGAGTTCTTTTTGACCCCTGAGTATCAGGCGATCGGCGCGTTGGCGTCAGTCCAACGGGGGCTTTTGCGGGCTGGCGCGACGGTTCAGCGGGGGGAGCGCTACGCAGCGGTGGCGACCTTGGGCGAGGTGGTAAAATGGTTGTTAGAGGAAGGCAAACGCGGTCAGAACATTCAGCGCTACAAGGGGCTGGGCGAGATGAATCCGGAGCAGTTGTGGGAGACCACGATGAATCCGGAGACACGGCGGTTGCTCCAGGTCCGCATCGAGGATGCTGTTGCCGCCGATGAAGTGTTCACAACGTTAATGGGGGATCACGTGGAACCGAGGCGGGAGTTTATTGAGCGTAACGCCTTGGCCGCCACGAATTTGGACGTGTGATCGGGCAAAGTGTTCCACGTGGAACATGTCGCCGCCGGACCTCGAGGCCCGGCGGCATCACGTCTTGAGCCTGCCGCTTTCCCGCCGCGTGGACTGTTCTTCGTAGACCTGACTGATCTCCCGTGTGTTCGTTTCAATCCACGCCCGAATTCGGCCCAGGTAGGCGCCCGGTGTCGCGTCATCCGGCGTCATTGGTGGCCCGATCCGGACACGGATGACGCCTGGGTACTTCAAGAAAGAATTCCTTGGCCAGAGTTCACCGGCATTGTGGGCCACCGGGACAACAGGCGTACCGGTCTCCCAGGACAGCACCGCTCCTCCCCGACGGTACTCTCCACAGCGGCCGGCAGGGATGCGGGTCCCCTCAGGGAAAATAATGACCCACCGTCCTTCCCTGATGCGCTCACGTCCTTGGTCCAGCAGCTGTTGCATCGCCGCCTTGCGTTCATTGCGGTCAATGGCGATCGGTGACAGGAGCGATAATGCCCACCCGACGAATGGCAGCCGCAGTAATTCCTTCTTCAACACCCACGTCTGCGGATTGAACCAGTACTGTGTCGCCATGGTTTCCCATGCGGACTGGTGCTTGCACATCACGATGCATGGCGACTGAGGAATGTTCTCCTCGCCTTCCACGTGGTAGCGGATCCCACAGGTCACCCGTGTCCACCAAAGAATGCTGTAGCTCCATGATTTTACGAAGAACCAGTAGCGATGGCGGTAGGGCAGGCACATGGCTACCAAGAGCCCTAGCGTGCCCAGGGGCAACGTAATGATGAGCACTCCAGCGGTCCACAGCAGCGAACGCGGCAGTGCCCGCAACTTCTCCCCGCGCGAACGGTGCAGCAGGGGTGGCGGACGCGGCGTTTTAGTCATCGCCTCTCTTCTCGCTCGTTGATTTGATCCGTTGGTGTTCCTGCAGCAGCCGGGACACGACCTCCGCCAGGTCCGCTGCCACTTCAGTCGTCGATGGCACGCCCTGCGCGAGCGTGGCGTTGCCTTTACCCGAGCGTACCAGCATGGGTCGCGCGCCGACGGCGATCGCAGCTTCGAGATCCCGCAAGCTGTCTCCGACCACCGGCGTCCGGTGGAGGGAAAAATTCAACGCCCGCGAAGCCTGGTGCAGTAAGCCGGGGCGCGGCTTGCGGCAGTCACAGCCAGCGTCGGGGCCGTGGGGGCAGACGAAAATGCCGTCTATCTGTCCCCCGAGGGATTTGACGTCGGCACGCAAGCGCCGATGAATCGCCTCCAGTTCGTTGTGAGAAAACAGCCCCCGCGCAAGTCCCGACTGGTTGGTGCATACAGCAACCCGCCACCCAGCTTGGCTCATGCGGGCAATCGCTTCCAGACTGCCGGCTATGGGTTGCCATTCCGCCAGGGACTTGATGAAGGTCGGCGAGTCGGCATTGATGACCCCGTCGCGGTCGAGGATGACGGCGCGGATGCTCATTGGCCGCTGGTTGGCAACCGGGACAGGTCAGCAACACGCCCGAAGAGGATTGACAAGCGTTTGAGTAACGCCAGGCGATTCGCGCGCACCGCTGCGTCCTCCGCCATGACCAGGACATTGTCGAAGAACGCATCCACCGCATGCCGCGCTGTCGCCAGGCGCTGCAGGGCATCGCGGTATGCACCATCCCTGGCCAACGCTTCGACCTCCTGCACCAGGGGCTCGAGCGTCTCGGCAAGTATCCGCTCCTCGCTCATGACAAAGAGTTCCGAGTCGGGGTGGTCCGGCACCGGCTCATCAACCTTGCGCAGGATGTTGCGCACGCGCTTGTTGGCAGCCGCCAGACTGTGTGCTGCATCCAGGTCGAGGAACTCGGAGCAGGCATGAACGCGACGATGGAAATCCAGGGGATCGTCGATGCGCAAGGCATTGACGGCATCGAAAACCTCGGCACCTATGCCTTGCTCATGGTAGTAGCGCTTCAGACGCTCCAGACAAAAGGCACGGACCTCCTCTACATACCCGACGCTATCAAGGTCGTCGGGAAGCGCCTCTGCGGCGCGCCCGAGCAACGCATCCAGAGAGAGACTGTGCTCGCGTTCGATGAGGGTTCGCACGAGCCCCAGCGCGGTACGACGCAGCGCGAAAGGATCCTTATCACCGGTGGGCGCCTGCCCGATCGCGAAGATCCCCAACAGCGTGTCGGCCCGATCTGCGATGGCGAGCACCTGTCCGTAGAGTGTCTGCGGGGTGTCGTCCCCGGCAAACCGTGGACGGTAGTGCTCTTCGATGGCCGCCGCAACGGCTTCCCCCTCGCCGTCATGGCGGGCATAGTAGCGTCCCATGGTCCCTTGGAGTTCCGGGAACTCGCCCACCATCTGCGTGAGCAGATCGCATTTAGCGAGCATTGCGGCCCGTTCCGCAGGGTCTGCATCGGTGCCGAATATGCCGGCAACCCAGCGACCCAGTGCGGCGACGCGAAGCTGCTTGTCGTGCAGGGACCCGAGGCGGTTTTGGAAGACGATCCCCCTCAGCTGCTCCACGCGTGCGGCCAAGGGGTGTCTCCGGTCCTGGTTCCAGAAAAACTCGGCGTCGGCAAGGCGCGGGCGGATCACGCGCTCGTTGCCGCGCACGACCTCTGCCGGATCTTGGCTTTCGAGATTTGCTGTCATGACGAACCGCGGCATGAGTGCTCCGCTCGGATCGACGATCGGGAAGTATTTCTGGTGGGATTGCATACTGGATATCAATGCCTCGGCGGGAACGTTCAGGAACCGTTCGTCGAATCCACCGACCATGGCAACGGGCCACTCCACGAGTGCGCAGACTTCGTCCAGGAGCGCGTCATCGGCGAGGATTGTGCCGCCGATTTCTTCCGCCTTCGCAGCCGCCTGGCGGTGAATGCGCTGCCGTCGGCGGTCGAAGTCGGCGATGACACAACCCTCCGTCTCCAGACGATGCTCGTATTCATCCGCGTACGCCAGCCGGAGGGTCTCGGGGGCATGGAATCGATGGCCCCGTGTGTAACGGTCGGTCGGGGTATCAAGCAGGGTCATCTCAACCACGTCGTTGCCAAACAACACCACACTCCAGTGCACAGGACGCACGAAGGTCACGTGGCCGCTACCCCATCGCATACGCTTTGGGATCGGCAGCGCGTCCAAGGTCTCCTGGATTACAGTCGCTAGTAACTCCGCCGTTTGCGCGCCCGCATGGATGCCGCGGTACACGAGCCATTCACCTTTCTCCGTGCGCTGCGTCTCCAAGGCCTCCATCGTCACGCCACAGGACCGGGCGAAGCCCTCGGCCGCCCGCGTGGGTTCGCCGGTGCTGTCATACGCTGTCTGAATGGCCGGCCCCCGACGCACGATTGTCTGGTCCGGTTGGCGCACCGGCAGCCCTCGAATGAGGGCCGCCAGCCGCCTTGGCGTCGCGAACCCAAGGCTTTGCTCGGGAATCAGCTCGGCATCCTGCAGACGCTGCACCAGTCCATCCCGAAAGGCATTCATCAGGGTGCGCAGCGCCGTCGGCGGCATCTCCTCGGTTCCGAGCTCCACCAGAAGGTCGCGTCGCTCAACCATGAACAACCTCCTCAAGGCCCTCGAGCATCGGAAATCCGAGCGCCTCGCGGCGTGCGTAATAGAGCGTCGCAACGGCCCGCGCGAGGGTTCTGACGCGCAGGATATAGCGCTGGCGCTCCGTCACCGAAATGGCATGCCGGGCATCCAGGACGTTAAAGGTATGCGAGGCTTTAAGACATTGCTCGTACGCCGGTAATGGCAAACCGAGCTCGACCAGGCGCAGGCTCTCGCGCTCGCACTGTTCAAAGCAGCGGAAGTGGGCGTCCGTGTCTGCGTGTTCAAAGTTGTAGGCGGACTGCTCCACCTCATTTTGGTGGTACACATCACCGTAGGTCACCCTGCCCTGCGGCCCGTAGGTCCAGACCAGATCGAAGACGCTTTCGCGGGCCTGCAGGTACATGGCAATGCGCTCCAGGCCATACGTAATCTCGCCCATGACCGGGTGGCAATCCAAACCGCCCACCTGCTGGAAGTAGGTGAACTGGCTGATCTCCATGCCATTCAGCCAAACCTCCCAGCCCAGGCCCCACGCCCCCAGGGTTGGGGACTCCCAGTTGTCTTCCACGAAGCGTACATCATGGACCAGCGGATCCAGGCCGAGATTGCGCAGCGAGTTAATGTAGAGTTCTTGGAACTCCAGCGGCGAAGGCTTCATGACCACTTGAAATTGGTAGTAATGCTGCAGCCGGTTGGGGTTTTCACCGTAACGCCCGTCCGTGGGTCGCCGGGAGGGTTGCACATAAGCGGCGTTCCAGGGCTCCGGACCGATCGCCCGCAGGCAAGTGGCAGGATGAAAGGTACCCGCGCCGACTTCCATATCCAACGGTTGCAGGACAACACAACCCTGCATTGCCCAGTAATCCTGCAGCGCCTGAATCAGGCCCTGAAACGTCTCGACAGTGCGTGCCTCTGTCCACTCATGTTGGGCCACTTTACCCCCTGAAGTCATCTGATCAGACCGGTCTGTTTGGGTCGCCGCTGCCCCTGGCCCGACCGGGGGTGGAGTATACCCTCTCGGTCTTCTGCAGGAGAAGGCAACCCCTGGCGGCTGCGCGGATACCCGTGTAGCGGTGCTCCCGTGTTACGGTGTGCAGCCCGAGGCGAATGGACGGGTTGTTCGCACCATGCACAGACCACCAAGGGCCGTTGCTTTGATTTCTGGTGGGCTGGATTCCATGCTCGCCGCGAGCACCGTCATGGCGCAAGGGGTGCATGTGGAAGGGCTCAACTTCTATACGGGTTTCTGCGTGGAAGGCCATACCCATGCGGTTCGAAGCAAAAATCGCGACCGCCCGAAACGCAACAACGCCCTCTGGGTCGCCGAACACCTGGCAATTAAGCTCCACATGATTGACGTTGTGGAGGAGTACAAGGATGTCGTCATCAACCCCCGCCATGGCTACGGCCAGCACCTCAATCCGTGCCTGGACTGCAAGGGCTTCATGGTCGCCAAGGCCCGGGAGTGGATGGAAGCCAACG
>NZ_SKOG01000056.1 GCF_007120195.1 Aquisalimonas sp.
CATGCATGAACGACGGCAGCTCACAGAGGCCACCCAGCGGCAAAAGCCATCAGCGGACCAGGTTGCTCTGGTCCGTGAAGCCCTGCGACCCCGTCGTAAAGGGGTTTGTCATGCGCTTTCTCTGATCAGCACGTCGATGACCGCACGCAGAGAAGGTGAGACCGTGCAGTCTTCCTTGTGCTGCTGGCGAACCCTTCCAGGGCCTTGTCGATATTGATCTCGCTGCTGGTCATCTTGCCTGATGAGACGGTCCCCGAATGGCGCTACTATGCTAGAGGAAGCAGTGAGTCGGCGAGCCTCACACGATGCCGCCTGACTCGTTACGAAGGTTCATGGTGAAACCCGGTGCAAGGCATCACCTATCGCTTCGAAGGGTTTGTGTTTGATCCGGATGCGGGCACTCTGCTCAATTCCGGCCAACCTGTCGCGCTTGAGCCGCAGGTCTTGCGCCTGCTGCAATATCTCGTCGAGAACCGGGGCCGCATCGTCTCCAAGGACGAGTTGATCGACGAGATCTGGCAAGGGCGCCTCGTCTCCGATGCCGCGCTCAACACGCGCATCCGCGCGGTTCGCAGGGCGCTGGGCGACGATCACGTGCAGCAGAAATTCCTGCGGACCTATCCCAAGCGGGGCTTTCAGTTTGTGGCCAAAACCGACTGTCTGAAAGCAGGCGGCGAAGGTGACGCCTCGGTCAGGGCGTTTCATGCGATGACCCTTCACCGTGCTTGGGTCTGGGCGGGGCCGGTTATTCTGCTCCTCGTTCTGGGTGTGGTCGGTGCGGTGTGGTGGCTGAATGAAAGCGAGGTTGCCGAGACCTCGCTTTCCGCCAAACCCTCTATTGTTGTCCTGCCATTCGACAATCTTTCCGGTGATCCCGACCAGGAATATTTCGCCGACGCCTTCACGGAAGACCTGATCACGGATCTGTCGCGTATCCGAGGCGCGTTCGTCATCGCGCGTCGCACCTCGTTCTCTTTCAAGGAAGAAGCGGTCGACGTGAAGGACGTGGCCGCCGACCTGGGCGTCCGCTACGTCCTCGAAGGGAGCGTCCGTCGATCCGGCGACCAGGTTCGCATCAATGCACAGCTCATCGATGGTCAGACTCGCAGTCACGTCTGGTCGGACCGGTACGATCGCGACTTGACGGATGTGTTCTCAGTTCAGAACAACGTAACGGGACAGATAGCCGCGGCACTGAAGGCCGAGCTTCGAGAGGCGGATAGCCAGAGACAACGGCCGATGGCAGGCCTCAAGGTCTGGGACTACGCGCTGCGTGGCAATGTACTGCTGTTCAATCCCGATAGCGCGGAGGATTTTCGGGACGCCAAGGCGCTATTGGACAAGGCCGTGGAACTCGACCCCAGTATCGCATCGGCATGGAGCGGGCTGGCGTTCGTCCATTTCGCGGCAAGCATGCGCCCCATTCCCGGCGTCTCTGTTGCGAACTCGAAAGACCTTTCCCTCGAAGCGGCACAGCGGGCCGTATCCCTCGATCCGAAGGACGCCGAAGGGCATTGGATGGTCGGTGTGGGCTATGCCCGGAGCGGGCAACCCGAGCGGGGTCTGGTTTCGTGCTACACCGCGATGGAGCTAAATCCTAACAACGATTGTGCTTATGTGTGTGCCGGCCTGGCGAACATGGCCTTGGGAAATCCGACCGAAGCTTTGCCACACTTTCGACAATCCCTGCGCCTGAATCCAAGGTTCCGACCGTCCACGAAGTATACCTACATGGGGCTCGCGCATTTGCACAATGGACAGGATTTGGAAGCCATCACCGCACTAAACCGCGCCATCGCAGGTTCGCCCAATGAGCCGACAGCGAACTTTGCCTTGGCGTCCGCCCTGGCCCTGACCGGCCGCGAGGAAGAGGCGCGTGCCGCGCTCGAGAAATCCATGGCCCTGGCCTACAGCGACCGAACCACGGTCGAGACACTGCGCGCCAGCCACTCCTGGATGGGCCCGGGATCTGAGCGCGTCCTCGAAGGCCTCCGTCTCGCCGGCATGCGTGAGCAGTAATCCGACAATTGCAGGGCCCGGCCGGGAGTCTGTCTTCGGACTCGCTTGACGTTAGACCCTTGCTGGCTTTATCTGGCGTGCCCGGCGTCGCCGGCGCACGGTGCTTGCGGTTGTGCGCGGACACCCCGTGGATACGAGTGAAATTCACTCTTGGCTTTGGCACCAGCGCGGCCAGCCGAACCATGACAAAGCGGCAGGAGTGCCGATTTCGACGGCCGCAGGCCGCCCGGAGGGGGCGCACCAGGATGTGCGCCGTCAACTCGCGCGGCGTTGTCGATGTCCCGCTGCGAGGTGATACCGACCCTCTTGAGGAAGGCGCCAACGGACGTGCTGAGCGTGCCTTCGTCCATGGGGCCCCCTTCATACTGAACGCAGATCGTCATGATACTGCGCCTCGGCCGCCGCGATGCAAGAGGTTCCCGCCACGCTGGCAGCTGGCGTGGCCCACCGGCGCCCCCCGCGCGGAGCTCCCCTCAGCGCGCAGCCGCCAGCGCCTGCTCGATGTCGGCGAGGATGTCATCCACGTGCTCGATGCCGATCGACAGGCGCACCATGTCCCGGCTGACACCGGCGCTCTCCAGCTCGGTCTCGTTGAGCTGGCGGTGCGTGGTCGTCGCGGGATGGCAGGCGAGCGACTTGGCGTCGCCGATGTTGACCAGGCGCGTGATGAGTTCAAGGGCATCGATGAACTTCGCACCGGCCTCCTGGCCCCCGTCGATGCCGAAGCTGAGGATGGCGGCGGCGCGCCCGTCCATGTACTTCTTCGCCAGCTCGTGGTCGGGGCTGTCGGGCAGGCCGGCGAATTTCACCCAGCGCACCTGGTCGTGCCCCTGCAGGTACTCCGCGACCTTCTGCGCGTTCTCGCAGTGGCGATCCATGCGCAGCGCCAGCGTCTCGATGCCCTGCAGGATCTGGAAGGCATTGAACGGCGACAAGGCCGAGCCCGTGTTGCGCAGCGGCACCACGCGGCAGCGGCCGATGAACGCGGCGGCACCCAGGGCTTCGGTATAGACCACACCGTGATAGGAGGGGTCGGGTTCGACCATCATCGGGAAGCGGTCGCCGTGCTCGGCCCAGGGGAAGCTGCCCGAGTCGACGATGGCGCCTCCCACGGTCGTGCCGTGGCCGCCGAGATACTTGGTCAGCGAGTGCACGATGATGTCCGCGCCCTGCTCGATCGGCCGCCAGAGGTAGGGCGTGGGCACGGTATTGTCGACGATAAGCGGAATGCCGTTATTGTGCGCCAGTTTCGCCAGCTTCTCCACGTCGATGACGTTGCCCGACGGGTTGCCGACGGTCTCGCAGAAGATGGCCTTGGTTTTGCCGTCGATCAGCGAGGCCATGCGATCGAAGTCGTTATGGGCGGCAAAGCGCACGTCGATGCCCGAGTTCGGCATGGAGTGGGCGAACAGATTGTAGGTGCCGCCGTAGAGCTGGCTCGTGGTGACGATATTGTCGCCCGCACGGGTAATGCACTGGATGGCATAGGTAATGGCGGCCATGCCCGACGCCACGGCCAGGGCGCCGATGCCCCCCTCCATGGCCGCCACGCGCTGCTCCAGAACCGCGTTGGTCGGGTTCATGATGCGCGTGTAGATGTTGCCTTCGACCTTGAGGTCGAACAGGTCGGCACCGTGCTGGGTGTTGTCAAACGAGTAGGACGTGGTCTGGTAGATCGGCACGGCCACGGCCTTGGTCGTCGGTTCGGGGCTGTAGCCGGCGTGGACGGCAAGTGTTTCGATCTTCATGGAGGTTCTCCCTGGATAGCCGTGCTGATGTCTGCTCGAACGTGATTGCGCTGCGTGTTGTGCGGGTTTGCCGGGACCGACTGCCGGGCCCGATATCCTACACGGAAGTGGCCGGCACGCCAGGATCGTGTACGTCCTCAGGCGATTGCTCGGGCGGCTTTAGATCATCGGCCCCGATGGTCTCGAGCAGCGTTGCGGTGGGTACATTGCCATCCGCCGCGCGGCGCAGGCGCCAGAGGAGTTAGGAGCAGGCGAGACCACAGATAATGCCGGCATTGGTGATGGCAACGCGCTGTTGGCCTAGATCATCCCCAACATCCCGGATCATCTGGTGCACCGAGCGGGTGTTCGACACATCCAGCTCTGCAACCGCGACATCGGGGCCGGGCTCGGTCAATGCCACGGTCGCCTGCGGTAGCTTGGGCTTTTCATTCGAGCTTCATACGGCATCCTCGTGTCGTGCATCCTATGAACGGACCGGCACGCTGCGTACCGGCCCTCGGCTTGCTCAGGCGAGGTGATGGACCTCCTGGAGGCCACAGACGGGTGTGGGAATGCCCTCCATACGCGCCTTGAGTTGCAGTGCCAGATAGTGGGAGTAATGCCGGGACTGGTGCAGGTTGCCGCCGTGGAACCACAGCGCCTCCTGCTGGGTGGGCTTCCACATGTTGCGCAGCTCGCCTTCCCATGGGCCCGGATCCTTGGGAGTATCCGAGCCCATACCCCAGCACTTGCCCACCTTGTCGGCCACTTCCTGGGAGATGATGCGGGCGGCCCAGCCGTTCATGGAGCCGTAACCGGTGGCGTACACGATCAGATCCGCCGGCAACTCCGTGCCGTCCGTGAGGGTTACGGAAGACGCGTTGATCCGCTCGATGCTCACCCCGCTGTGCAGCTTGATGTCACCATTGGCCACCAGTTCGCAGCCACCCACGTCGATGTAGTATCCCGAACCGCGCCGCAGGTACTTCAGGAACAATCCGGAGTCGTCGCTCCCGAAATCCAGGAGGAACCCGGCGTCTTCCAGCTTCTTGTAGAACGCTGCATCACGGTCCCGGATCTCGTCGAACGCGGGCTTTTGCATCTGCGGCAGGACCTTGTACGGGATGGAGGCAAAGATCATGTCCGCGTTGTCATGGGTAATCCCGTTCGCCACCGCTTCCTCGGAATACAGCGGCCCGAGCACGACGTCCATGAGTGAATCGGACTTGACGATGTGGGTGGACGAGCGCTGCAGCATGGTGACGTCGGCGTCGTTCTCCCATAGCGCGGCACAGATGTCGTGGGCCGAATTGTTGGAACCCACGACGATGCACTTCTTGCCGCGGTATGCATCCGGCCCTGGGTGCTGGCTGGAGTGCTGCTGTTCACCTTCGAACGTCTCGGCGCCGGGATACCTGGGGATGTTTGGCATGCCGGACATGCCGGTGGCCAGCACCAGCTGCTTCGGCCGCAGGGTGACCCGCTCGCCGTTGCGGTTAACGCTGACGGTCCACTCCCCCGCGGCCTCATCGTAGCTGGCACTCTCGCACTCGGTGGAGGCCCAATAGTTGAGCTCCATAACCCTGGTGTACATCTCCAGCCAGTCGCCGATCTTGTCCTTGGGCGAGAAGACCGGCCAGTTGTCGGGGAAGGGCAGGTACGGCAGGTGGTCATACCACACGGGGTCGTGCAGGCACAGGGACTTGTACCGGTTGCGCCAGGAGTCGCCGGCTCGGGCGTTCTTCTCCACCACGATGGTGGGCACGTTCATCTGGCGCAGCCGCGCCGCCAGACCAATACCACCCTGGCCACCACCGACGATCACGCAATACGGCTGACGGGTATAACCCAGCTCCTCCTGCTCTCGCTCCCGCGCCTCACGCCAGGTTTCCCGCCCCTTGGACACCCCATGCTCGGCGCCTTTCGGGCGGTGATGGTTCATGGGCTCCTGGTGTTCCCGCAGCTCGGTCATGCTGGTGAACAGCGTCCAGCACTTGCCGTTGCGCAGACGGACCATACCGCGGCCGTTGGCGACGCCTGTGCGGAACGTGAACCACCCCTCCACCACACCATCCGTCTCGGTGGCATCGCCTTCCGGGGCCCAATCCGCCGGTCGCGCCTCCGGCACGGTGGCCGGAAGCATGGCGCGGATCTCATCGTGTCCTTCCGCGGTCTTCAGGTTCCAGGTGAAACTCACCAGATCGCGCCAGTAGCACTCGTCCTGAAACAGCCTGGTCGCGGCATCGAAGTCCTGCCGCTGTAGCGCGGCGTCGAAGTCCGCGAGCCAGTCGGAAATCTGCTGGTTCGGCGTGTTCTGTGTTGCTGACATGCTGGTCTCCTCCCATATGAAGCGTGGTTCGCAGGCCCTCGGGCACGACGCCCGGAGCCCTTCCACGTCAGGTTGAATGGCCCTGTATGCCGGGCCTTCAACTGGAGATATAGCAGTTCCCGTGCCAGCAAGGGGCGAGCATCCGTCGCGCGCAACAGCCAATTGTTATTGAATCGATCTTTCCATGGTCGATGCGTACTGCGGACCGCGTGAGGGCGAACACGGCGTGCACCTGCGTTACAGCTGACACGAACCGCGTTACAGGCGGAACACCCTAATCTTGCAGGTGTTACACCGATTTGACAGTTTCGCCGGGGTGTGGTGTTTTCATTGCGAAAAGGTGGCCGGCACGGGCGCCAATATGAAGAGCGACCGGCTACCGGCACCGGGGAGGAGACACCGTGGCGTTGCGCCGTGATCAGCGCGAGCACATCGACTCTGTTCTGCGTTATGCGGAAGGCACGCGCAAGCCGCTGGCCCAGACACCGAACTCACCGGTCATCGGCCGCTCCTGGCAGCGGTGTATCGCCGAATACGGCCTGGACCCAACCCGCCCACGGCCCGCGCGCATCGTGACCCATCAAGTGCTCCGGGAGCACCAGGACCGGGCCGACGAACTGCTCGGCGTGGCCCGTGCCGGCGTTGACCAGCTCTACCAGCAGGCCTCACAACTGGATTACGTACTGCTGCTCACCGATGATCGCGGCGTTGCCGTGCAGTACCTGGGCGACAAGTACCGGGACGCCCGGCTACGGGAGGCGGGGCTCTACCTGGGCTCGGACTGGAGCGAGGACTACGCAGGGACCTGCGCTGTGGGCACCTGTCTGCGGGAAAATGTCTCCCTCAGTTGCCACCGCACCGACCACTTCGACGCAACCCATATCGGCCTGACCTGTACCGCCGCGCCGATCCGGGACCCGGACGGCAGCCGCCTTGCGGTGCTCAACATTTCGGCGCTGGATTCGCCCATGGGGCCGGAAAGCCAGACCTTCGGACAGCACCTGGTCACGCTGTACGCACGCATGATCGAGGACGCTTACTTCCTGCGCCGCTACCGCAACAGCTACATCCTGCGCTGCGACTCGTCGCGGGAATTCGTTCGGGTGAGCGGCCGCTACCTGGTTGCCATGGAGGAAGACGGCAGCATCCTGGCGGCGAACACACCGGGGCGCGCGCTCCTGGGGCACGTGCCACACGGACCGGAATCGCCCCGGATCACGGATGTGCTGGATTGCGAGCTACACGACCTGTGGGACCTGCCCTATCGCAGTGAAGATCAGATCCGCGCTTTCCGGACCCGGCCCAGCAACGAGATCGTGTTCGCCACCCTGATCCAGCCCAGCCGCTCGCTGTCACGTCACCGCGCCGAGCGCGTCATCGGGGCCGAAGATGCGGTCCCTGTCCTGGACCGGCTGGCGGCGGACGACCCTGCCATGCGCAAGACCCTGGGTATGGCCAAGCGGCTGCGCAACGAGCCCATCAACGTGCTGATTACCGGTGAGACAGGCACGGGCAAGGAACGCCTGGCGCGGGCCCTGCATGAGTCCAGTCGCCGCGCGCAGGGAGTGTTCGTTGCCATGAGCTGCGCGGCCATCCCGGAGTCGCTGATCGAGAGCGAGCTGTTCGGCTACCAGGGGGGCGCGTTTACCGGCGGTCGCAGGAAGGGGCGACAGGGTCTCGTCCAGCAGGCCGATGGCGGTACTTTGTTTCTGGACGAGATCGGCGACATGCCGCTGCACCTGCAGACCCGCCTACTCCGGGTGCTGGCCGAGCAGGAAATTCAGCCGCTTGGGGCCGACCGCCCGGTGCCGGTGGACCTGCGCGTGGTGGCCGCCACCCACCAGGACCTTCGGCGGCTGATCGCCGCCGGCAGTTTTCGGGAGGACCTCTACTACCGCCTCAATGGAGCGACCCTCTGGCTGCCGCCGTTGCGGGAGCGAACCGACCAGCAATACGTCATCGACTGTGTCTACACTGGGCTCACCCGCAACCGCCCGCACGCGCCGCGGTTGCGGGGCGACGCCGTAAGTGCGCTGCTCGCCAGCCCGTGGCCGGGCAACATCCGCGAACTCATCAACGCGCTGGCGTTTGCGCTGGCGACCGCCAGCGGCGACGAGATCAAAGCCAGCGATCTGCCGGAGCCGCAACCTCAGCCCGCGCCGGCACCACGGGGCACCATGGACCATTCAGCGGCTGCACGCGCCGGCGGACGGGCCCGTTCGGACGATGCCGTTCTCCTGGAGGATGCGCTCAGGCGCCGCCACTGGAACGTCAGCGCCGTCGCGCGGGAGCTCGGCGTCTCGCGCCCCACTATTTACCGACGCATGCGCCGCCACGGTCTGATCCCGCCCAACTGGCAGAGCGACGACTCCCTCGTATAGGATCGCGGCATCATTGGCAGGTCTGCTGCATATTGTGGCGGCGCATGTTGCGGTAAAGCGTGTTCCGGCGCACCTCCAGGGCGTCGCGTCCCTCGGTCTGCGGCCTCGATGGTGGAATCGACGTCGTCCCCGGCCGGAGCGGAGATCACCACCTTGCGGGGGCGTGCCTCCAGTGGAATTCCTCGATTGCATTTCAGGCGGAGACGCCCAAATACTTGGCGAGCACCTCGTCGTCGGTCATGGCAGCCTGGTCGGTGGCCTCGTGGACAATGTGCCCCTCGGCCATGAAGTAGGCGCGATCCGCGGCCATGGCGGCGGCTTTGACGTTTTGTTCGATCAGCAGCACGGCCACGCCTTCCTGGCTGAGTTCGCGAAGCCCCGTTGCCACGGTCTCCACCACTGACGGGGCGAGCCCCTCGGTGGGCTCGTCCAGGATCAGACAGCCCGGATTGGTCACCAGGGCCCGGCCAATGGCGAGCATGGACCGCTCGCCGCCGGAGATCTGATTGCCGAAGGACTTGCGTCGCTGGCCCAGCGACGGGAACAGTTCGTAGGCGCCCTCGACGGTCCAGCGCTCCCCGGTTGGCCCCGCGCGCAGGTTCAGGCGCAGGTGTTCGTCCACGGTGAGCGACGGAAACAGCCGTCGCCCCTGGGGCACATAACCCACCCCGTGCCGGGCGATCCGGTGGGGCGGCCATCCGGCGACATCCTGGCCGAAGATGCGGATGCTCCCCTGTGCGTTGGGTGGGGTCAGCCCCATCAGTGCGCGCGCCAGCGTGGTCTTGCCCACGCCATTGCGGCCCATCATCGCCACACACTCCCGGCTCACCGTGAGGTGCAGGCTGTGGAGTGCATGACTCAGCCCGTAGTGGGCATTGACATCGGCGACTTCGATCATCGGTTCAGCCATGGGCACGCCCCAGATAGATGTCCCGCACGCCGTCATGCGCCGCAATTTCCTCCGGCGTGCCTTCAACGAATACTTCACCGTGATGCAGCACGGAAATGCGGTCGCTCAGCGCGAGAACCATGTCCATGTCGTGTTCGATCATGAGCAGGGTCACGTCCCGCGGCAGGTCCCGCAGCAGCCCGGCAAGCACCTGGCGCTCGGAACGGGAGAGGCCCGCGGCCGGCTCATCCAGCAACAAGAGCCGCGGCTTCTGCGCCAGCACCATGGCAAGCTCCAGCTGCCGGAGGGTGCCGTGGGAGAGATTGGATACCAGCTCGTCCATCACGGGGCTCAGACCGAGCTGTTCGGCCGTGGACATGAGCGCGTCATCCAGGGCTTCGTGCCAAGGCCGCCACAGTGATGGCACGCGACCGGTACCCCGGGCCAGCGCCAGGTTCTCGCGCACGGTCACGGTGGGCACCATGGTGGAGACCTGATACGTCCGCCCCAGCCCCTTGAGGGTGCGCTGGATCACCGAATCCCGGGTGATGTTCTCGCCGAACAGGTAGATGTCTCCGCGGTCCGGCTTGAGCTCACCGGCAATCATGTTGAACAGCGTGGTCTTACCGGCGCCGTTGACCCCGATGAGGCCATGACGGGCACCGGCCGCCACGGAGAGGTGGACGTCGCTTGCCACCACCAGAGACCCGAAGGACTTGGCAATGCCAGCGACGCCCAGTGCCTGCTCCTCGGTCATGCAATCGCTCCTGAGTTGAGTGACTTACTGCTGATAGAAGTCATCACTGCAGTCGTCCGGCGGAAAGTCCCGGCTGTAGGAATCGGAGGCCATGTATTCCTCCGGATCGTAGGGGCCGAACTGACTAACTTCTTCGTAGGTCTCGATAGGCACGTTCACCAGCCGGCCATCAACCTCCTTAACCTCGTTGATGTAGATGTTCTGCACCGGGTTGCCGTATTCGTCCAGGTGGAACGGGCCCCGCGGCGCATCCTCCATCTCCGTGTCACGCAGGGCGGCAATCACCGGCTCGCGATCCAGGCTCTCGGCCTCTTCCACGGCATTCACGGCCATTTTCAGCGCCACGTAACCGTGCTCGGCCGGGGCCAGGGGCATGGTGTCTTCACCGTGCATGTCCCAGAAGGCATCGCGGAACGCGATGAAGTTGTCGGTCTCGAGGCCCTCGGCATACTGCAGTGCGGAGACGCCGCCCTTGGCCTGTTCCCCCATTTCCGGCAAGTCGCCCACGGCGAAGAAGTTGGAGCCCCCGATCAGCGGCATACGCTGGTCGATACCGAAGTCGTGATACTGCTGGAAGAAGGCAATGCCGTCGCTGCCGGCGCCGTTGTACATCACAGCGTCACCATCGGGCAGAGTGGCGAGGATGGAGCTGTAGTCGGCAGTATCAAGGGGATGCCAGATGCGCTCCACGGAGTTGCCGCCGGCGGCACAGAAACCGCGCATGAACCCGCCCAACTGGTCGTACGGGAAGGAATAGTCCTGGCCCACCATGACTATATCCTCGTGCCCGAGCTCTTCGGCCACGTACTCCCCGAACGCGAACATGGGCTGCGCGCCGGTCCATCCGGCCCGTACCACGTTATCGACGCGATCGCGCATGGTGATGTCCTCGGGCGCGGAATAGGAAATCACCGTGGGCATACCGGAGCCCCCGGCCCATTCCAGGCCGGCGAGGCCGGTACTGCCCAGCACGGGGCCGACGACGATATCGACGTCGTCCCGGGAGTCCATGGCTCGCAGGCGGTCCACGGTGACCTCGGGGTCGCCCTGGGAGTCGTAGAACGTGACCTCCAGGTCATAGCCGGCGACCTGATCGCCGATTTCCTCCATGGCCAGCTCCACGCCCATGCGCTGCT
Organism: Aquisalimonas sp.; assembly: GCF_007120195.1. Lineage (GTDB taxonomy): Bacteria > Pseudomonadota > Gammaproteobacteria > Nitrococcales > Aquisalimonadaceae > Aquisalimonas. The sequence goes on from NZ_SKOG01000056.1 coordinate 11,242, forward strand.
GCTCGCCGAAGAACGAGAACACACCACTGGTGGGTCCGATCACGCCGACACGCAGCGTATTGTCGTCGGCGTGGGTCACGAACGAGGCGATGGCGAGGGCCGAGGCACTGCCGATGGCGATGGTTGTGAGTTTCTTCATGGTAGGTCCTCCTCCGGACGGGGTTGTCGTTATGTCGACGCGGTCGAGGCCTTACGGCCCCGCAACAGGGATGTCCACGGGAACTCCGAGAGCCCCCGCGGCATGAGCAGGATGCATAACGCCAGTACCAGGCCGATCACCATCATGTGGCGGTCGGTGTACTGCGCCACGCCAGTTTGCAGGCTAATGAGGATGACCGCCCCCAGGGCCGGCCCCCAGATGGTCCGGTAGCCGCCCAGCACCGCTGCGGTGAGTACCAGCACCGCCTGACTCAGGGACAGGGGCGAAGGCGACATGATGCCCATGTCGTAGACCAGGAACACCCCCGCCACGCCTGCAATGGCGCCGGCCAGCACGAACGCGGTGAATCGAGCCAGATACACGGGGTGACCCAGTGCCCGCATGCGCTGCTCGTTCTCCTGGATGCCCAGCAGCAGCAGCCCGAACCGGGACCGGTAGAGCCGGTGCACGCCGAGGAAGATCAGCACGGTGCATGTAGCCAGCATCACGTAGAAGATGCGCGGATCGTTCAGGTTGAAGCCGAGCACCATGGGCAGGCGCACACCCGAAATCCCGTTGTAGCCACCGGTCAGCCCCACCCACTGAAACGAGAGCGCCCACACCATCTGCCCCAGGGCCAAGGTGAGCATGAGAAAGCTCACCGCCTTGGCGCGCATGGTGAGCACGCCGAACGCGGCGGCGAACGCCACCGATGTGAGGATGGCGGCCGGGATCACCACAGCGTAGGGCAGTCCCTGCTGGGCTCCCAGGATGGCGATCACGTAACCGCTGACGCCGGCCAGGGTGGTTTGGCACAGAGAGAACCAGCCAAGCCGTCCTGCCAGTAAGGAGAAACTCAGGGCCAGCAGGGCGTAGATCATCGCGCGGTTGCTGCGGGCGATGGCGTAATCCCCCGCCAGCAACAGCCAGAGAATCAGGCCCGCGACGATACCGAGAATGACAAAGGTTTCGCGTTTCATGTGGTCCGTCCAAACAGGCCCTGGGGCCGGAAAACGAGAATCAGGGTCATGGGCAGGAACAGGAAGAACAGCGCGAACTGCGGCGCATAACCGGAGGCGAAGCTGTACACCAGTCCGGTGATCAGCGCCCCGACGCCGGCGCCCTTGAGCGATCCCATGCCGCCGATGATGATGACCACCAGTGACAGCATCAGGACGCGCACGTCCAGGCCCTGCCCCAGCGACATGTATGACGTTCCGATCACCCCGGCAACCCCGGCAAGGAAGCTGGCTGCGCCGAACACGCCGGCAAACAGCAGTGGCACGTTGATGCCCTGGGACATGGCGGTTTCGCGGTCGTCCACGCCGGCCCGGATGGCCGCGCCGATGCGGGTGCGCGTCATCACCAGCCAGAACACCACACCCAGTGCCAGCGCCGCGATCATGATGTAGACCCGGAAGGTGGGATACATCATCACGCCGAGGTCCATGGGCAAGCGCAGGTCGGGCGGTAAGGGCAGACTAATGGGCGAACCGCCGTACACTGCCAGAAGCCCGTCCGCGATGATCATGCCCACGGCGATGGTCAACAGGGCCTCGGAGAGATCCAGCCCGCGCACCCGCTGCAACAGTAGCCGCTCCATGAACACCCCGCCGGCCATGGCCACCATGCCGCCGGTGACAATCCCCAGCGCCAGGCTGTCGGTCTCCTGCACCACTTGCACACCGACGTAGCCACCCAGCAGGTAGAACGCCCCGTGCGCCAGGTTCACCACCCGCATGAGGCCAAACGCAAGGGTCAGGCCACTGGCCATAATGAACAGCAGCGCGGCCAGCGTGAGCCCGTTCAGACCGAGAAAGATGAGCGTATCCAGATTCATGGCGTTCGCCGGCTCCCTAGCCCTCGGCAATGGCCTTGAAGGCCCTGGTCTGCTCGGTCAGCGCGCCCTCCACCGGCAGCCGCTCCATGCTGGAGGCGCCGTAGAAGCCGTTGCAGCCGGGGCAGTGCCGGAGGATATAGCGGGCGTCATCCGGCATGGCGATGGGGCCGCCGTGGCAGAGCGTGATCACGTCGGGGCGCTCGCGGCGCGCGGCGGCGATCCAGTCATTGATCGCGGGCACGCAGGCGTCCAGGCTCATGGCCGTCTCCGCGCCGATGGCACCGCCGGTGGTCAGACCCATGTGGCAGACGATGATGTCGGCGCCGGCGCGGGTCATGGCCACGGCGTC
>NZ_SKOG01000243.1 GCF_007120195.1 Aquisalimonas sp.
CCGCCTCGGAGGCGCACCGGCAAGCCCTCCGGGAGCGCCTGTCCGGCCGCGCAGCGGTGTTGCGCCTCTTGCCAAGGGCGACGGCCATTGGCTGCGAGCCGCGCCTTGCTCCACGGCCGGACAGGCAGCTCAAAAGACAACGAATTTCGGTTACAGGACACTAGGTGGCCACCACCCAGCCAACGGTGGATAGCATTATGATCATCACCCCAGGCCCAAGCCCGACGGAGCTGCGCCAGGCCATCCGCGAGTCCTATCACGCAGATGAAACGTCCATGATCGAAACACTGGTTGCAGAGGCAACTAACGAACCCGCACGACAACAGCGCATTGCCGAGGAAGCCGCGACACTCGTGAGGACCGTTCGCGACAACCGCGTCTCCCAGGGCGGCGTTGACGCGTTACTACACGAGTACGACCTCTCGAGCAAGGAGGGTGTCGTGCTCATGTGCCTGGCAGAGGCGCTGATGCGCGTCCCTGATTCCACCACCGCAGATCAGCTCATCCGCGACAAGATCAGTACCGGCAACTGGGAATCCCACTTGGGGCACAGCGAATCAATCTTCGTGAATGCCTCCACCTGGGGATTGATGCTCACAGGGCGCGTGGTCCGCTTCGACGAGCGCTCAACGCGGGATCTGGCCTACACCATACGCCGCATGGTCCAGCGCAGCGGCGAGCCGGTCATCCGCCAGGCCATCCGGCAGGCCATGCGCATTATGGGTAAGCAGTTCGTCATCGGCCGCACCATTGAAGAGGCCCTCAAACGCGCCCGGGAGGACGAAAAACAGGGCTGCCGGCACTCCTACGACATGCTGGGCGAGGCGGCGCGCACGATGGACGACGCCGATCGCTACTTCGCCAGCTACCAACACGCCATCAAGGCCATCGCCCGTGCCGGCAAGGGCCGGGGCGTGCTGGACGGACCGGGAATTTCCGTCAAGCTCTCAGCCCTGCACCCCCGCTACGAGTTCGGTCACTTTCACCGCAGTCGCGACATCCTCGTGGAGCGCCTGGGGCAGCTGTCGGAACAGGCGCGGGACGCCGACATCAGCCTGTGCGTGGACGCCGAGGAGGCGGATCGCCTGGATATCTCCCTGGACGTCATCGAGGCCGTCTCCGGCGACGGCAGCCTGACCGGCTGGGACGGCTTTGGACTCGCCGTGCAGGCCTATCAGAAGCGAGCCGCGCCACTCATCGACTGGCTGGCGGATATGGCCCACCGCCACGACCGGCGATTAATGATCCGTCTGGTCAAGGGGGCGTACTGGGACAGCGAAATCAAACGCGCCCAGGAGGGCGGGCACCCGGAGTATCCGGTCTTCACACGCAAGGCGAGCACCGACGTCTCCTACCTGGCCTGCGCCCGGCGGATGCTCAAGGCCGGCAGCGACCGAATCTACCCGCAGTTCGCAACCCACAATGCCCACACCCTGGCCTGGGTGATGGAGGAAGCTGGCGAGGCGCCGTACGAGTTCCAGCGCCTCCACGGCATGGGCGAAGCCCTGTATGACCCCATCGTCGGGCGCAAGCGGGGCAACCGGCCCGTACGCATCTATGCGCCGGTGGGCAGCCACGAGGAGCTGCTGCCGTACCTGGTCCGGCGGCTGCTGGAAAACGGCGCCAATAGCTCCTTCGTCAATCGCATTCAGGATGAAAAGCTGCCCGTGGAGGAGATGGTGGCAGATCCAATGGAAGCCGTCCGCGGCCTCCAGCGCAAGCCGCACCCGCGTATCCCGCTGCCGGTGAACATCTACGGCGAGCAGCGGCGCAACTCCAAGGGCGTCAACCTGGCGGATCCTCTCACCGTGGAGCCGTTAGGCCAGAGCATGGCCGAGGCGACAGAACAGCGCTGGCAGGCAGCGCCCATCATTGGCGGGCGAGTCCGCACCGGCACCGCCCAGCCCATCCGTAACCCGGCCGATCGACGCCAGCAGGTGGGCGAGGTGGTCTGGGCCACCCAGGCACAGGCGGATGGGGCCGTGGCCATGGCCAGCCGCGCCGCCCCGGAGTGGGCGCAGACGGCCGTCGAGGAGCGCGCCAAATGCCTGGAGCGCATGGCCAACCTTATGGAAAAGCACATGGCCGAACTCATGGCTCTGTGCGTCCGGGAAGCCGGCAAAGGTATTGCGGATGCCGCGGCCGAGGTGCGCGAAGCCGTGGATTTCTGCCGCTACTACGCCCAGCGTGCACGCCTGGACTTCGGCGCCCCCATGCCGCTGCCCGGCCCCACGGGTGAGAAAAACGAGATCTCCCTGCACGGCCGTGGTGTATTCGTGTGCATCAGCCCTTGGAACTTCCCCTTGGCCATTTTTACCGGCCAGATCACGGCGGCACTGGCCACGGGGAATACAGTGGTTGCCAAGCCGGCGGAGCAAACCAGCCTCATCGGCGCCCGTGCCGTGGCGCTGCTTCACGAGGCTGGAGTGCCGCCGGAAGTACTGCAACTCCTCCCCGGCGCCGGAGAGATCGGTGGCTGGCTGATGGCCGATGAACGCATCGCCGGCGTGGCGTTTACCGGCTCCGTGCCCACCGCCCGACGCATCAACCAGACCCTGAGCAGCCGCAAGGGTCCGATCATTCCGCTGATCGCCGAGACCGGTGGCCAAAACGCCATGATTGCCGACTCCACCGCTCTGCCCGAACAGCTGGTCCGCGATGTGCTGATCTCTTCTTTCCAGAGTGCCGGCCAGCGCTGCTCTGCACTACGCGTGCTGTACGTGCAGGAGGACGTGGCCGACCACGTCTTCACCATGCTCGCCGGCGCCATCCGTGAGCTCACCGTCGGCGATCCTGCCTGGCTCGCCACCGACGTCGGCCCGGTGATCGACCCCGAGGCACAGGAGAACCTGATGGCCCATGTGGAGCACATGCGCCGCAACGCCCGGCTGATTGGCGAAGCCCCCATGGGACCGGAGACCCAAAACGGCACCTTCGTTGCTCCCGTTGCTTTCGAGATCAGCGGCATCGACGAACTGGAGGAGGAGCATTTCGGGCCGATCCTGCACGTGGTCCGCTATCGCGCCGGCGACCTGGACCGGGTCATCGACGCCATCAACGACACGCGCTACGGGCTGACCCTGGGGGTCCACAGCCGCATCGACGCGGTGGTGGAACGGGTCGCGCGCCGGGCGCGCGTGGGCAACACCTACGTCAACCGCAACCAGATCGGCGCGGTGGTGGGCGTCCAGCCGTTCGGCGGCGAGGGATTTTCCGGCACCGGGCCGAAAGCGGGCGGCCCGCGCTACCTGCACCGCTTCGCCACGGAGCGAACGGTGACCGTGGATACCACAGCCGCCGGGGGCAACGCGTCGCTGTTTGCCATGGCGGATGACGAGGACATTCCAATGTAAAGAGGACAACAAACCGGGGCAGCAATGTGGTGCGCTGATCCATCATTTCCACGCCTTGGGACTCGCCTCCAAGGTTGGCCAAAGGATACGGGTCGATTTCGATGCACCGTTGACGCGAGACGTTGATGCCCAGTACGCGCACGCCGAAAGTGGCCATGGGACCGGCGGGTTCGGGCAGGACAAGGCCGACGGGCTCTATCACGGACGCCGCCCCGTACTCGATGTTTTCGCGCGGGACACCGTCAAGGTGGACCACGCCGGAGACGCCGCCGAGACACCTGCGCCTAGTGTCCTGTCCCGTAAATACGTTGCGAAAATTGGCGTGGAGCCTGACGGTTCCTGGCAAGGCGCGCCGACGAGGCGTAGCGGGGACTACGGCGAGGAGGCGCAACGCCGCCAGGGGCCGTCAGGGCCGCGACAATCGTAACGTTATTTGCGGGACAGGACAC
>NZ_SKOG01000004.1 GCF_007120195.1 Aquisalimonas sp.
CAAGAAGACCTGCTCGTCTGTAGGTCTTCTGCCCCGCGTAGACGGCGGCGTAGCCTGCCTCCCGCAGGGCGGCCGCAGGGAAGTGTTCGTCCGTGAGCTTGGTCTCCTGCAGGCCCACCGCCTGCGGCCGCTCGGTGTCTAACCAGCGGAGCAGGTGGGGCAGGCGCACCTTGAGTGAGTTGACGTTCCAGGGGGCGAGCTTCATTCAGCGCTCCCAGTCCAGTTCGGCCCGGATGGCCGTCGCCACGGCCTTGAGCTCTTCCGGGTCTGCCTGGTCCTTGCCGTGGCTGCGCCGGTCCTGCCCCTGCCAGCGGGGGACGATGTGCTGGTGGTAATGAAATACCGTCTGCCCGGCCGCCTTGCCATTGAACTGGTTCAGGACGATGCCATCGGGCTGGATCGCGGTCTGGATGGCCCGTGTGACGTCCTGGACCGGGGCCATGAACGACTGCAGCTCCTCCTTGGGCATTTCCAGCAGGTTGGGGTAGTGGGCCTTGGGGATCACCAGGGTATGGCCGCGGGAGGATGGGAAGGCGTCCATGAACGCCACCACGTGCTCGGTCTCGCCGATCACCGCGGCGGGGATGTCGCCGCTTGCGATCTTGCAGAAGATGCAGTTCGGGTCTGTGGGGTACTCGGCCATTGTTTGATCTCCCTAAGGTTGTACTTGCTATCCGGGGCGCGCCGGGAAAGGGAGTTCGGTCACGGACACGCCGTGAATACGTCCATGTAGGCTCGACTGCGGCCGTCCTGGCCGCAGACGGTCCGTGACCGAACTCCCTTCCCGGCGCTTCGTGCCAGTTTCCAGTTGTGGTTCAAGCTCAGCCCGTCAGGTAGGCCCCTGACTATGCCGCGAGGCCGCTATGCCGCAGCAGTGCATCCACGCTGGGCTCGCGGCCGCGGAAGGCGCGGTAGAGTTCCATGAGGTCCTCCGAGCCGCCCTTCTCCAGGATGTGCACTAGAAAATCCCGGCCGGCGGACTGGCTGAATACGCCTTCGTCCTCGAAGCGCGAATAGGCGTCCGCCGAGAGCACTTCCGCCCATTTGTAACTGTAGTAGCCCGCCGCGTAGCCACCGGCGAAAATGTGGCTGAAGCTGTGGGGGAACCGGTGCCAGGCCGGCGGCCGTACCACGGATGTCTGCTCGCGCACCGCCTCCAGGGTCTCGAGTATCCGGGGGCCCGTTGCTGGATCGTGGTCCAGGTGCAAGCGGAAGTCGAACAGCGAGAACTCCAGCTGGCGCACCATGGCCATGGCGGACTGGAAATTACGTGCTGCCTGCATGCGCTCGAACAAGTGCTCGGGGATGGGTTCGCCGGTATCCACGTGGGCCGCGAACAGGTCTAGGGCCTCGCGTTCCCAGCACCAGTTCTCCATGAACTGACTGGGGAGTTCCACGGCATCCCAGGGCACGCCATGAATGCCGGACACGGACGCGGCACCCACGCGCGTGAGCATGTGATGCAGGCCGTGGCCGAATTCGTGAAACAGCGTCTGGACCTCGTTATGGGTGAGCAGCGCCGGCTGGTCGCCCACGGGCGGCGCGAAGTTGCAGGTGAGGAATGTGACGGCCGTCTGGATACCTTCGCCGGTGTCACGGCGGACTTTGCACTCGCCCATCCAGGCGCCGCTGCGCTTGCCACTGCGGGCGTATAGATCGGTGTAGAAACGCCCGCGCACGCCGCCGTTGGTGTCCAGGATCTCGAAGAATTGGACGTCCGGATGCCAGGTGTCAGCGGCCTGGGTGTGTTCGCGGATGCTCACGCCGTAAAGGCGCTCGACCACCCGGAACAGGCCGTCGATGACCTGCTGGGCCGGGAAGTACGGGCGCAGGTCCTCCTGTGAGATGGCGTAGCGGGACTGCCGCAGCTGCTCAGAGGCGAAGGTCACGTCCCAGGGCTCGAGCTCGTCCAGGCCGAGCTGCTCGCGGGCAAAGGCGCGCAGCGCGTCCATCTCCCGTGTCGCCACGGGTTTGGCGCGCTGGGCCAGATCAGTGAGAAAGCCGACCACGGCGTCGGGGGAGTCGGCCATCTTGGTGACCAGGGAGAGCTCCGCGTAGTTGCCGTAGCCCAGGAGTTGCGCCTTTTCTTGCCGCAGCGCCAGGATCTCTTCCATGATCTCGCTGTTGTCCCATTGGCCGGCGTGGGGGCCCTGGTCCGAGGCACGGGTGCCGAAGGCCTCATAGACTTGCTGGCGCAGCTCGCGATCGCGGCAGTGGGTCAGGATGGCGAAGACGCTTGGGAAGTCCAGGCCAATGCGGTAACCGCTCTCACCCTGCTGTTCGGCGCTTTGGCGCAACATGGCGAGGGTGGATTCCGGTAGCCCCTCCAGGCGATCGGCGGTGTCCAGGTACTTGCTCCAGGCGTTGGTGGCGTCGAGCACGTTTTCCTGGAAGCGGGAGCTGAGCTCTGACAAGCGGTTGGCGATCTCCCGGTAGCGGGCTTTTTGCTCTTCAGGCAGATCCACCCCGGCGAGACGGAAATCGCGCAGGGCGTTGTCCACGGTGCGTTGCTGGTCCGGTGACAGTCGCTGAAAGTCATCGCGGTGGCGGATCTGCTGCAACGCCTGGAACAGCCACTCGTTCTGGCCCAGCTCGGTGTGGTACTCGGTGAGCTTTGGCAGGCAGGCGTTGTAGGCCGCGCGCAGGGCTTCGGTGTTCATGACCGCATTCAGGTGGCTCACCGGCGCCCAGGCGCGGCTGAGGCGATCTTCCATGGCCTCCAGGGGGCGCACGAGATTGTCCCAGGTGAACGGCCCGCCCTGGTCGAGCAGGGTCTCGAGCTGTGCCCGGTTGTCCGTGAGGATCCGGTCGATGGCCGGTTCCACGTGCTCCGGGGTGAGGGCGGAGAACGCCGGCAGGTCCGTGTCGGCCAGCAAGGGGTTTGTCATAGTGCGTCGCTCCACGGTGTGGTCTCAAAGCCGCTATTATGGCCCGGGAGGGGCCGCGGGTGTGAGGGGTTCCACGAAGGGTTTTACCGCCGATCGGCATGGTATTGTGTCCGGCGTGCCGGACCGGCGTCCATTAGCGAGCTTTTCAGGGCCACCGGTTCGGTCCCGCATCCACACACCGTCCGCTGGACAAAGGAGCACCATGAGCACCCATTTCAACTGCATTGCCATCGGTGGCGGCAGCGGTGGCCTCGCCGTTGCCCGCCGAGCCGCCTCCCATGGCGCCAGTGCGGCCGTGATCGAGAGCGGCCGCCTCGGCGGCACCTGTGTGAACGTGGGCTGCGTGCCCAAGAAGGTGATGTGGAGCGCCGCCCAAACCCGCGAAGCCGTGGCGCGAGCGCCGGACTATGGGTTGCAGGTGACCTTCGACGGGCTGGACTGGCGCACGCTGGTGTCGCGGCGGGCGGCGTATATCGAGCGTCTGAACGGTATCTATGCGCGCAACCTGGACAAAGACGGAGTGACCCATATCCAGGGACACGCCCGGTTCATCGACAGCGCGACCGTGGAGGTGGACGGGAAGCGTTACACGGCGGATCACTTCGTTATCGCCACCGGTGGCCGGCCGACCTGGCCGAATGTGCCGGGAGCCGAGCTCGGTATCGATTCCGATGGCTTTTTCGCCCTGCGGGAGCAGCCGCGGCGCGCCGCGGTGGTTGGAGCGGGCTATATTGCTGTGGAGCTGGCTGGCGTACTGGCCGGGCTGGGTACGCAGACGAGCCTGCTGGTTCGCCGCCACGGGCCGCTTCGCGAGTTCGACGACATCATCCAGGAGGGGTTGCAGGAAGCGCTTCCCGGGCATGGTGTGAGTCTGGTCCC
>NZ_SKOG01000171.1 GCF_007120195.1 Aquisalimonas sp.
AGCCCTATTTCGGCATCGATTTCGGCAAATGGTCACCGCAGAAAAAAACATCGCACGGCAACGCACAGCGCCCACACTCTACAAGATAGCAGGTGATTCGGCGAGGGGTGGGCTGGGCGAGGGCGTGGCGATGTTCATCGCGGCGATTCGGGATGACCCCGGCAGTGCGATTTCCCTTGCACGCCACGGGATTCACGTCAGACTTCGAAGTAAGGGCTGGCGATGACGTCGGCCCGTCGGGTGGCGTCGCGACCGGCGCCCCCGCATAGAGACCTGTGTGGGGAGGTAAAGACAGGTGTCCTCAAGAGCGAGCATGCAGACGCTGGGGCCCGGTACGCGACTCGACTTCAGGAATGATCGGCGTCGCCCGGTAGAGCTGGTCCTGCAGACTGACCACGGCAGTCGTATCCGCATGATTGTACCCATTGGCTGCGAGGTCGAGTTTAGCGTCGGGAACGAGCGGGCAACGGTGTATGTCCTGGAACCGGATGCCCAAGGACCGACGCTTCGAAGCGTCGGCGGCGAGTAACCGCAAGGCGGTGGGGCTTTCGCGCTGACGGCCAGCCGGGCCTCCAGGCCCTGTCCGCAGCTGGGGTGCGGCATGTTGCCAAAGCACGGTTCAGACCAGAGCCAAGCTGCCCGGCAACTCTTTGCCGCCAGGTCAGGCTCACGCGCACAGGAGCCACCGATGAAAGTTCTACGGGATCGGGTCGCAGTGATCACCGGCGGAGGCAGTGGGCTGGGGCGGGAACTGGCCCTGGAGTGCGCGCGCCGGGGCATGTCGGTCGCCCTGGGTGATGTGGACGAGGCGGGAATGGAGGAGACCCGGCACCGCATCCAGGCAGCCACCCAGGGGGTGGCCTGTGCGACGTACGCACTGGATGTCTCCCGACTGCCGTCGATGGAGGCATTCGCGGACGCGGTTATGACCCGGTTCGGGGCAGTGCATGTCCTGTTCAACAATGCGGGCGTGGCCGTGAACGGTCCGCTATGGGAGTACACGGTGGCGGACTGGCAATGGGTGCTGGGCGTCAATCTGTACGGGGTTGCCTGGGGAATCAAGGCCTTTGTGCCGCGAATGCTGACTCAGGGGGAGGGCCACGTGGTCAATACGGCATCGGCTGCCGGCTGGGTGAACGCGCCGGGCAGCGGAATCTACAACACCAGCAAATGCGGTGTTGTCGCCATGTCGGAGACCCTGGCACTGGATTTGCGGGATGCGCAGGCGACTATCGGCGTGACCGTCGTCTCCCCGGCCTTTTTCCCGACCCCCATCGCCAACTCGGGGCGCAACCGGCCCGTTGAACTCGCCGACACGGCCCCCATGAGCGAGGCGCGTCGCCGGCGCAGCGATGAGCTTCAGTATGCCGTAGCGCATGGGCGCATCCCAGCCGATACCATCGCCAGTGTGACCCTGGACGCCGTGCAGGCCGATCAGTTTTATGTCTTTCCGCACCGCGCCATCAAGGACTTGGTGCGCGCGCGGGCTGAGGCCGTGCAGGAGGAGCAGACGGTCTTCGATACGCTTGCCGGGCGCTAGTGTCCTGTTAACCGGAATTCGTTCTATCCGCGTTCTCGCCGCTGCACGGCGCTGGAGCATGCGCGCCATGGCGCCACCTTGACGGCCCATTCCGCCCACGGGGAGTTGCGCAATGGCGACGGCAGCCGAGCGACCACCCGCCTGGTTAATGATCGGGACCGGCATGCTGGTAACCGTGGTGGTACTGGTGTTCGCCCGTCTCGCGTACGGGTTCATCGTTCCGCCCATGCGCGAGGGGCTTGGGCTGAGCTACCAGCAGGCGGGCACCCTCGGGGCGGTCACCGCCCTCGGCTATCTCTGCTTGGTCATGGTCGCGGGCATGGCGGCTGGTCGGTTTGGTGGCCGGAATACCGTGCTGCTCGGTGTCATGCTGGTAACCGTGGGCTTCGCGGGCCTGAGCGTGGCAACCGAGTACTGGGTGCTGATCGTGCTGATGGCACTGCTCGGGTTCGGCACCGCATTCGGTTACACCCCGCTGGTGTCATTGCTCTCGACCTGGTTTCCGCAACGCCGCGGGGCTGTCATCGGATTGCTCAACGGCGGCGTGGGCGCCGGTATGCTGCTGTCGGGGACGCTAATCCCCTATGCGCCTGTGGTGTTCGGTGATGCCGGCTGGCGCGTGACGTGGGCACTGTTTGCCGTGGGCGGGGCGGTGGTCGTCGCCGCAGTGCTTGCGTTTTTGCGTAACCCACCAGTGCCAACCGCGGCGCAGGGTCAGCCGCCGAGCGCGAATCGGGCGGCAGTGTTTCGCAATCGCCACGTGATCATCGTCGGGCTGGTGTATGGCGTGCTCGGCACCACCTACATCGTGCAGGTGGTGTTCATGTACAGCTTCGCCCTGGAGTCCGGTATTCCGGGCGTGACGGCAGGGCGACTGGCGGCGGCGATGGGTGCGCTGGGGATTTTCTCCGGGCTGGCATGGGGTTGGCTTTCCGATCGCATCGGTCGCGGGTGGGCGTTGCTGTTCTCCATGGCCCTGTACCTGCTTGGTATGACTTTCCCGGTGGCACTGCCGACCTTGGGTGGATTCGCCGCCCATTATCTGATACTCGGCATCGCGGTGACCGGTGTGTTCACGTCAGTGCTCGCAGCCTGTACCGAACATGTGCCTGCTCGCGAGGCACCGCTGGCAGTGAGCTATGTCACACTCTTCATGGCCGCCGGGCAGCTCGCCGGGCCCGCTGCGGCCGGCCTGCTGATTGACGGGACTGGCGGGTTCCGACTGGCGTTCGCTACGTGCGCAGTGCTGATCGCCGTGGGTGTGATTCTGAGCTGGCAGGTGCGTGCCTACCGGCCGCGTCCCACGGTCACTGGCACTCCCCTTTGAATGGCTCCTCAGCGTGTGCGGTTCGGCCCCGAGCGTGCTAGTGTCCTGTCACCGAAATTCGGTTACAGGACACTAGCCTGATTGACTCCTACACCGTTTGAAGGGCCAGACCGATGCGATTGTTTCGGGGCCGGCGCAAGCCCCCCTTCGCGGATCAGATAGCATCCCGATTCGCCTTCTGGATCATCAACAACTACCCGCCGCCCGATCAGACCGCCGTGGAGCAGCTGGAGCGCGAGCGCCGGCGCCACCTGCAGTGGCTGGCCGCCCAGGCAGGGATCTACCTATCCTTCGGTGGGCTGTTGGCCGTACTCGCTCCCCAGATGGCCGTGTTTGTCGCGGTCCTCGTGCTGCTGCTTGCCGCGCCGACACTGTGGCTGCTCGGGCGCGACTGGGTCGCCACCCCGGCGCTGTTCGATTCGGCGGAGGCGGTGGAGGGGTTGCTCGACGAGGTGGACAAGGCATGCGAACGCTCCGAGGCCGTGTCCCACTATCGCAAGAGGTTGCGCCGATTGCGCCGGCCGATCCTGCGGATCGAGGCGCTCGCCATGGTAACGGTTCCGGATCTCGACCCCTCGGAATGGCAGGAATGACCGGCTGCAACCCTTGCGCTCGCTGTGCTGGTTGCGAACGGGCCGCCGCATGGGTTTGCAGGGCCCTGTTTCCGGCCTTCTCCCGGGCGCTAGTGTCCTGTAACCGAAATGCGTTGTCTTTTGCTTGTCGGTGCGCCTTCGAGGCTAGGCCTGCCCGTTACCCACATTTGGGGCTGGACAAACGCGTAGTCGCTCGCTACTGTGCCCGGTATGCGGGCACAGAGCCAGATCAAGCGGACGTTGAGCGAACCGGCGAGCATCGCGCGCGTG
>NZ_SKOG01000270.1 GCF_007120195.1 Aquisalimonas sp.
GCAGCGACGACCTGTCAGAGGATTTGACCAACGGCTGGGCGGCGATCATCCAGCATTACTTCGTCGGCGCCTGGATTCCGCCGCGGGACGAGACTCACCGCTATTACACCCGCTCGCTCGACAACAATCAGTACCTGCTAGGGATGTCCTCGCCGCGTCAAAACATTGCCGCGGGGTCCTCCGGCACGTTTGAACACCAGCTTTGGGTCGGGCCGAAGGAACAGGAGCGCCTCGCTCAAGTGGCCGAGGGCCTGGATCTCACCGTCGACTACGGCTGGCTCACGATCATCTCCAAGCCATTGTTTATCGCGCTATCGTGGATCCATGGGGTTGTGGGCAATTGGGGATGGGCGATCGTTATCCTCACCCTTGGCATCAAGCTGGTCTTCTACAAGCTCTCGGAAACCAGTTATCGCTCCATGGCGCGCATGCGCAAGCTCCAGCCGCGCATGCAGCAGCTCAAGGAGCGCTATGGCGATGATCGTCAGGCCCTGAATCAGGCCATGATGAAAATGTACAAGGAAGAGAAGATCAATCCGCTCGGAGGCTGTCTCCCCATCCTTGTGCAAATCCCTGTGTTCATCGCCCTGTACTGGGTATTGCTGGAGAGCGTGGAGCTTCGCCATGCACCGTTCGTGCTGTGGATCAACGATCTCTCCAGCCCGGATCCATACTTCGTGTTGCCGTTGCTGATGGGCGCGAGCATGCTCTTGCAGCAAAAACTCAATCCGGCACCCTTGGATCCGATCCAGCAGAAGATCATGATGGCCCTGCCGATCGTGTTCACGGTGTTTTTCATGTTTTTCCCGGCCGGGCTTGTCCTCTACTGGGTTGCCAACAACGTACTCTCCATCGCGCAGCAGTGGTTCATTACCCGGCGGATTGAGAAGGGCGAGAGCGAGTAACGGAGCACGAGAGCTGTCGTGTCAACGCAGACAATCTGCGCGGTTGCCACGCCGCCGGGCAGGGGCGGCGTGGGCGTTGTGCGCGTCTCTGGCCCGGCCGCGGTTGAGTTGCTTGAGCAGGTAGCGGGAATCGTGCCGGAGCCTCGCCGCGCGGTGTTGCGGGCATTCCGGGATGCGACCGGCGAGGTGATCGATGAAGGCCTCGCCCTGTGGTTTCCCGGCCCAGGTTCGTTCACGGGCGAGGATGTTGCGGAATTCCAGGGCCATGGCGGACCTGTGGTCCTCGATCGTCTGTTAAGGCGCCTCACCGGGCTTGGCGCCCGATTGGCGCGGCCGGGCGAATTCTCGGAGCGGGCGTTTCTCAACGGACGCATGGACCTGGCCCAGGCAGAGGCCATTGCTGACCTGATCCAAGCTGGATCCGAGGCCGGTGCCCGGGCGGCCATGGCGTCCCTCCAAGGTGTGTTCTCTGAGCGCGTCCACAGTCTCAGTGAGGCCCTGGTGGAACTGCGCGTGTACGTCGAATCGGCCATCGACTTCCCCGATGAGGAGCTCGATTTTCTGGGCGACCGCGAGGTGGCCACGGGTTTAGATGGCCTCCGCAGCCGTCTTGATGCCGTGCGTGAAGCCGCCGGTCAGGGTCGGGTGTTGCGTGATGGCATGACTGTGGTCATCGCGGGCCGCCCCAATGCGGGCAAGTCCAGCCTGCTGAACGCCCTCGCCGGAGATGATGCGGCGATCGTCACCGAAATTGCCGGGACCACCCGCGATGTGTTGCGGGAGCAAATCCACCTCGACGGGATGCCGTTGCATGTGGTTGATACCGCCGGCCTGCGCGACAGCGACGAAGCGGTGGAGCGCGAAGGCATCCGCCGAGCCTGGAACGCCATTGACAGCGCAGACCGCCTTCTGCTGGTGGTCGATGATCGCTGCGGGCTCGGCCGCGAGGAGGAGACCATTCTGCGCCGGGTCCCCGCCTCCCTGCCGGTGACGGTGATTCGGAACAAGGCCGACCTGTCTGGCCACGCAACCGGATTGCAAAGCCATGGGCAACCGCCGACAGTCGTGCTGAGTGCGCTGCATGGCAGCGGGGTCGCAGCGCTGCGGGAACACCTTAAGGACTGTATGGGTTATACGCCCGGCGAGGGTGGGTTCATGGCCCGCCGGCGCCATCTGGAAGCACTGGACCGGGCCGAGACAGCGCTACAGGCCGCCGCCGTGCAATGCGAGCGCGGCGCCGGGGAACTCATGGCCGAGGAGTTGCGCCAGGCCCAAGCGGCCCTTGGCGAGGTGACGGGCGAGTTCACCACCGAGGATCTGCTGGACGCGATTTTTTCGACCTTCTGTATTGGCAAATAAGTGGCTCGAGCCAAAGCGCGGCAGACCGTCCCCGCAAATCAGGAGCGTTGTGCTCGGTCGCAACAGGGGCGCCCCCTGTGTTGTTAGGGGACAGCGCTGCTAGACTGAGCCGACTCGCCGTTCGTGCATTGGATAGCCGACCTGGCTTGGCTTGGAGGAAGATTTTTGGACTATCCTGAGCCCTTCGATGTCATTGTCGTTGGCGGTGGACACGCCGGCACTGAGGCGGCGCTGGCAGCAGCCCGCACGGGTGGGCGCGTGTTGCTGCTCACCCATAACATCGAGACCATCGGCCAGATGAGCTGCAATCCGGCAATTGGGGGTATTGGCAAGGGCCACCTGATGCGCGAGATCGACGCGTTGGGTGGTGCGATGGCCAGGGCCACTGACCGCGGCGGCATCCAGTTTCGCACCCTCAATGCGCGCAAGGGGCCGGCAGTGCGCGCGACCCGGGCGCAGGCCGACCGTGTACTGTACAAGGCCGCGATCCGCCAGCTGGTCGAAACCCAGGCCGGTTTGACCGTGTTTCAGCAGGGTGTCGACGACCTGTTACTCTGCGGTGAACGCGTGTATGGCGTCGTGACCCAAATGGGACTGCGGTTTCTCGCGCCCACGGTCGTGCTCACCGTGGGCACCTTCCTTGGTGGCCGCATTCACATCGGTGACACGAACCACCAGGGTGGACGCGCCGGTGACCCGCCGGCCAATGCCCTGGCGGAAAAACTGCGCGCTCGGCCCTTCCGTGTCGGTCGCCTCAAGACAGGCACCCCGCCACGACTCGACGGCAGAACGATTGATTTCAGCAAACTGACGGAACAACCCGGTGACGATCCGGCGCCGGTGGCCTCCTTCATGGGTACTCGCGCCGAACACCCGCAGCAGGTGAGCTGTTGGATCACGCACACGAATGAAGCCACGCATGAGCTGATCCGCGGCGCCTTGGATCGCTCCCCCATGTACTCCGGTGACATTGAAGGGGTCGGTCCGCGTTATTGTCCGTCGGTGGAGGACAAGGTCGTGCGCTTTGCCGACAAGAGTTCGCACCAGATCTTCCTCGAGCCGGAAGGGCTTCACACCCACGAGGTCTACCCCAACGGCATTTCCACCAGCCTGCCGTTCGACGTCCAGCTCGCCATGGTGCGCTCCTGCGCCGGGCTGGAAGCCGCGCATATTACCCGCCCGGGTTACGCCATCGAATACGACTACTTCGATCCCCGGGACCTGCGCCCGAGCCTGGAGACGCAGTACGTGCGCGGCTTGTATTTTGCCGGCCAGATTAACGGCACCACTGGGTACGAGGAAGCGGCGGCGCAGGGCCTCATTGCCGGGCTCAATGCGGCCCGTGCAGTGCAGGACCGTGCGCCCTGGACGCCCGGTCGCGAGCAGGCCTACATTGGGGTGCTCATCGACGACCTCATTACCCGGGGGACCCAGGAGCCGTATCGGATGTTCACGAGCCGGGC
>NZ_SKOG01000026.1 GCF_007120195.1 Aquisalimonas sp.
AAATCTTCGCCATTACCGTGATCTTCTCTATCGCTTACAACGCAACAGCGGGAAGCCTCACGCTCGCGGTCCTAATCCACCTGATGCTGAATCTTGCCTACCCGTGGAAAGTGGATGTGGAGCTGCTCACGGGCCAGACCGTCGCGCTGGCTACGGCGGCCCTTGTGATGGTGGCCGTGACCGGAAGACGCTGGATACAGCCCAAGCATGCAGCCACCGTAGTTACTCCCGGCGTTCCAGAGAGCAGCCAGCGGAGGATGCGGGGATCTCCGCCATGAAATCACCATTCACGTTTGTCGCCTTGGTCCTGGCCTTAGCATCAGGCCCGTTGATGGCGGAGAGCGCTGCCAGACCCATTGACTGGTTCTTCATCCCGTTTCCGATCCACACCCCGGAGACCGGGTGGGCACTGACCTTGTCGGCAATCGCGAGCGGGCGGCTCGGCGATACGCCACCGTCGAGTGCAATCGTCTCTCTCGCCTGGTCCGAGCGGGACCAGAAGAGCATCTCGTTCGACCCGACCATCTACCTCAGCGAGGACTGGCTGATCAGTGGCCGCATTGCAGTGGAGGACTGGCCCACCGATTACTTCGGCATCGGCAATGAAACCGACATAGATGACCAAGAGACGTTTACCGCCCGCAATCTCGAGTTCGAGGCGGACATCAGCCACCGCGTGAGCGAGCATGGCTGGCTCGGCCCGACCGTGGTCGTGCGTGACTATACCCTCAGTGATGTCGGCGCCGGCAGCCTGCTGGCGGCGGACTCACCCCGGGGCGTTGAGGGGGGTGCGGTGGTCGGGATTGGTGCCGTCACCCGATATGACTCCCGGGAAGACGTTTTCGCTCCAAGGAGCGGCTTGCTCCTCAACGTCTCCGCCACATTCCACGACAGCGCCGTTGGCAGTGATTTCGATTTTCAGCGCTACACCCTCGATGCGCGGCAATACCTCACGATACGCCCCGACTGGGTGCTCGTTCTGACGCAGTATGGCGCAATCACCCGCGGCGACGTCCCGTTTCAGGAACTCGCCCTCATTGGCGACTCAAGTCCACCGGCACGGCTGCGCGGACACATCACCGGGCGTTTCCGCGACAATGATGCCGCGATCATGCAGGCGGAGCTTCGCTACCCCCTTTACCGGCGCCTCAGCGGCGTTGCATTCGCAGGAGTTGGGGACGTCGCTGCGCGCCTCACCGACCTGCGAGCGGCGGACATGAAGTGGAGCGCCGGGTTGGGGCTGCGATTCCGGGCCACTCAGGCAGAGCGAATCAACCTGCGCCTGGATGCCGGGATTGCCGAGGATGAATCCGGCATCTATTTCGCCCTGATGGAAGCCTTCTGAGCGATGCGCGGGCATGGAATGGTGGTATAAGCTCATCGTATCCCTCCCTCCTCTGGAATTCCACGATGCGCTGCCACCGCTTGCTGATGAGCATCCTGCTCGCCCTGACCCTCACGAGTCTCTCCGCGTGGGCCGGGGCGGAACCGGCTCCTGGATCGACACGAGCCGCCGACCCGACTCTCTCAACCCTGGTCGATGGCGTGCTGGGCAGTCAACAGCGGGAACACAAGCTCGCAGGAATCACGGTCGCCGTCGTTCGCGATGACGCCCTGCACTTTGCCAAAGGCTATGGACTGGCGGACTTGGCCAGTGCCCGGGCGGTTGATCCTGCTTCGACCTTATTCCGCATTGGCTCCGTGTCCAAGACCTTTACCTGGACCGCAGCAATGCTGCTGGTTGAACGGGGTGAGCTGGATCTGGACACAGACGTGAACAGATACCTGCGAGACGTTCAGGTCGCCGGCGCCTTTGACGAACCCGTCACGATGCGCCACCTGATGTCGCACCGGGCAGGCTTCGAAGACTCGATGCAGCTTTTCACAGTCGCCGACGACGACACTCGGAGTCTCGCAGAGCTACTCGAAACGCATCAGCCAAGGCGCGTCCACCCGCCGGGTGCTAGAACCTCCTATTCGAATTGGGGCGCCGCGCTCGCCGCGCAAGTCCTCGAGGATATTGCCGGCACGTCATACGGGGAATTCATTCAGCAGGAGCTACTGACCCCTTTAGGAATGGACAATACGACCTGGCAACCACCGCATCAGCTGGTTGAGGCAGCGGATGTGAGACTCGCCACCGGCTATAAACCAAAGAAGGGCGGGCTGGGGCTGCAGGGCTATCTGCAGCTCGGCGCCTACTGGCCTGCGGGAGGAATGGCCTCCACTGCCGTGGATATGGCCCGCTGGATGCGCTTTCACCTCAACGGCGGCGAGATTGACGGCACCCGGCTCATGCGGCCGGAGACCCATGCGCAAATGTGGCGACGCGCGTATGATGCCCGTCCCGACGCTGCCGACGTGGCGCATGGTTGGCAGGACGTTCCTTATCGCGGCCTCCGTACCCTGGGACACGGCGGCGGGACCGCCGCATTCCTGACCAACATGGTCCTGGTGCCGGAGCTCGGTCTTGGCGTGTTCATATCGCAGAACAGCGCTCACACATTCGTCCCGGTCGCACAGCTCCCGCTGCTGATCGTCGATTATCTCCAAGCCTCTGACCCAGTCCCGATGCTCGTTGATGACGAAGACGCGGACGCACTGGGGGAGTTGGCCGGCACGTACATGAATAACCGCCGCGTGTTCTCCACGTTTGCCGCCGTGCTCGGTACAGTCAGCGTCGCCCAGCTTGTACCCACCTCCCCGGAGGGCTTCGAACTCAGCAACCCGATGGAGGGAAGCGAGCACTACCGCCGGCTCCAGGGCGCCGCGGACGTTTTTGAGAACGCCCGCGGAGGACGGGTCGCGGTGTTGCGTAACGACTCTGGCGATGTCGAGGCATTGGCCGACCCAATGGGTATACACACCCTCGAGCGCATCGGCATCTGGAAGAATCCGAACACACTGGCGGCACTGCTTGGCATCGCGACCCTGCTCGCGCTCACCACACTGCTGGGGGCCTGGCGGCGATTCGGGCGCGGTGGCGGTTGGGGCTTTTCTTCAAGCGTTCCCGGCGGCATCAGCATCGCGGCCGGTGCCGTGCAGTTGCTGTTTATTGCTATCCTGGGTGTGTTGATTATGGGGCTCGCGGATTTCGACCTGAGTCGCATGGCCGACGATTACCCGGACACCAGGATGTTTCTGCTTCATTATGCCGGATGGATGGTGACAGGCGTTTCGCTAGCCATGCTGGCCGGCCTGTGGCCGACCTGGTCGGGCTCAGGCTGGAGTCTGTGGCGGCGACTGCATTTCAGTCTTTTCGCGCTCGCCCTCGTGCTTGTGAGCGCGCAGCTCTGGCAGTGGCGGATCATCGGTGCCCCCGTGATCTAAGATCCCCTCGCAGGTGACGCGCAACACCGTCTCGTTTGGGACCACTCCATCCGGCGGCGCGTGCCGACGCGGTGGCTGAAGGCCCGTCAGACCGATCTGCGTGCCCTCGACTACGACGATGTGGTCTTCACCCTGCAGGCGCCGATCAGCGCCATGGCCTACTCCACAACGCGGTGCGCCTGCGGCGCAATGCGTTTGCCGAGCGCGCCCGAACGTGGGTCCATCCTGCTGCGGATGCCACTGTGTGGAGATCGACCAAGGCTTCGCTGGCGCGGCGGTGGTCATCGGAAACGACGCTGCCGCGCAGCAGCAGTCCCGGCGGGGTGACTCACAGTTTGCGCCGCCTTGCCGGCCAGGA
>NZ_SKOG01000043.1 GCF_007120195.1 Aquisalimonas sp.
CGTCTTTATGGTTGTCACCATGGAGGCCACCGACGAGCCGCGCGTCGCGCCGCCGAGGCCCGCCGAGGGGTCATTGCGCCTGCTCGACGAAAAGCGGGCCGTGGACGAGGCCACGGACCCCACCGAGGCGTCCACCCCGGGCGCGCGCATCGACGCCGACCGGGCTGATCCACAGGCCCTCGCCCCTGCACCCCAAGGCGGCGATGACGCAAGGCTGGACGGCTCCACCGCCGAGGGGCCGGAGCGCTGTTACCAAACCGAGGCTATGGATGAGGACGCCGCAATGGCACTCGTCGAAACCGCGCGCGCGAACGCCCATCCCGCCCGCGTGCTGCGCAGCGACGGCCGCGAATTTGCCGGCTACTGGGTCTACATCCCACCCCATGACTCTTTGGAGGCCGCCCACGCGGCCATGGCGAAACTGTCCGACGCGGGGGTCACCGGTTTCGGCTACGTCGGTCGTGAGGATAACGAGCATGCCGTGTCGCTCGGTGTGTTCAGTTCCGAGACCCACGCCCGTCGCCGGCAGGAGGCCGTCGAGGCGCTCGGCTTCCCGGCTGAACGCGTCGAGCGCTACCGCACCACACGCAGCTACGGGGTAATTGTCGGGGCAGACTCCCGCGACGAGCTCCCTGCTGCCGACTGGTGGCCCGCGGATTGCGAGGACCTCGCGTCTTGAACTACCATACGGCCTTGAATTCCAGGCGGCTTATTCTCCCCGCCATCCGCCCGGTCGCGTTGCTGGCGTAGCTCAGTTGGTAGAGCAGCTGATTTGTAATCAGCCGGTCGCAGGTTCGACTCCTGTCGCCAGCTCCATATTTTCAAAGACTTGCGTTTCAATAAAATCCCGCCGTGATGCGTGATTTACAGAATAGTCACAAATTGGAATGTCGGATGCACACGGCAAGCACGGGTGGTCATGGCGAAAATGACCCGAGATTAGAGGATTGGGCAATTCTCCTTGCCGGTCGCCCCACCACGGCTCGCTTTGACCTTGCCGGGGTATCGAACGACAATGATTCAGTCGGGTGAGGTCAACACCCGTGGGTCTCCCGCAGTAGTCGCTTTCGGTTACAGGACACTAGAGGGTACACAAGCACGGGGCAACGATGAGCGGGTTCCACGACCACTTCTCCAATCAAGCGGCCGGCTATTCCCGCTTCCGGCCCGGCTACCCAGCGGCCCTCTTCGCTTACCTCGCTTCGCTTTCGCCCGGACGCACGGCTGCGTGGGATTGTGCCACGGGTAACGGTCAGGCAGCGGTGATCTAGGCGGACTATTTCCCCTGGGTGATTGGCACAGATGCAAGCGCCGAGCAGATTGCGCACGCGGAGCGGCATCCGCACGTGCGTTATCGAGTGGCCGCAGCCGAGCACAGCGGCTTGCCAGACGCCTCAATCGACCTGGTTACCGTCGCACAGGCCCTTCACTGGTTCGATATTTCCGCTTTCTACGGCGAGGCAATACGCGTGTTGCGTTTGGGCGGGACACTGGCTGTGGTGCTACGGTGCTCTGAAATTGTCTGATCAGCGTCTGCAGCGTTGCATTGATGGTTACTACTCCAACACCGTTGGGCCCTACTGGCCGCCCGAACGTCGGTTGGTGGAAGAGGGGTATCGATCACTCCCGTTTCCCTTGCCGGAGCTGACCCCGCCTGTTCTTACTATGGAGGCGGCGATGACGTTGGACGGGTTGGTTGGTTATCTCGGTACTTGGTCTGCGACGCAACGTTACCGGCAGGCCACCGGGAGCGATCCGCTTCCCGGCCTTCAAGAAGAGCTGGCGCAGAACTGGAGCGACCCACGCGTTCCGAAAGTCGTCCGCTGGCCACTTGCTCTCCGCGTGGGCCGCAAACAAGCCTGGCCGTCGGACGTGGCGAGCGTGAAAGGGCGCTGGTCTATACAAGTATAGTTATTAATTAACAAAGATAATAATATTTATAGGATTATTATGCGCTTGCTAGCCTTAAAAGAGGAGCATTCAATAGAGAGAAGAGAGATGGATGCGAAACTGGCTAGCGATCTTGAAGATTTTCGGTCTAGGGCGGTGGGTGCTGCGGAGGAGCTAATCCGGGACCACGATCCGGACGGCGTTGGAACAAGCCAGAATAGCGTATCCGCGGCGCTGGAGGTCTTTGAAGAACACGGCCTGCTCAGTCTTGATTTCCTGCGATCTGACGGTGATGGTCCCAGCAAAGGAGTTTTCGGACCGGTTCCAGCGCGTGATGTGCGCCTTGCGGTCATAGCGGTCGAGACACTTGCTGCTCATTCCGGATCGCTTGCCTCGATTGACATGGTCAATGTCGTACTCGGGGGAGCCGTCATCACTTTGGCGGGTACTGCGGAGCAGCGGGCGCGGCTGTTGGGCGCGCTGCGTTCCGCCCGCTTGCAGATCGCCTTTGCCATGACTGAGCCCGAGGCCGGGTCCGACGCCGGCGCGATATCTACCTCCCCTCGGCGTGACGGATCTGCCATCGTGATCGACGGGGAGAAGTTGTATATCACGGGGGCGGCATCCGCCGACGTGCTGCTTGTCGTTGCCCGTTCTCCCGAAGGTGCTGAAGGAGACAGGGCATTCGGCGTGTTCCTCGTTCCGGCTAATGCAGCCGGGGTATCTATAGAGCCCCTGGGGAAACTCGCCGCTGGCGCGCACGCGTCCTGCAGGATACCGGCCCCCATCGCGTCGGTTCGCCCAAGGGCGTGCATCGCCCCCAAATGCCCTGCCTTGATCGATCTACCAGATCGTCCGGACATGCTTGTAGCCCCGGACTTTGTCGTCGGCCGTGAGGAGCGGAGCATTGAGGGAGCGTGCCAGGGCGACGATCATGCAATCTGCCGGATCCTTATGAAACGTGCCGGGCAATCGCGTGGACTCGACCCCAATGTGATTGTCCACGGGCACAAATCGAAGGCCATCGATGCTTCCGGCGACATCCAGCCAATCATCGACACTCATAGTCAGTGTCAGGCGCTCCCGGACGACGAGCATCCCGATCTCCCAGGCGGAGATAGCCGACACCAGGATCACGCCGCCCTCGGTGGCCTGTTCGGCCTCCACGGCCTCCCGGGCACGATCCGAAAGCTGCGCATCGCCGTTGACCCACCAGATGAGGGCGTGGGTGTCGAGAACGATCACCCCGACGCCTCCCAGTCATCCTCTGCCACCGGCCCCAGCGGGTCCTTGAACTCAACAACGCTCCCGCGCAGCTTTTCCAGTGGTGAACGCTTGTCTGCACGATAACGCCGAATCTCCACGGTGGGCTGGCCCCGGTCCGTAATCACAACAGGCTCGCCCGACAGCTCCACCTGTCGGAAATACTCAAGCGCCCTGGCCTTGAACTGGGACTTTGTTATCTGCTCTTCGCTCATCGTTCCACCGTGACTATAGGGCCCAGTCACTATTCTACGACACTCACGTGACTATGCCTAATGGTCACTCCGTGGGGCGATCCCAGACGGGTCCAAACCTGATCACTGTACTCCATCCACCAGGCCTTTCGGCGTTGAACGTGGCGCCGCGCGGTGGCTGTAAACCTGATGCGGCGCCAGTTCAATGCGAGTGAAGCGCCTTTTCACGGCGGGCATCAGTTACTCGACCCAGGTGCCGCCGACGTTCACTCGCTGGAGCTCACCGGTCAGCGTGTAGGTACGCCCCA
>NZ_SKOG01000141.1 GCF_007120195.1 Aquisalimonas sp.
AACCATATCGAGCTCGCAATGGTGCTCGTAACCGGCCTGGATCTTGTCCTCCACCGGATAGCGACGATGAAGCTCGTTGTGGCGCTTGCGCTTTCTCAAGGATGACACGAAGTTGTTATGCATGATGCGAAAGAGCCAGGACCGGGTACTCTTGTTGGGATCCCATAGTTTTCCGCGGCTCAGCGCCCTTTCCAGGCACTCCTGCACTAGATCGTCCGCTTCGTCGGCGTCGGCGACGAGGCTTCTGGCATAACGGCGCAAATGCGGGATTTCTGCCGATATTCGCGAGCGAAGGTCATCCATCGCAGTCACCCCTGTTGAGGTCGGAGTGGCTTACCACTCGCCCCACCTTGTCCGGTTGTTCGCGTCGTACAACAGGGTTAGGGGGCGCTGCGTCCGCGTACAGCGCTTTCGCCGGCGCCGTCGGGCATTGAGATCCAGGGCCTTGCGATTGTGCCCAGGCCGGGCGCGCAGGCCGTCAACACCGTGAGCGCGAAGTGGGGCAGGGCCATCGTGGCGGCGGTCATTGGTTCTTCTCCTTCTTGTTGTCTTGGGGATGCACTGTGGCCAGGTCCAAGGAAAAAAAAGATGCACTACACATGCCATCCGTTTGGGGTAGCGTCGCGCTTGCAATCACATGTGCTGCCTTCGTGATCCCGCAGGAGATGGCGGGGTCGCGCCAACACGGCGTATGGCGTTGCTCTCAGGCGGTAGGGTGAAGGCGTATCCGCCGCCGGCGGCCGGGAGATGGCGTTGATTCAAGTGGATCGAGCGGGAAACGTGGGGTCTCTGAGTGCGGTTCTCTGCGCCGGATGTTGGGCAGAGTGTCAATAATCTTGTCACCACTCGCCTGCAATACCGCCCGGACGCGAACGCAATGACGCCCATGCGCGAGGTTGAGGTCCCAGGCACTGCGCGCGCAGCCGGCCATCCCTCCTGCCTGCGTGCCCGTGGTGATCGCGCATGCCCCGTCTCGGTCAGCCCACAAGCCAGGCTACCGGGCGAGCTCGCCATGCCATGACACCGTTTGCGGAGGCATCAGCAATCCCTGATGCACGCTCCAAGTGCCCTGCTTACCAGCAGTTCTCCACATCGCCGTCGGCGCCGCGCCTGCCGGCTTGATCCAGCGTGAGTGTCCCGCAGGCATCGCCGGCGTGGACGCCCTGCGGGACGGCCTCCAGGGTGAAGGTCGTGCGGGTCACGTTATCTGCGCTGAGGGCATAATAGCCGCCATCCGAGTCGCCGAGCTCCACGCACAGCTCGCCATTGTCGGTGTAGGCCTGCTGGGCGGTGTAGCATCGCTCCAACCGCTGGGCTTGCTGCATCAGCGCGCTATGGCCGTCCGTGCGACGCGAGTTCTCTACGTGATTCTGGTAGGCCGGATAGCCGATCGATGCCAGGATGCCGATGATGACCACCACGATCATGACCTCGATCAGCGTAAAACCACCAGTATCCGAATGCCTTGTTCTCATTGCATGCTCCCTGTGCCTCAGCGCAGCTGCCGCCATAACTGGCGCGTGCCAGTCACGGCGCCGCCTTCCTTGATGACTTCGATGGCCCCCGAGGACGTGCCGATGTATTTGTGTTCCTGGGTCGGATCGTCCGGATCCTCCTTCACCGCCGGCTGCGTCGGGATGCCCTCGAGCCGTTTGCCGCTGGGTGGGAGTTCAATCTCCTCGCCGTCGTCATCCGTGTAGGTGACCGTGTCGAACTCACCGTCGCCGGTGATATCGAGCACCGGAACGAAGGGCCGGCTGCCGCTCTGGGCGTCCAGCTCCATGAGAAAGCCGCTGCCGCCGAACTGGCAGGGGTGTTCCGAGGGGATCAGCGTGGTGACCACAAGGCGCCGGCCCCGGAGGATGGGACGGTTGACGATCCGCTCGCCCTGGTAGTTGCCGTCGTAGACGAGATCCAGATACCAGCCTCGCGGGCCCGCGTCGTTGTCCGAGGTGACCCGTACAACCGCCTCATCGACACTCAGCTTGGCGAGGAGCTCCTGCTCCGTCAGCTCGTCCCGGCCGGAAATCGGGCCCTCGCCCGTGTCCAGGAGACCGTACAGAGACTGCGGCCGGCCGTTGTAGTTGGTATCGATATCGCTGTTGGACAGGTAGCGGCCGGTACCCACGAACACCATGTTGTCACCCCGTGCGGCGGTGGCGATGGCCGGCGCGGCTGTAATCGGCTGGGCCTCACCGCCGTCGTCCGTGGCCGTGAAGAGGCGCTCGACGGTCCGGTCTGCCAGATGGAATACCCACACGTTGCCGTGGAGGTCGCCGGCGTAGGCCGCATCGGCCCGCCCGCTGCCGGTGGTGTCCACCGGCGTGACCTGGGACAGCCCGTTGGGATCGCCGCCCGTGCCTGCCCCCGTGTCGATGCGATCGATCAAGTCACCGCTTTCAAGATCAATGATGAACAGCTGCGCCGCGTTGCTGTGGCTGTCGTAGCCGTTGTGGACCAGCGCCGTCCACTCGCCGGTCTCGAGCTTGACAATGGCAGGCTGGCCGATGGCGTGGCCGAGGTCATTGTTATCGAACTCCCAAAGCACATCGCTGGGACCAAAACTACCGGGCGAAGTGACGTCCAGGGCGAACACACCGCTGCCGCCGCGCCCAAGCGTTCCCACCAGCACCGTGGCCCAGCTGTCATTGATGTAGGCATCGGCCACCCGCGGGGAGCCGTCCACGAAGTAACGGTGGTGGTCGTTGTAATCCGGGGCTGCCAGCCGCGAGAGCTCGGGGAACAGCAAGTTTGGCACGTAGCCGAAGACGTGCTCGCCGTCTTCGGCATTGAAGGCATGCAGCATGCCGTCGTTGGCGCCGACGTACACTATCTCCGGGCGGTCTTTCTTCCGGTCGAGAAAGGCGTTGTAGCCGGTTTCGTCCAGGGCGGCATAGCCGAAGTCCTCAGTCCCGGCGAAGGCCGGGTCGGAGTGGACGATGTCACCGAGCGGGCCGGTTCCCCGTGCCCTGAAGGTGGTGTCTTCACCGTCGCGTTTACCGCTTAGAAAGCCCAGCAGTGCCTCGCCGTCGTATTCGGCACTGAGCTCGTTTTGCTGCCCCGCGTTCAGAGCACTCCAGGAAAAGTGGATGCCGGTGTTGTTGTTGTCATCCCACGTCACCAGCGTCCCGTGCCCCCTGTTTTCCATCACTTCCGCCGCGTCCCATTCAAGGTTCTGGGTGGGGCTGCCGCTGGTGGGATCGTCGGCGTCCAGGTTGAACGCGAGCAGGGTGCCGCTCCAGTCGTCGCTGTCGAAACGGGCCTGGAACAGCAGGGAGTCCTCCTGGAGCTCGGTGGAGTTCTGGGCGACCGAGGTCGCCGAAGCCGTCGCGGCAAGCACCCCGGTGAAGGCCTCTGCGAGGGACTGCTCCAGCGCTTGCGGCTCGGTGGCGTAGAAGTAGGTGCGCGGCATGGTCTCGTCATCATCCCGCGCCCATTCAACCGTGGAGTCCGGCGTGCCGCTGTTGTTGAGGTCGTTGAACCCGCCCCACTTGGCGGCGTAAAAAAGGGGCCGTTCGAGGTGTCGTGCAGCGCTACCGCCGAGGCTATAGGTCTGCGTGGTCGCGGCATCCAGGCGGTAGCAGCCGTTGTAGTCTGATCCGCACAGGCCTTCTTCGTAACCGTTAATGCCGGAGTGGACGTGAAAG
>NZ_SKOG01000218.1 GCF_007120195.1 Aquisalimonas sp.
AGTGTCCTGTCCCGTAAATAAGTTGCGAAAATTGGCGTGGATCCTGACGGTTCCTGGCAAGGCGCGCCGAGGAGGCGTAGCGGGGACTACGGCGAGGAGGCGCAACGCCGCCAGGGGCCGTCAGGGCCGCGACAATCGTAACGTTATTTGCGGGACAGGACACTAGCCAGCGGCCCAACCGCCCTCACATCGGTTTGTGGGGTGCCCGGCGGCCCGTTATGCTGCAAGGTACTCTCCAATTGGCAAGGAGTCGGATCATGCGACCGACTGTTTTCATCGCCGACCTGCACCTGGACGAGCGTCGACCGCAAATCGTGCAGCTGTTTCTGCGATTCCTCCGGGAGACCGCGGGCCGTGCCGACGCCCTGTACATCCTCGGCGACCTGTTCGAGGCATGGATCGGAGACGACGCCGCCCCCCCCGATCACCCCGTGCTCGCCAGCATGCGGGCCTTCTCAGCCACGGGCACCCCGCTGTACGTGATGCACGGCAACCGCGACTTTCTGCTGGGCAGCCAGTTCGCCGAAATCACCGGCGCCCAGCTACTCGATGACCCCACCGTCACGCGCCTGGGGGACGAGCCCGTGCTGCTCACGCACGGCGACCTGCTGTGTACGGACGACCATGAATACCAACAGTTCCGTGCCATGGTGCGCGACCCGGACTGGCAGAAAGTCTTCCTCGCTCGCCCGGTGGAGGAACGCATCGCCATGGCGAAAGAAGCGCGCGACGAGAGCACCTCACGCAACAGCGCACTGGCCGAAACCTCCGATACCATCATGGACGTCAATGGTGACGCGGTTGTCAAGGCCATGCGCGAGCATGGCGTCCACCGTATAATCCACGGCCACACCCACCGGCCGAACACCCATACCTTCGAGTTGGACGGTCGCCCGGCCACCCGTATCGTGCTCGGCGACTGGTACGATCAAGGGAGCGTGCTGTGGTATCAGGAGGGCGATTACGAGCTAAAGCACCTGCCGCTGGCAGGGCGCGAGGCATGAAGCGGCGCGCAGGCGGTGGATGAGGTCCTGCCCCTCCATTTCCTGCGGCTTGCCGCAGATCGCACAGCGCCATCATGCTGACTCATCGGGCCATGAACCACTGAATCAGCCGCTGCACGACGCCGCCGTAAGGCGGGTAGAGCAGCCGTGTGGGATTGACGCGGCCGCGGGTGAATACCGCCTTCTGGTGGGAGAAGGTCAGGAACCCGTGGTGGCCGTGATAGTGGCCCATGCCGGACTCGCCCACCCCGCCAAACGGCAGTTCCTCCTGCGCCACATGGAGCATGGTGTCGTTAATGCAGACCCCCCCGGCGTGACTGTGGGTCAGCACCCGCTGCTGACGCGCGCGCTCCTGCCCGAAGTAGTACAGTGCGAGCGGCCGCGGCCGGGCTTGCACGTACGCAAGCGCCGCCTCCAGGTCCGGCACGGTCACGATCGGAAGAATCGGGCCGAACAGCTCCTCCCGCAGCACCCGGGCCTGTGCCGGTGCCTCCAGCACCAGATGTGGCGCCAGTTTGCGGGTGCCCTGCAAGTCGTCGCCGCCCGGATTCAGTGGCAGCACCTGCGCCCCCCGTTCGCGCGCATCCTCAAGCAGGCCCTGCAAGCGCGCGTATTGCGCCTCGTTGATAATGCTCGCGTAATCGGTGTTTTCCCGCAGGCGCGGATACAAACGCGGCAACGCCCCCTGGATGCCCGCCACCAGCGCCTCCCGGCGGGCAGGTGTGCACAAAACATAGTCCGGCGCGATGCACGTCTGCCCCGCATTCACCAGCTTGCCAAACAGCAGCCGCTCCACGGTGGGCCCCAGCGGCGCGTCCTCATCCACGATCACCGGCGACTTGCCGCCAAGCTCCAGGGTCACGGGTGTGAGATTCTCCGCGGCCGCGGCCATGACCCGCCGCCCCACAGTGGTGGAGCCGGTAAAAATCAGATGATCGAATGGCAAGCTCGCAAACGCCTGGCTGACCGGCACATCACCCAGCACCACCGCCACTTCGTCCGCGCTGAACGCCTCGGCCAGCAGCTTGCGCAGCACGGCGTTGCTCTCCGGGGTGAACTCCGAGAGCTTCATCATGGCCCGGTTACCCGCGGCCAGTGCACCCGTGAGCGGCGCCAGGGCGAGGAGGACGGGATAATTCCAGGGCACCATGATGCCGACTACACCCAGGGGCTGATAGACGATGCGCGCCCCGGCCGGCTGCATGATCGGGTGGAGCGAACGCCGGCGGCTGCGCATCCAGCGCCCCGCGTGGCGCTTTGCGTGCCGGATGCCCATGAGGGTGGGCACGATGTCGACCGTCATCGTCTCGAATCGAGAGCGTCCGCCGAAATCCCGGGAAATGGCCTCTGCCAGCTCGCCCTGGTAGGCCGACACCGCCCGGCGCAGGCGCTCCAGGGCATCACGGCGAGATGCGGCATCCGGGTACGGCGACGCCCGAAAGGCCTCACGCTGGCGCTCCAGGCAACGGGGCATCCACTCGATGATCCCCATTTCGTCCGCCGCGCTCCCGGAACCTGAGGGCATGGCATTCGTTGTCGCGCTCATGGCAGCTCCCGCATCGGGCAGCGGACTGCAGCCGTCATGGAGCCAGTGTCTCCCGCCCTCCTGGGCACCCGGCCGCTGCGCTCCCGCATGCTCAAAGCACCACCTCCAGGAGCTGCGGGCCGCGCGCTTGCATGGCCGCGGCGAACTGGCTGTTGAATGATTCGGTGGATTCGATTCGGTGCGACTCGAGACCCATTCCACGGCCCAGGGCCACCCAGTCGAGGGTCGGCTCGCCGATATCCATAAGCTGCCGGGCGCCCTCGCCCACGTCGCCGAGTCCAAGCCGCTCGAACTCGTGATGAAGGATGCGGTAGCTGCGGTTGGCATAGACCACCACGGTGATATCCAGCCGCTCCCTGGCCATGGTCCAAAGGGACTGCACGTTGTACATGCCGGCTCCGTCGGCCTGCAGACACAGCACCTTGCGGTCCGGGCAGGCCACGGCAGCGCCGAGGCCCACAGTCAGGCCGCCCCCGAGCGCGCCACCGGTCAGCGACAGCCAGTCATGGGGCGGACATCCCGCGGTCGCCTCGGGCAATCCCCCGCGGGAGGTCACTGCCTCGTCGGAGACAATGGCGTGCTCGGGCAGATAAGCAGCAACACTCTGGCCGACGGCCTCGGGCGTCAGCGCCCCAGTGGCCGGCGCGGGCACCGACGCCTCCTGCACCGTGGCCCCATCTTCCGGGGCGCCGAGCATTTCACACAACGTCTCCAGCGCCGCCACGGAATCCTCCCCCGGGGCCGCCAGCGTGTGAATCCGGCAGCTCTCGGGGGTCAACCAGCTCGGTTGCCCCGGATAGGCAAAGAAACCCACGGGCGGGACGGTCTCCACCAGCACCAGGTGGCGCGTTTGACCCAACAGCGCCGCCCCCTGCTCCGGGTAGCGGGGGAAGCGTTGCACGGGGCTGCGCCCCGCACCACGCTGCAGCCGCGAGGTGAACGTGTCCGCCAGGACGGTGGCCCCGGTGGCGTTGGCCAATCGGCTCGCCGCATGCAGCCCGTCGGCGCGCACGGCCGCACCGTTCATGAGGAGGACGGTGGGCTCACCGGAGCGAAGCGCCGTCGCCACCTCCTGCAATACGGCGTCGTCCACGGCCCGTCGCCGGGGTGGCGGCAGCGCGGCACCGGGCTCACCGGCCTCGTCCCAGCTGCAGTCCGCCGGCAGGATCAGGCTGGCGATCTGCCCGGGAGGCCCGTGGGCGGCCTGCACGGCAGCGCGCGCATCGGCCGCGAGCACACGCGCCGAGGCGCAGGTCCGCAGCCAGCCGGAAACCGGCCTGGCATAGGCCGCCACGTCCGAGGCCAGCGGTGTCTCATAGCGTCGATGCCAGGTGGCATGCTCGCCCACCACGTTGACAATCGGCGTGCGGGCACGCATGGCATTGTGCAGCTGCGAGAGCCCGTTACCCAGGCCCGGCCCCAAGTGAAACAGGGTCGCGGCCGGCTTGTCCGCCATGCGGGCGTAACCGTCCGCGGCGCCTGCCACCACCCCCTCGAACAGCCCCAGCACGGGCCGCATGCCGCGCACACGATCCAGGGCGGCGACGAAGTGCATTTCGGATGTGCCCGGGTTGGCGAAACACACTTCCACTCCGCCGTTCATCAGGGTGCGCAGCAACGCCTCGGCGCCGTTCATCATCTTCTCCTGTAATGGTGGTTATGCCGGCCATCTGTCTCCAGGGTGAGCGCCCTGGGTCAAAGGCGGGTCGCCTCAGCCGATGACGCGCTGCCGGCGCAGCTCGGCGATGGCCTCGTCGGAGTGGCCCAGGATGTCACGAAGTATAGTATCGGTCTGCTCGCCCAGCCGTGGGGCCGGCCGGGTGCTGTCCAGCGGTGTCGCCGAGTAGCGGATGGGGTTGGCCACCGCGGGGACGGCCCCGAGCTGCGGGTGCTCCGTGACGGTCTGCATGCCCCGGGCCTGGATCTGGGGGTCGGCGAACACGCGATCGATGCTGTTCACCGGGCCGCAGGGCACGCCGGCGGCTTCCAGGTCGGCAAGCCAGGCACCCGTGGCGCGGGTGCGGAATACGGCGCTAAGCTCCGGGATCAGCACCTCCCGATTCGCCACCCTGGCGGCATTGGTGGCGTAGCGGTGATCGTCTGGCAGATCGGGCCGCGCCATGATCTCACACAGCCGCCGAAACTGCTCATCGTTGCCCACGGTCAGCACCAGGTAACCATCGCGGGTGGGAAACGTTTGATAGGGCACGATGTTCGGGTGCGCATTGCCCATGCGCCCCGGCACCTGACCGCCGACGAGGTAGTTCATGGCCTGATTCGCCAGGGTGGCCACCTGCACATCCAGCAGCGCGAGGTCAATGTGCTGGCCCTCGCCGGTGCGCTCCCGGTGGGCCAGTGCGCCCAGGCTGGCGACGGTGGCGTACAGGCCGGTAAGAATATCCGTGAGTGCCACCCCCACCTTGGTGGGCTCGCCGCCGTCGGCATCCGGTGCCCCGGTAATGCTCATGAGCCCGCCCATGGCCTGGAGCAGAAAATCGTACCCCGCGCGCTCTCGGTAGGGGCCCGTCTGACCGAAGCCCGTAATCGAGCAATAGATGAGCCGCGGATTCACGCCCCGCAGGCTGGCGTAATCCAGCCCGTAGCGCCTCAGGCCGCCCACCTTGTAGTTCTCCAGCAGGATGTCGCTTTGCGCCGCGAGCGCCCGCACCAGTGCCTGGCCCTCAGGGCGGGTAAGATCGATGGCAACGGAGTGCTTGCCGCGATTGGTCGAGAGGTAGTAGGCGGACTCGGCGGGGTGGCCATCGGCGTCATTGAGATATGGCGGGCCCCAGCCCCGGGTGTCATCACCACGCCCGGGCCGCTCGACCTTGATCACCTCCGCGCCCAGGTCGGCGAGCAACTGGCCCGCCCAGGGACCGGCGAGGATGCGACTCAGATCGAGCACACGGACAGTTTCGAGGACGGCGGGCATGGGTGGAAGGGATCCCGTTGAGTTGTGGACGTGTGGCGCCACGGAGACAACGGGGCACCCGATGGTGGGCACCCCGTTTGCTGAAGCGATGTCGCCGGAGCGCCTCAGCGAACCTTGTCCAGCGCCTGCGAGAACTCAGGAACCGCCTGGAACAGGTCGGCGACCAGCCCATAATCCGCCACCTCGAAAATCGGCGCCTCTTCGTCCTTGTTGATGGCAACAATCACCTTGGAGCCTTCCATTCCGGCCAGGTGCTGAATGGCACCGGAAATGCCCACGGCGATGTAGAGGTCCGGAGCGACAATCTTGCCCGTCTGCCCGACCTGATAGTCATTCGGCACGAAACCGGCATCCACCGCCGCCCGGGAGGCGCCCAAGGCAGCATTAAGCTTATCGGCGACGTCTTCCAGGATCTTGAAGTTCTCGCCACTGCCCATGCCGCGGCCGCCAGAGACCACAATCTTCGCTGAAGTCAGCTCCGGGCGGTCGGACTTGGTCAGCTCCTGGCTGACGAAATCGGCAAGGCCGCTGTGCTCGGTTGCCTCGACCGCCTCTACGGCGGCAGACCCGCCCTCGGCCGCAGCCGGCTCGAAGGCGGTGGGCCGCACGGTAATGACCTTGGTACTGTCCGTGGACTGTACGGTGGCCATGGCATTACCGGCATAAATCGGCCGTGTGAAGGTGTCTTCGGACTCCACCTCGGTGATTTCGGAGATCTGGGCCACATCCAGCAGGGCCGCCACGCGCGGCATGAAGTTCTTGCCGAAGGTGGTCGCCGGGGCGAGAATATGGCTGTAGTCACCGGCCATACCCGACACCAGGCTGGCCAGATCCTCGGCCAGGCCGTGCTCGTAGTGCGCCGCATCGGCGACGCGCACCCGGCTCACCCCGTCCACTTTGGCGGCGGCCTCGGCCGCGGCACTGCAGTCCTTGCCGGCAACCAACACATCGACATCGCCGCCGATCGCTTTGGCGGCACTGACCGTGCCCAGGGTCGAGGACGCCAGTGCCGAGTTGTCATGTTCTGCTACGACGAGAATGGTCATGTCAGATCACCTTCGCTTCATTCTTGAGCTTATCCACCAACTCGGCCACATCCGCCACCTTGACGCCGCCCTTGCGCTTCGGCGGCTCGGAGACCTTGACCGTCTTCAGGCGCGGGGTCGTGTCGACGCCGAGATCAGCGGGCGTCAACTTGTCAAGCTGCTTCTTCTTCGCCTTCATGATGTTGGGTAGCTTGGCATAGCGCGGCTCATTGAGGCGCAGATCGGTGGTCACCACCGCCGGCAGCTTCAAAGCCACGGTCTCCGCACCGCCGTCGATCTCTCGGGTGACCTGGATCTTGCCCTCCTCCACCGCAACTACGGAGGCGAACGTGCCCTGGCCCCAACCCATCAGCGCGGCGAACATCTGCCCGGTCTGGTTGGCATCATCATCGATCGCCTGCTTGCCGAGGATCACCAAGTCGGGGGGTTCCTTCTCGGCCACCGCCTTGAGCAACTTGGCGACCGTGAGCGGCTCCAGCGGATCACTGGTTTCCACCAGGATGCCACGGTCGCCCCCCATGGCCAGCGCCGTGCGGATGGTCTCCTGGCACTGGCTCACCCCCATGGACACCACCACCACCTCTTCCGCGACACCCTTTTCCTTGAGGCGCACGGCTTCCTCAACGGCGATTTCGTCGAAGGGGTTCATGGACATCTTCACGTTGGCGGTCTCTACGCCGCTGCCATCCGCCTTGACGCGGACTTTGACGTTGTAGTCCACCACGCGCTTCACAGGGACCAGAATCTTCATAGCATCTCCGTTCTGCATTGTGCGCTTGGCGAGCAATGGGTGTAACAGGCTGACCGGGATCGCTTGGGGAGCGTCGCCCGACCGCGTAATTTATTCCGCGCTGCAAAACTCTATTTCGTTTTATCCTACCGAGCACAGATATAGATAACGAGCACA
This sequence comes from Aquisalimonas sp., assembly GCF_007120195.1. Taxonomy (GTDB): domain Bacteria; phylum Pseudomonadota; class Gammaproteobacteria; order Nitrococcales; family Aquisalimonadaceae; genus Aquisalimonas. The sequence continues at coordinate 7,436 of NZ_SKOG01000218.1, forward strand.
ACCGTGTCAAATTATCTCATCCGCGTTCGGTCATCCGAGCTAAGAGTATTGTACAGAATGTCCCCGACTTGTCGCCTGCGCCGAGGGCGCCGCTGAGCTACCTCTGGGCGTGGCTCGCCCCGTTTTCGATCACCCACGCTGCAGCCATGTTATAGTATTGCAGAGACTGAACGAGAGACGCGCTCACGTATGGGTACGAATGTTGTCACGCCGTTCAAGCATGCCGATCACGACCACGAACATTGCGTGGACGATGCCCTCAACCGTGCCGAACGGCAATGTCGGGACAACGGCGTTCGGCTAACGGCGATCCGGCGGCGCGTCCTGGAGCTTATCTGGCGCCGTCACGAGCCCATGAAGGCTTACGATCTGCTCGATATGCTGCGTTCAGAGCGCCGCAGCGCCGCGCCGCCGACGGTCTACCGCGCATTGGACTTCCTGCTGGAAGAGGGCCTCGTTCATCGCATCGAGTCCCTGAACGCCTTTGTCGGCTGTGGCGATCCCAAGCAGCCGCATGTGGGGCAATTCCTGATCTGCCAGCACTGTAATGCCGTGGCCGAACTTAACGATGGCGACGTTTACCGGGTGCTGAGCAACAAAGCGGCGGAACTGGGATTCCAGGTCAATTCCCAAACCATCGAGATCAACGGAATCTGCCCAGCCTGCCGGCAGGCGACCCAGGCCGCGGACAGCTTAGAATCGCCCCCGAACGGTGGCTAATCCCGCGGGCCTGACCGCACGGTCGGCTTGCCACTGACCGCCATCCGTCATATTGTGACCCCGCCATTGCTTATGGAGTCGAGCCACGCCATGCGCGCATTCGTCTGGAGGCTTGGTGTTACCCTCGGCCTCGGTAGTGCCCTATTGATCAATGGCCAGAGTCTGGCCGGCGGCGACCGCATGGATCTCAGCGAGGCTTACCGCCTTGCGGTGGAGCAGGATCCCAGCCTGCGCGCCGCCCAGGCGCGGTTGCGGGCAAGCGAGGAGCTGCAACCCCAGGCGCGCGCCCTGTTTCTGCCCCGCATCAACCTGGAAGCCGGCGTCAACCAGAATTGGGAGAACCAAGAATTCGGCGACCTGGGGCGCGATAGTGCCGACTTCCAGAGCTGGTCCGCCGGGGTCACCCTGACGCAGCCGCTATTCCGCCGGGAGAGTTTTGCCCTGGCCGACCAGGCCGACATTCTGCAGAACCAGGCCGGCCTGCAATATGCGCAGAGCCAGCAGGCTATTCTCCTGCGCGTGAGCGAAGTCTACTTCGACACGCTACTGGCCCAAGACACACTACGGTTCACGGAAGCCGAGCTGGAAGCCGTCGAGTCGGAGCTGCGCCGTGCAGAACGCGCCCTGGAGGTCGGCAGTGGCACCGTCACGGACCGTGATGAGGCGCAGGCCCGTTTCGATCAGGTTGAGGCGCAACGACTGCGCGCGGAGAACGACCTCCGGGTCGCCCGCCAGAATCTGCGCAGCGTGATCGGTCAGCCACCGCGCGAGTTGGCAGAACTGCGCGAGGATTTTACCGCCCAACCCCCCTCGCCGGACTCCGCGGATATCTGGGCCGACCGCGCCGAACGCAACAATCTGAACGTGCGCCTGGCTGAAGGCGAGTTCGAGCGCTCGCGCACCGAGATCCGACGGGTACGCGGCGAGCGTTTCCCCCGCGTCGATCTGGTTGCCAGTTACGGCCGCAATTACCAGAGCGACAGCCTTGGCTTTCGACAACCAGGTGCGACGCAACCGGGGTTCGATGGCGCCATCGACGCAGAACAGACGACTGTGGGGCTGCAACTCACCATGCCGCTGTACGCCGGCGGCTCGGCATCATCCCAGGTGCGCGAAGCCCAGGCCGAGCGGGACGCCTTCTTCGAGGACTCCATTGACGCCAAGCGCCAGGCCAGCCTGGAGGCGGAGTCCGCCTACCTGAACCTGGTCTCCAATCTGCGCCAGATCAGTGCCTTCGAACAGGCGCTGCAATCGGTCATGAGCACGGAACGCTCGACCCGCCGCGGCCTGGAAGTCGGTCTTCGCACCACCCTGGACGTGCTCAACGTCCAGCGCGACCGCTTTGCCACCCAACGGGATCTGGCGCAGGCGCGGTATAACTACCTGCTCAACTACCTTCAACTTCAGGTCGCCGTCGGCTCCGCCGTGGACGCGTCCACCATCGACGACGTGAATTTCTTCCTGGCTGACGAGGCGGCCGACGAAATCGAGGACCTCTCCAGTCTCGATGAGGTGGAAACTCCCGAAGACCCGGACAGGCTGGAGCAGGATAACGACCTGGAATGACGCCATGAAAAAGCGCCTGGCGGCGGCCGGATCCCTGTCCCGGTGGCTGCCGGCCGTGCTCCTGGTGCTCTCACTCGGCGGCTGTGCCGCCTTGACCGCGCTCGACCCGGACGAGGCATTCAGCGAACCGCCGCAGGCGGTGGAGCTGACCGATGTGCCCCACCACCCGCAGGAGGCGTTGCAATGCGGACCGGCCGCTCTGGCGGCAATGCTCCAGTGGAGCGGCCACGACGTTGCGCCCGAGACCTTGAAACCGGACCTTTTCGTCCCCGCCCGGAGAGGCACCTTTCAGAGCGAGATCAAGGCACAGTCCCGTGCCCGGGACCGCGTCCCTTATCGGATCCCAGGCACCCACGATGCCATTGTCGCCGAGCTGCACGCCGGCAACCCGGTCATGGTCTTCCAGAACCTGGGCCTGGGCTGGCTACCCGTGTGGCATTACGCCGTGGTGGTCGGCTACAAACCGGACAACCACGCGTATGTCCTCCGGTCTGGTGAGCACAAGCGCCAGATCACAACGCTGGACCGCTTCCGCCGCACCTGGGAGCGCGGTGATAACTGGGCCATCGTGGTCGTTCGCCCCGACGAGCTGCCCGCCACGGCGCAACCTGCCCACTGGCTGCGCGCTGGCCTCGACCTGGAGGAGACGGGTCGCGCCAGTGCAGCGCGCGCTGCCTACGAGCGCGGCCGTGCACACTGGCCGCGGCACGGCGGCTTCCATGTCGCCCTGGTCAATCTGCATCACGGCGAAGGCGACGCACGGGGCGCGGCGGCCGCCGCCCGCCGGGGGCTCGATGAAGCCGAAAGCCTGCGTGGCGTACTCAACAACAACCTTGCCATGCTCCTGCTGGAGCAGGGGCGGTACGCGGACGCGGAAAACAAGGCCCGGGCAGCGCTGGAAGTCGACAGCCCATTCACCGACGCCTTCAAGGACACGCTGGAGACCATTTGCCAGCAACGCACAGACGGCGCCGCCTGCGACGCGCAAGCCGACTGACGGGCGCCAGGATTGTTACACTGGTGGCGGATCGCTCACTCGCCTCACCGGAGGGCCCAATGGACGAACAGACCCGCACCGAACTGGAAGCCGCCGCATTCCGTCAGCTCGTCAGTCACTTGCGGGAGCGCACGGACGTCCAAAACCTGGACCTCATGAACCTCGCCGGTTTCTGCCGTAACTGTCTATCCAAGTGGTACCGCGCCGCCGCCGAGCAGCGCGGCGTGGTCATGACCGACGAGGAGGCAAAGGAGATCATCTACGGCATGCCGTACAGCGAGTGGAAGGAGAAGTACCAGAAGTAGCAACACGCCCTGAATCCGGCCAGATCGAGTGCAGCGCGAGTCACAATGATATAAGATAACGATTTTCGCTCGGACAATCCCGGACCCCATGCCCCGCGTCGTGATCGCCGCCACCGCCGGCCTGTTCCTGCTGTCCGGCTTCGCCGCCCTGGTATACCAAGTCCTATGGGTCCGGGAGTTGGGGCTGCTGTTCGGCAACACCGCCCAAGCTGCCGCCCTGGCCATCGCCATTTTCTTCGCCGGCCTGGCCGCGGGGGGCTGGCTCTGGGGGCGGCTCGCTCCAACGGTCCGGTCTCCGCTCAGGGCTTTCGGACTGCTTGAGCTTGGCGTGGCCGCGACGGCCCTGGGCCACTTCTTTCTGCTAGACCTCTACCACATGGTTTATCCATGGCTTTTCGCGGCGACCGGTGGAGCCGAGTGGGCGGTATCTGCCCTGCGTGCTGGCCTCGGAGCCGTCATCTTGTTTCCGCCCGCATTCCTGATGGGTGGAACACTGCCGATGATGGGCCAGCACCTGGTCCGAACGACTGGCCGGCTCGCCACCACCGGCACCGCCGTCTACGCCCTCAACACCTTCGGCTCCGCCCTCGGTGCCCTGGCCGCCGGATTCATCCTGCCGCCGGCACTCGGGTTCAACGGCGCCTACCTCCTGGCCATCGGCATTGACGCGGGCGTCGGCGTCGCCGCAATCCTGCTCGCGCTGTGTGCCGTATCAGCAGCCACCGCCGCCCGCAGTGGCACAAAGCAGCGGCGTGAGCGGGAACGGAGGTTGCGGCGGCAAACGCGACCCACCCCCGCTGTCACCGAGGCAGATGCCGCGTTGCCTCATCGCCTGATCTTGCTGGTTGCCCTGGTGTCCGGTCTGGCCACCCTGGGTGTGGAGGTGCTGTGGACCCGCCTGTTCGCCCAGGTGCTGCAGAACTCGGTGTACACGTACGCCGTGGTGCTGGTGGCGTTTCTCATGGCGTTGTCCCTGGGATCGCTGGTCGCGAACGCCCTGGCCCGCCTGTCCCGCCCGGCGCCCCGTCACCTGCTGCTGGCCATGCTGGCGGCGTCAGCCGCGGTGACGGCGGCCTCACCCTGGGCATTCCATGCGGTCACGGGAGGCCTCGCCTACGTCGGTCCGGGAGCTTCGTGGCTGGAATACCTGGCGGCGGTGTCGGTGGTGGCGCTGCTGGTGATGGTGCTGCCGGGGATTCTGCTCGGGCTGACGCTGCCCTATCTGCTTCGGCTCGCCGAGGCAGCCAATCCGCAGCCGGGGGAGATCCTGGGGCGCCTGGTCGCGGTAAACACCACCGGCGCCATTCTCGGCTCCCTGGCGGCCGGTTTCGTTCTGCTCCCCTGGCTTGGCGTCACCGGTAGCCTGCTTGTCCTCGCGGGGCTATACCCCCTGCTGATGTTGCCGCTGATCCTCCGCGAGCCGCTGCCGTGGCACCGGCGGGTGGCGTGGGCCGCGCCGGCGGCCCTGGCCGCCGGTGTGCTCCTGACAGTGCGGGTCGATGGGCCTGCCGCAACGCGGGTGGATGCGTCCGCCGGCGAGGCGCTCGTCGAGGTAATCGAAGGCACCCACGCGACCGCTGCTGTCATCGAGCGCGGCCCCCATCGCCTGATCCGGGTCAACAATTTCTACACGCTGGGCGGCACGGGGGCCCTGGAGTCCGAGCGCAACCAGACTCTGATCCCCATGCTGACGCACCCGGCGCCGCGCTCGGTCTTTTATCTGGGCATGGGGACCGGCATCACAGCGGGTACATCGTTGCTGTTCCCGGTGGAGCGAGTGGATGTCTGCGAGCTGCTGCCCGAAGTGGTGGAACTCGCCGAGCGGCATTTCGAGCCCTGGACCCAGGGGCTGTTCAGTGACGCGCGCGTGGACGTGCGCGCGGAGGACGGCCACCACTGCCTGCGCCACGCGGACACGGACTACGACCTGATCATCAGCGATCTCTTCACCCCCTGGAAGGCGGGCACCGGCAACCTATACACCTTGGAGCACTATCGCCTGGGTCGCGAACGCCTGGCGGACAATGGACTGTTCGTCCAGTGGCTCCCCTTGTACCAGCTGACCGAGGGGGAGTTCTCGACCATCGCACGGACCATGCAGGCGGCGTTTCCGCAGGTGGTCATGTGGCGCGGAGATCTCTTCGCCGACGGCTCCATCGTCGCCCTGGTGGGAACCGAGGAAGGCGTGACGGTCAATCCCGACGCGCTGGTGGAGCACGGACGCTCCTTGGCCAATAATCCCGCGCTGCCCGACGATCTGCTGCAAGCGGTGAGCTTGCGGTTCTATGCCGGGAACATCAGCGAAAGCACCCTGTTCGACGATGCGCCGCTCAACACCCGCGACCGCCCCGTGATCGAATACGCCGCGCCGCGGAGCCAGCGGCGGGTCCAGGCGGGTGAGGACACCTGGATGATCGGCTCACAGCTCGGCCTTCTGTACCAGCAACTGGCCGAGGAGACTTCGCCGGCGCGGGACCCCTACCTGGCACCGCTGGACCGGGCCGGCCATGACTACGTGCATGCAGGCCGGCATTACTACTTCTATAACGTGCTGCGGCTGAACAATCAGGAGGACCTCGCTCAGGCCCAGTTGCAGCGTTTCCTGGAGCTTACGCCATTTGATCAGCCGCCGCCCGCTCCGGACAGCCCCGACACCCGTTCACGCTGGGAGGAAGGCCGCTGAGCCTTCGGGGTTCAACGCCACCGCGGCAGCAGACGCAGAATCGCCAGCACCACGACGATGGCGACGAGCGTGGGGCCAAAGGGCAGATCACCGACCAGCGCCATGACGAAGGCGACCAGGTACGCCGCAATCCCGATCAGCATCGTAAGCAGCAAGGCAACCCGCCACCCGGGTGCGAGGGCGAAGGCCACCCATGGGGCAATGAAGATCAGGGCGAAAGAGGCCATCACCCCCATGGCCATGGACGCTAGCGCCACAGCGGCCGCGACCAGGATGTTAAAGCCAAAGCCGAGCATGGCGACGGGGCGACCATTGGCGCGATCTTGCCCGGGAAACAGGCGCGCCCGCAGCAGGTGGGGAGAGAGCCAGGGCATGACAGTCGCGAACACCACAGCGAATACCAGCGCCGTGACCAACTGCTCGATGCCGGTGAAGTAGAGCTGGCCGTCCACCAGGGTCTGCGCGAGGGTGCGGGCGTGGTGGCCGAACTGAGACCCAAGGATCATCGCGGCCCAGCCGCCGAGAATCATGACGGCATACAGGTCGTTGCCGGTGCGCCGCACCAGCCCGCGCGCCGCCACGCCGCCCCCCGCCACGCCAAGTGCCGCCAGCACCGGTGGCAGACCCATCAGGCTGCCAACGACGCCCCCGGCACCGCCAAGGTGCGCAAACCCCAGCGCCGCAAGCCACTCCTCGCGCATGCGCAGGTACAGGCCGAGTACCGGAAGCACCACCGCAAAGACCAGGCCGGTGAAAAACGGCAGCCTGAAGAGTGGATCAAACAGCAGATCCCACGGCATCAGGCGATCTCCACCATACGGTCCGCGACCTGCTCCAGGAAATCCCGTTCGTGGGAGATCACCAGGGCGGCCCGGCCCGGTGCCAGGGCGCGCAGGGTTTCCGTCAGTAACGCTTCGCCGTCGGGATCCAGGTTGTTGGTGGGCTCGTCAAGCAGGAGGAGCTCCGCCGGGTGGCCGATGGCGCACCATACGAACAGCAGCTGCTGCTCCCCGCCGCTCAGCCGATCGACCCGCACATCGAGCAGGGCCTTGAGCCGCGCCGGCAAATCAGCCGGCGCCACATCCATCAACCGCACAACCTCGCGCACACGAAGCGGGATCTCGCCGCTGCTGGGATCCAGGTTCAGGCCGGACTGTGCCTGATACGCCACCCGCAACCCTTCACGGCGCGTCACCGTCCCGGCAAAGACTCGCGCCCCGCCGGTGAGGACACGCATGATGGTGGACTTGCCGCAGCCATTCGGGCCGGCGAGTCCGACGACCTCGCCGGCCCCCACGGAAAAGCCGAGGGGCCCGACAACGGGCCCCTCGTAACCGGCCTGCAGGCCGTCGAAAGTCAGCAAACGTTCAGCCATTAGTCCAAGGGAGAGCGCAACGCCTCCACCCACTGCTCCAGCAGCGCAAAGTAGTCATCGGCGTCGCCACCGATCTCCACGCCGTTCATCAGCGTGTAGTACTCCCAACCGAGCTGTTCGGCCACGAACTGCGCGTGGTCCTCGCGCTGATAGGGATAACGGATAATGACGCCGTCTTGCCCCTCCAGATCACGGATCAGCGAGCGCAGGTGCGACCCCGTCGGCGGTACGCCGGGCACTGGCTCAAGGTAATCGAGATCCGGCACCCCGAGGCGTTCGAGCAGGTACGTGGCATCGGCATGATACAGAACCACGCCGGGTGCGCCATCCACACTCTCGCGCCATTGCGCCACGTGCTCTTCGGCGCGCTCGGCGAACGCCCGGGCGTTGCTCTCGTAGGTTTCGGCGTTGGCAGCGTCCTTGTTCGCGAGGCGGCCGGCCAATGCCTCGGCCACTTCCCCCATGCGGATCGGGTCCAGGTAGACGTGCGGGTTGCCCGCCGGGTGCACGTCGCCCCGCGAGCGGTCCGCCGGACCACCGCCACCGAGCAGCTCCACCTGCGCCGCGGCCTCGAAATATCCGCTCTGGCCCGCCCGCACGCCCGGGTTGTTGGCGCCGCGAATCGCGGCGGGCAGCCAGCCATCCTCCAATTCGGCGCCCACGGATACCACCAGATCGGCGCCACGGATGGCGGCCATCATGGACGGACGCGCCTCAAGAAAGTGCGCATCGCGATCCGGCGGCGCCATGGTGGTGACATCCACATGCTCGCCGCCCACGTGCTTCGCGAGCATGCCCATGTTGGAGGTGGTGGCGGCGATGTCCAGCGCCTGCGCCGCCGGTGCGACGGCAAGCGCCGCACTCAGCAGGCCTGTCAGGATCGTGCGTTTCGGCATCATTACTGCTCCCTCGCTCAGAACGGGTGGGCGCCGTGTGCGCCGAGGCTCAGGTTGTACTGGAGCATGAAGCTCCACTCGTCGTGACGGTCGCCGTTGCTGGGGTCGTCACTGGCGAAGTCGGCCAAGTTCACCTGCGCCCGCAGATAGGAGAAGTGCGACGGGTAGAACGTCGTGTTCAGGGAATAGCGGTAACTGGTGTCGAAATCGGCGAACCCGTTGCCCTCGTCGCGGTCATGCCAGGCCTGATTCTTGGCAATCCCCAGCGCTTCGGCGCGAACACCCGTGCGCCAGCGCGGGGCGATGCCATACACTGCCTGAAGATAGGCGCCATCCTGCTGAAAGCGCCCCGACGTGCCGTCGGCGGCGGCGGTTCCGCGCTCCCACTCGTTCGCGTCCTCGTGGTTGAAGTACGAAAAGTCGGTGTCGATGTTGCGATAGAAATACTCCCCCTGCAGGGTCAGGTCACCTTGACCCAGGTAGCCTCCGCCGTCGTATTTGTACACTGCGTCCACGCCGGCGAACCACGCGTCACCGTCCCAGGTTTCGACCCGCAGCCCCTGGCTGTGTTCATCCATGCGCTGGAAGGCTCGGGCATATCCACCGGAGATTCCGAACTGCGCCGCGTGGTCGAAACCGAGATCCGGGCCCCATTTCAGGAAGCTTGTAAACAATCGTGGACCGGACGCATCGTCGAAGGGCAAATCCTGAGCGTCGGTGCGTTCGCGCCGCGGATTGCTGCCATCAGGTTCGGACACGATCCATTCCGGACGCACGTCCATCTCACCCTCGAAGGTGGCGATGCCGGACGTCTCACCCTGCAGCACCTCGACACCTGCCTTGAGATAGGTGCGCGTCGGCAGCAGCCAGTTGAGCTGTACGCCAGTGTCCTGGAGACCGTGGTCGCCGAACAGGTACTCGCTGACCAGCGGCCGGTCGACGAAATCCCATTCGTGGGCGTGCTGGCGGTTGATATAGCCGATATCGGAGAGGAATCGACCACCCTTGATCTGCAGGCCCCAAGGCAGGCTGGTGGTGGTAAAATAGGCTTCTTCCAGGTCGACGGTGTCCGTACCCTCGATGACCAGCATGGCGAAGGCGTCGAAGTACGGGTCGACGGACGCCTCGAAGGCAAACTCTGTCTCACGAAGCTGAAACCCCTCTTCCATGCCATGGGCGTGACCGTGGCCATGCCCGTGGTCGTGACCTGCGACGAAGCCGCCCGGTTCGTGGGCATCACCACTGAACGTGTTCTTGTAAACGCCGTCCAGGATGACGGAGATGGAGGGATTGAAGGCGGTGCCAGCGCCGATGCGCTCCGTGGAGCCTGGACGCAGGCCGCCGAGAACACCACCCTCCTCCGCCAGCATGTCCTCCTGGGTGCCGCCTTGTCCCTGGCCGTCCTGTTGCGCCAGGGCGACACTCGACCCAAGCAGGAGCGCCGCCGCTGCGGCCCCCTGAACCCAATACGCTCCCTTCATGATTGCCCTCATGGTTGCGTAGCTCCAGAAACTCGGAATGGATGTCAGGCCCGGCGTCGACCGGAAAAATGGAATTATATAACGTCGCCTCACGAATGCAATATTATTACATTTCTTTCCCGTAACACAGGACCAACCCCCGGCCCCTGCAGCCAACCCGCGGGCTCGCTCGACCACAGGCCCACAGCGCACAAAAGAGCCCGGCCACCATCGGATGTTGGCCGGGCTTGCACGGGTGCGAGTGTTCCCCTCACCGCTGAAGGCGTTGCGCCTCCTCCCAGCCGGCGTCGGCGAGGATGGTGGCGCCTTCACCGACCTTGAGGGCGTCAGCGTTGGCGGCGTTACCGTCCAGGGCGCGCTTGTAGACGCCCTGCAGAATGGCCGCGAGGCGGAACAGTGCGAAGGCGGTGTAAAACGGCCAGTCGCTGATACCGCCCCGGCGGCCGGCCCGCTCGCAGTACATCTGCACGAACGCTTCTTCCGAGGGGATATTGCGCGCCTCCAGGTCCAGATCCTTGAGACCGCGAATCCCCGGCAGGCCAGAGGGTAGATGGTAGGGAATGCAGCAGTAGGCCAGATCCGAGAGCGGGTGGCCCAGGGTGCACAACTCCCAGTCCAGTACCGCCACCACTTCCGGGCGCTCCGGATGGAGCATCAGGTTCCCCAGGCGGAAGTCGCCGTGGGCGATGGTGGTCTCGTCGCTGTCCGCGGGGATATTCTCCGGCAGCCAGGCCATGAGCTTCTCCATGGACGGGTTCTCGCCGGTCTTGGAGGCCTCGTACTGCTTGCCCCAGCGGCCGATCTGCCGACCCAGGAAGTTGCCCGGCTTCCCGAAGTTGGCCAGACCCACGGCCTCGTAATCGACGTTGTGCAGTCGCGCCATGGTGTCCGCCTTCGCCTGGAAGATCTGGCGACGCTCTTGCGGCGACACCTCCTCCAGGGCCGGGTGGCTGTAGACCCGCCCCCGGATAAACCGCATGACGTAGAACGGCGTTCCGATGATGCCATCGTCCTCGCACAACAGGAGCATTTCCGGCACCGGCACATCGGTGTGGCGCAGGGCGGACATGACCGTGTACTCCCGCTCTATCTGATGCGCGGACGGGAGCAGTTTGCCTGGCGGCTTCTTGCGCAGGACATAGCGGCGACCACCGCACTCCAGCAGGAATGTGGGGTTGCTCTGACCACCCTGGAACTGCTTGACATCGAGCGCCCCACCGAACTCCTCCGGGAGCTGCTGCGCCAGGTAGTCGGCCAGCCTGCGCTCGTCGAATCGATGGGAGTCCAGGACATCCACCAGCTGTTGGCTCTCTTCGCTCATAACTGTCAGTGCCCCCATGCACGTCAGCGCCCGTCAACGGGCGAAGTGGCCTGCGGTTCAGCCGGATACCGTCTCGCCACCGTCGGCCACGATGGTCTGCCCGGTCACGTATGCCCCCATGCGTGAGCCGAGGAACAAGGCCACGCCGGCGATATCCTCCGGCTCACCGATACGCCGCAGCGGCGTCTGATTCTCCACGCGCTTGAGACGCTCCGGGTCTTCCCACAATGCACGGGCGAAGTCAGTCTTGACCAGTCCCGGCGCTATGGCGTTGACCCGCACGTTGGACGGCCCCCACTCCAGCGCCATGTTGCGCGCCAGCGCCGCCTCGGCGGCCTTAGACATGCCATAGGCGCCGATCACGGTATTGCCGCGCAGTGCAGCGATGCTGGAGAGCAGGATCACGGCGCCGTTGTTTCGCTCGGCCATCTGCGGCACCACCATGTTGCACAGTTGCCACGTGCTCTTAACATTGGTGTTCATGATCTTGTCGAAGGCTGCATCCGTGAGCTCGGTCATGGGGCCGTAGACGGGGTTGGTGGCGGCATTGCAAACGAGAATGTCAATGCGCCCCCACTGCTGCATGGTTGCGTCCACGAGTTGCTGCAGCTCTTCCTTGACGCCAATGTTGCACGGCACCGCAATGGCCTCGTGCCCCTTGCCCGTGAGCTCCTTTGCCACGGCCTCGCAGGCTTCGGCTTTGCGGCTGGAGATCACGACCTTGGCCCCGTGCGCGGCGTACGCCTCGGCAATGGCCTTGCCGATGCCGCGGCTTGAACCGGTAATCAGCGCGACCTTGTCTGTGAGATCAATCATGGTGTCTACCCCCTTGGCTGGTGCTGATGGAATGAGGGCAGCTCGTGCCCCGATGCCCGTGCACCTGGGTAGAGCTGCTGCGGGCGCAACTGGCCCGAAGGTTCGCGGCGGCGCATAATGGGCTGCCCGAATCCGCCACGAGTCAGGAGCTGCCGATGACGGCCACCCTCTCCCGCGTTCTCCTGACCAATGATGACGGCATTGATGCCGACGGCTTGGCCCATCTTGGGGAGATTGCCGCAGAAGTGGCGCATGAGGTCTGGATCGTCGCACCGGAGGTGGACCAGAGCGGCAGCTCCCACAGTGTGACACTGCACGACCCGGTCCGATGCCGGCGCCTTGGCGCCCGGCACTATGCGGTCTCCGGCACTCCCAGCGACTGTGTGCTCATGGCGACCCAACACCTCATGCGCGACGCACTGCCGGAGATGGTGCTCTCGGGCATCAACCGCGGCGCCAACGTCAGCGATTCGGTGGCCTATTCGGGCACCCTCGGCGGCGCCATGACAGCCCTGGTCATGGGCGTCCCGGCGATTGCGCTCAGCCAGGCCTTTCACAGCCCGGAACCGGTTCCGTGGGAGACGGCGCGCCGTTTTGCGCCGGCACTGATCCGCGACCTGGCCGCCACCCCATGGCGAAAAGACCTGTGTTTTAGCGTCAACTTCCCCGCCGTTGAACCGAACGCGGTTGCCGGGCGGGCGGTCTGCCGTCAAGGTCGCGGTTCGATCGCCGGCGTGCGCATCGAGGCGCGGACCGACACACGGGACAAGCCCTATTACTGGTTCGCCTTTCACCATGACTACTCCGCTATCAGGGCGCCGGACACGGACGTTGAAGCCCTGAGGCGTCACTACATCGCCATCTCACCGCTGCGCCTGGAACGCCACGACGAAAGCCTGGAGGCACAGCTTGCGGAACACCTGGGCGCGGAGCGGCCGCGCTGATGACGCCGGGCGCTGGCCCTCGCGGTTGCACACCATCTGCTAAGGCAGGCAAAGACTCACTGACTCGGCAATGCATGCGGGCTTGTCCTGGCCTTCGACTTCAATCACGACCTCGGCGATCATTTGCACGCTACCGTCGTCCCGCTCGCTGATGGCCTTCAAGCCCTGGCGCAGGCGCACCCGCGAGCCCGCGGGCACCGGGCCGGTAAAACGCAGCTTGTTCAGCCCATAGTTGATACGCGCACTGACACCGCGAATCTCGAGTAACTGCCGAGCCAGCAGCGGCAGGAGCGAGATGGTCAGAAAGCCGTGGGCAATGGTGGTGCCATAGGGTGATTCCCGCCGCGCGCGTTCTTCATCCAGGTGGATCCACTGATGATCGCCCGTGGCTTGCGCGAATGCGTTGATCCGATCCTGATCCACAGTGACCCAGTCGGAGACGCCAAGATCCCGCCCGCCAAGTGTCTTCAGTTCGTCCAGGCCATTGACTACCAGCACGTGGGTTCTCCTCCATTTGCTCTGCAAGGGCACTGTGGGCGAGGGCAACAGCGTGCATTGCACGCTGGCCGAGTGTCGCCTGCCACGCCGCAAGCCATCCTCTTAATTTCGCCTAGCGGAATCAGATTTTAAAAATTTTGCTTCTGAAAGCCAACACCCTATACTGATTCAAACTCGGTGGGAAGCAGCCGAAAGCCTCATGCTGCCCTGCACAATAAGGGGTTGTCGCGCTTGCCCGGTGGCTCCGCGTGAGGCCGTGTGCCTGTAACGGCGAGACCCCGCAACCAATGTCCGACGAGGAGAACACCATGTCCGACGCTGTAATTGCATCCACCGCACGCACGCCGCTTGGGAAGTCATTCCGCGGGGCATTCAACATCACCCACGGGGCCGATATGGGGGGCCACGCCCTCAAGCATGCCGTGGAGCGCGCGGGGGTGGATCCGGCGGAAGTCGAAGACGTGATCATGGGTTGCGGCATCCCCGAGGGTGCCACCGGGCACAACATCGCCCGGCAGATCGCCCTGCGCGCCGGCATGCCGATCACCACCGGCGGCACCACTGTCAACCGGTTCTGCAGCTCGGGCCTGCAGACCATCGCCATGGCCGCGCAGCGGGTGCTGGTCGATCGCGTTCCGGTGATGGCCGCCGGCGGTGTGGAATCCATCAGTCTGGCCCAGGCCAATATGAACAAGGTCCACCTGTACAACGAGTGGCTGAAAGAGCACAAGCCGGAGATCTACCTGTCCATGATCGAGACGGCGGACATCGTCGCCGAGCGCTACGGGGTCTCCCGGGAGTACCAGGACGACTACGCGCTGAAGAGCCAGCAGCGCACCGCCGCCGCCCAGAAGGCCGGCCACTTCGACGACGAGATCGTGCCCATGACGGTCACCCAGGCGTTCAAGGACAAGGAATCCGGCAAGACCTGGACCGAGCAGCGCACGGTGGAGATGGACGAATGCAACCGGCCGAATACCACCCTGGAGGGCCTGGCCTCGCTGGAGCCGGTAATGGGCCCGGGCAAGCACGTGACGGCCGGTAACGCCAGCCAGCTCTCGGACGGCGCCTCTGCCTGTGTGGTCATGGACGGCAAACTGGCGGAGCAGCGCAACATCAACCCCCTGGGCATCTTCCGCGGCTTTGCCGTGGCCGGCCTGGAGCCGGACGAGATGGGCATCGGCCCGATCTACGCCGTGCCGCGGCTGCTGGAGCGGACCGGGCTGAAGGTGGACGACATCGACCTCTGGGAGCTCAACGAGGCCTTCGCCGTTCAGGTGCTTTATTCCAAGGACCAACTGGGCATTCCGGACGACAAGCTCAACGTCAATGGCGGATCCATATCCATTGGCCACCCGTTCGGCATGAGCGGTGCCCGCATGACGGGCCATGCTCTGATCGAGGGCAAGCGCCGCGGCGCCAAGTACGTGGTTGTCACCATGTGCGTGGGTGGCGGCATGGGCGCGGCCGGCCTCTTCGAGGTCTGCTGAGCCGAGCAATCAACCCCCGCCCCCGGCGGCCCGCGGCTGCCGGGGGCGTTCTTGCGACGGGTTCCATCAACCGGCTGGAGAGTTTCAAGTCATGGATATCAATTTCACCCCAGAAGAAGAGGCGTTCCGCAATGACGTGCGGGCGTTTCTAAACGAGAAGCTGCCCCCCGCTCTCAGCGACAAGGTGCTCAACCACAAGCACCTCGGCAAAGAGGAGTTCGTGCGCTGGCAGAAGATCCTCTATGAGAAAGGCTGGGCCGCCCCGGGGTGGCCGGAGAAGTACGGCGGCCCCGGCTGGACACCCGTGCAGAAGTCCATCTTTGAAGAGGAAACGGCGCTGGCGGGCGCTCCACCGTTACTGCCGTTTGGCCTGGCCATGGTGGCACCTGTGATCATGAACTTCGGCAGCGAGGAACAAAAGCAACAGTTCTTGCCCCCGATCCTGTCGGCGGATACCTGGTGGTGCCAGGGGTACTCGGAGCCCGGTGCCGGCTCCGATCTGGCCTCACTGAAAACGCGCGCCGAGCGCCAGGGGGATCATTACATCGTCAGTGGCCAGAAGACCTGGACCACCCTCGCCCAGCACGCGGACTGGATCTTCTGCCTCGTGCGTACAGACCCGCAGGCCAAGAAGCAGGAAGGCATCTCGTTTCTGCTCATCGACATGAACACCCCCGGCATCAGCGTACGGCCAATCATCACCCTCGACGGTGCCCACGAGGTCAACGAGGTCTTCCTCGACAACGTCAAAGTGCCGGTTGAGAACCTGGTCGGCGAAGAGAACAAGGGCTGGACCTACGCAAAATTCCTGCTGGGGCACGAGCGCAGCGGCATCGCCGGGGTCGGCCGTGGCAAGATGGAGCTGCGCCGGCTCAAGGACATCGCCTCCCGGGAGAAGAAAAACGGCCGGCCGCTGATCGAGGATCCGACGTTCCGCTCCAAGGTCGCGCAGATCGAGATGGAGCTGGACGCCCTGGAGATGACCGACCTGCGCGTCATCGCCGCCGTCCAGCACGGGCAGGCACCGGGGCCGGAGGCATCCATGCTCAAGATCAAGGGTACGGAGATCCGCCAGGAGATCTACCACTTGATCCGCCAGGCCGTGGGGCCGTACGCCCTGCCCTTCCAGCCGGGAGCCCTGAGCGAGGCAGGCACGGACGACGCCGTGGCGCCGGACTACGCGCTGACCGCCGCGGCCACGTATTTCAACAACCGCAAGCTGACCATCTTCGGCGGCTCCAACGAGATCCAGAAGAACATCGTCTCCAAGATGATTCTGGGCCTTTGAGCGGGCAACACGGTTTACGGAGCACACAACCATGGATTTCTCTCTGACCGACGAACAACGTATGCTCCAGGACACGGTGGAGCGCCTGGTGCAGGACCAGTACGGGTTCGAGCAGCGACACAGCTACATGCAGGCCGAGGAGGGCTTTACCCGCGAGATGTGGCATCAGCTCGCCGAGCTCGGCCTGCTGGGCGTGCCCTTTTCCGAGGAGCTTGGCGGCTTCGGCGGCGGACCGGTGGAGACGATGCTGGTCATGGAAGCCTTTGGCAAAGGCCTCGTGCTGGAGCCTTACGTGGCCTCCATTGTCACCGCGGGCCAGCTGATCGGTGATTCCGGCAGCGACGCCCAGAAAGAGGCCATACTGGAGCCGCTCATCAGTGGCGAGCTCCTACTCGCTTTCGCCCACGGCGAGCCGGACAACCGCTACAGCGACACCCAGGTGAGCAGCCGCGCGGAACGCTCCTCCGGCGGCTATGTCCTCAGCGGCCACAAGGCTGTCGTGCTGCACGGCGACAGCGCCGACAAGCTGGTGGTCAGTGCCCGCACCGGCGGCGACACCATGGACGCCGACGGTATCAGCCTGTTCCTGATCGACGCCACGGCCCAGGGCGTCAGCATCCAGGGCTACCCCACCATCGACGGCCTGCACGCCGCTGAAGTCCGCCTGGACCGCGTACAGGTGGGCGAAGACGCACTGATCGGACAAGACGGCAAGGCGGCTGACCTGATCGAGCTCACCCAGGACCGCGGCGCCTTCGCCGTGTGTGCCGAGGCCGTGGGCGCCATGACCGTCGCCTGCGACCTGACCCTCGACTACCTCAAGCAGCGCAAACAGTTCGGCGTGGCCATCGGCACCTTCCAGTCGGTGCAGCACCGCATGGTGGAAATGCGCATGGAGCTGGAACAGGCCCGCTCGGCCACCATGAAAGCCGCGGCCAAGCTCGCCGGCAACGACGTTGCCGAACGCCGGCGCGCCGTCTCAACGGCCAAGAACCAGGTGGGCAGGGGCGGGCGCTTCGTCTCCGAGCAGTCCATCCAGCTGCACGGCGGTATTGGCATGACGGAAGAGTACAACCTCGCCCACTACGCCAAGCGCATCGCCATGATCGACAATCAGTTCGGGGACGCCGACGCGCACCTGGACCGCTTCTCGAGCCACATGACGGTGCCGAAGGAGCTTTGAGGCCGCTGACTGCCCGGGGCGTTCCACTCCGGGCAGCGACTGCACGGGGCCCGGGACCACTCGGGCCAGGGCCATCCGGCACCGTGGGTAAACAATGGCACGACCGTGCCCAACGATTTTCTCATCAACCAGCGACGGCAGCCATCATGGACAGCCCTATCGTCAACCGCCGCGACTTGGACTTTCTACTCTACGAACTGCTCCATGTGGAGCAGCTCACCGCGCGCGAGCGCTACGCCGAGCACAGCCGCGAGACCTTCGACGCCGCGATCGAGACGGCCCACCGCGTGGCCGTGGACTACCTCTACCCGCATAACCGCAAGGCCGACCTCAACGAACCCGAATTCGACGGCCAGCGCGTGACCACCATTCCCGAGGTCAAGCAGGCCCTGGCTATCTACTGCGACACCGGCCTCATCGCCGCCGGCCAGGACTTCGAGCGCGGCGGCATGCAACTGCCGGCCACCGTCGCCCAGGCCTGCACCGCCATTGCCAAAGGCGCCAACGTCGGCACCTTCGGCTACATCGGGCTCACCGTGGCCGCCACCAACCTGATCCTCGCCCACGGCAGCGACGAGCAGATCGAGCGCTACACCCCGCACATGCTGAGCGGGCGCTTCTTCGGCACCATGTGCCTGAGCGAGCCCCAGGCCGGCTCCTCCCTGGGTGACCTGCGCACCCGGGCAACACCGCAGGCGGATGGCACCTACCGCATCCAGGGGAACAAGATCTTCATCTCGGGCGGCGACCACGAGCTCTCCGAGAACATCGTGCATATGGTGCTGGCGCGGTTGCCCGACGCGCCAGCCGGGGTCAAGGGTATCTCACTGTTCATCGTGCCCAAGTACCTGGTTCACGACGACGGCTCCCTGGGGCGCCGCAACGACGTGCAACTCGCCGGGCTTATCCATAAGATGGGCTACCGTGGCACCACCTCCACCATGCTCAACTTCGGTGAGAACGACGACTGCGTGGGCTATCTGGTGGGCAAACCCGGCGACGGCCTCAAGTGCATGTTCCACATGATGAACGAGGCCCGCATCGGCGTCGGCCTCGGGGCCGTCATGCTCGGCTACGGCGGCTATCTTCACGCCCGCAACTACGCCATGGAGCGCCGCCAGGGCCGGGCTCCCGGCGACAAGGACCCCACCTCGCCACAACGGCTGCTCGTCGAGCACACGGATGTGCGCCGCATGCTCCTGGCGCAGAAGAGCTACGTGGAAGGCGGACTCGCCCTGGGGCTGTACTGTGCCACCCTGGTGGACGACGAGCGCACCCATCCGGATGCATCGGTGCGTGGGGATGCCGCCCGGAAACTGGCGATCCTCACTCCCATCATCAAGTCCTGGCCGTCGGATTACTGCCTGCGGGCCAACGACCTGGCGATCCAGGTCCTAGGAGGCTATGGCTACACCCGGGAATACCCGGTGGAGCAGTATTACCGGGACAACCGCCTGAACCCGATCCACGAGGGCACCCATGGCATCCAGGCCATGGACCTGCTGGGCCGCAAGGTACGCCAGGAAGACGGGGCGGCGTTCCGCTGCCTGATCGATACCATGCGCGCGAGCGCCGATGCCGTGGACGAGAACGGCCCAGCATCCATGGCCGGCCACGCCGCCGCGCTGCGACGCGCCCTGGACACCCTGTGCGACACTACCCAGGCCCTGGGCACGGTCGCCGCGACGGGCGATCAAGAGCGCTACCTGGCCAATGCCAGCTACTATCTGGACATGACCGGCCACATCGTCATGGCATGGCTATGGCTGCGCCAGGGCGCCACCGCGGCCGGGGCCGACGCGGCAACGGACGAAGACCAGGCGTTCTACCTGGGTAAATTGGCCGCTTGCCGCTACTTCTTCCACGTCGAACTGCCCAAGATCTACCACCTGGCGGAGCTGCTCCGCCAGGTGGAAGACACGCCACTGACCACCGATCCCGCCTGGCTATGACCGCGCAGGCCAACGAGGACACAAGACCATGGACATAAAGACCGACGATCCCGCCCTCAAGCAGGATTTCGAGCAAATGAACGAATGGGACGTGCGCGTCCAGCTCGCAGCGGCCTACCGCTTGGTGGCCCATTTCGGCTGGGACGATCTCATCTTCACGCACCTCTCCTGCCGCGTCCCCGGGCCGGCGCATCATTTTCTGCTCAACCCCTACGGCTACCTGTTCCACGAGATCACCGCCTCCTCCCTGGTGAAAGTGGATGAAGAGGGCAATGCCGTGGACGACGACGGCAAGGGCAAGATCAACCCCGCCGGGTTCACCATCCACAGCGCCGTGCACATGGCCCGGGAGGATGCCCACGCCGTCATGCACCTGCACGAGCCCAACTGCATGGCGGTGTCCGCCCAGGAGGGCGGGCTCAAGCCCCTGAGCCAGACCGCCATGCTGTGCCAGGCCCATCTAGCCTTCCACGAGTACGAGGGCGTGGCGCTGAATCTCGACGAGCGCGAGCGCCTGATCCGGGACATGGGCGACAAGAACATCATGATGCTGTGGAACCACGGCGTGCTCACCGCCGGCGCCACGGTGCCGGAGGCGTTCATCTACCTCTACTTCTTCACCCGCGCCTGTGAGATCCAGGTCCGCGCCGGCAGCGGCCCCCATCACGTGCCTGACCAGCAGGCCATCAAGACCACGCACGAGCAAGGCCAGATGCTCGGCGCCGCCAGCAAGCTCGCCTGGCCGGGACTGATACGCATCGCCGATGAGAATTACCCGGGATTCCGGGAGTAAATTTACGCCTCGAACAAATCCTTTAACGCCGGCGCCACGCGGCGGACGCTCGCCTCGCCCTCGGCGATGGCTTCGGCGGCGCGATCGAACTCAAGAAGACCGATCTGGGCGAGGCGCGGTGAGATCAGCAGGTCCGGCGGATCACCGGCCATGCGGCTGCGGGTGATGCGGTCCTGCATGATATTCAGGGAGTTCGCGGTCACCTGGAGGAGGCCGGGAGACGGCTCCATATGGCCACTGCCGATGTAGGGTACCGGGGGCATGATGAGCCAGGGTGCGTGTTCACGGATACCGGCTGCCAAGCGCTCCACCCAGTTGGGGTCGGCGCGCTGACCGCCGGCACCCACCTGCGCCACCTGAGAGCCGGCACGGCGAAAGTGGCGCCCCAACAGATCCCCGTTCAGGCTGACAGCGATGACCCGCTCAGCGCCCATGGCACGGCACAAGGACACGGGCACTGGATTCACCAGGCCGCCGTCCACCAGCCAGCGCCCCCGCTGATAGGCCGGTGTGAAGATCCCGGGCAGGGATATGGAGGCGCGCACCGCGTGCGCCACCGACCCTTCACGCAACCAGACCTCCAGGCCGGTATCGAGTTCCGTCGCCACGGCCCCGAACGGCAACCGCAAGTCGTCGAACTGCGGATCACCAAAGTGGTCCTGGAACGTTCTCACCAGACGCTTGCCTTCGAAAAAGCCGCCACTGGAGAAGCCAACGTCCATGTAACCGATGATGTCACGCCGGGTCATGCGTAACACCCACCCTTCGAACCCGGACAGGGCATCCAGCCCGTAAATGGCGCCGACGATGGCGCCGACCGAAGTGCCCGCAACCAGATCCGGCTCGATATCCATCTCCGCCAGGGCCTTGATTACGCCGATATGCGCCCAGCCGCGGGCCGAGCCTCCCCCCAAGGCAAGACCGATGCGGGGCCGATCTGTGATGTTGTCCTCCACGGGAATGCTTCCTCGTCCTGGTTGCCGAGGCCACACCAACAGCATAGTGGCATCACACACTCGCCGGGCAACGCGTCACGCGGCTGCCGCGTAACCGCTCCCCCAGGTCGTCAAACCTCGGGGCTATGCGGCGGCGTATGTGTCCCGGTCAGCTGGGCGAAGATCACGCCGCCCGCAGCACCCCCCAGCGCCATCAGCGCCATACCTAAGGGGCTGCGCGCCGCGGCGACTATGGTCACAGGCAAGACTGCCGCCATGAGGACCAGTGCGCACATGACACCGACCCCGCCGGCGAGGAAATAGACCCCCATACGCGCTTCCGGCATCCGCCGCGCCAGCAGGGCAGCCACAGGAAATGCGATCAGCAGGGCCGCAGCCACGACCACCGCCCACAGAGGCGCAAAACCCACAAGATCCTGCAGGGTAACGCTAATCCACTGCCTGGGCGTCACCTCCACGCCCAACGAGACGATGGCCGCCATGTTGAACTGGCTCTGGACCACCGACCCCAGCGCCGCAGCCGCCAGGACAGCGGCGAGCCAGGCCATAACGAGCCGTGCGGGTGAGGTCGATTCACGCATCATGCACACAGAGTCAACAGTATGCTGCTATGGTGTCAAATCCTGAGATCAGGGAATTGGGCAGAATCCATGACCAGAGAGACCATGGCGCTCCTTACGGCGACACTGGGGTTGACTTTAAGCGCCGCACTGCTGGCCGATGACATCCATCACACCCGCGAGGTCATCGCCGACGACCTGGAACACCCCTGGTCACTGGCCTTCCTGCCGGACGGCCGCAAGCTGGTAACGGAACGGGTCGGCCGCCTGCGGGTGATCGACGATGGCAGGCTGCTCGACGAGCCGGTGGCGGGCCTGCCCGACGTTTATGTGCGCAATCAGGGTGGTCTATTTGAGGTCGCGCCTCACCCGGACTGGGAAGTCACCGGCTGGATCTACCTGACATTTGCTCACGGCACCGACCGCGCCAATACCCTGCGCGTGATCCGCGGCCGCCTGGAGGACCACCGGCTGGAGGATGTGGAGATCATCTTCACCGCTGAGCCCGAGCGCGACACGCCCGTGCACTTCGGCGGCCGGCTGCTGTTCCTTCCGGATGACACCCTGCTCATCACCCTGGGCGACGGGTTTGACTACCGTGAGCGGGCGCAGAAGCTCGACAGTCATATCGGCACCATTGCCCGGGTGATGCGCGACGGCGAGGTGCCAGCGGACAATCCCTTTGTGAATGCCCCCGACGCGCTCCCGGAGATTTTCAGCTACGGGCACCGCAACGTGCAGGGCGTCGTCCGCGATCCGGACACCGGGCTTCTCTGGGCCCTTGACCACGGCCCGCGGGGCGGCGACGAACTGAACATCCTCTCACCGGGCAGCAACCACGGCTGGCCAGTGGCGACCCACGGGGTGGATTACTCGGGCGCCCGCATCACACCCCACCAGACCCTGCCGGACATGGAGGACCCGATCCACGTCTGGACCCCCGCAATCGCTCCGGCGGGCATGGCGCAGTACCGTGGCGACGCGTTTCCGGAGCTGCAGGGGGACCTGCTCATCGCCGGTCTCGTCGCCCGTAGCGTGATCCGGGTGCGTCTGGACGGCACCGCAGTGGCGGGCACCAGCCGCTTGTTCGAGGACCTCGACCGGCGCATGCGCGACGTGCGCGTGGGCCCGGACGGCGCGCTCTACCTGCTGACCGACCACGCCGACGGTGAGCTCATCCGCATCACCCCTGCCGCCGACTGATCCCATCGGCTCCGCACGCGGCGCCCCCCACCCCAGCGACGCCGATCGGCGCGTCACCCGGCGACTGAAGGAGGCGTTGAGGCTGCTGGAGCTGCTGGTCATCGATCACATCGTGGTCGGGAGCGAAGGGTGCGAGTCATCCGCTGAGTTATCGAACGGAACGCACGACGCGATCACCCCTTAAGGTCAGGTATTGGCTCTTGCACGGATGCATGCAAAAGTTGAAAATGTATGCATTGAATGCGACGAGAGACAGTGAACATGGCCATGCTGACGGTACGCAACCTACCCGATGAGGTACACCGTGCCCTTCGCGTGCGGGCCGCCCAACACGGTCACAGCATGGAAGCGGAGGTCCGAGAGATCCTGGAAGCCGCTGTATCGCCGGAAGGCCGGATAAAGCTGGGCTCTCTGCTGGCCGACATCGGCCGTCAGGCCCGGCTGACCGATGATGAGTTCGCTGTTTTCGGGGAGGTCCGCGACAAGACTCCGGCATGCCCGTTGAACTTTGAATGATGCTGCTCGACACCAACGTCATCTCCGAACCACTGCGCTGGGAGCCGGAGCCTCGCGTCATCGAGTGGATCGATGCTCAGCCCCTGGAAACCGTTTTTCTCTCGGCCATCACCGTGGCTGAACTGCGGGCTGGCGTCGCGCTGCTACCGGCTGGAAAGCGCCAGGCTGGACTGCAGGAGAATCTGGAGAAACGGGTGTTGCCCCTCTTCGCCGGGCGCGTACTCTCATTCGACCTGGCCTGTACCCGGGCCTACGCGGAGTCGATTGCCAGGGCTCGCAAGGCGGGATTCGCTATTGCAGCATCTGATGGCTATATCGCGGCCATTGCGGCTACCAATGGGTTATCCGTGGCAACGCGAGACACCAACCCGTTCGAGGCCGCAGGTATAGCGGTGGTCAATCCTTGGAGCAGCTAGCGTCCTGTAACCGACTTCCCGGCCGAACCGCTTAGCGACAATGACCGCGGTAACTCATAATCCCCCGTGCCTTCACACCCGGCCGCGACCACTACTTTCTGCTGGACCCACGCGGCACGGGCAAGACGTCGTGATGTGCACAGCAGTACCCCGAGGCCTTGCGGATCGACCTGCTGGACCCTGCCGTACTACGCACGTATTCCGCCCGTCCCGAGTACCTCAAGGAGGTCGTCACGGCAAACTCCTCCCGGAAGCACATCGTCATTGACGAGATTCAGAAGCTCCCGGAACTGCTGGAAGTCGTGCACCTGCTCATCGAGTGCAAAACCTGACAATAGTTTCTGAGAGCTGTGTTAAAGGCGGGGGAAGGCGTCGTCAGCTGATACCGGACGTTACTATTTGGGGTGAGCGCCGGCTCTCCGAGGGGCCACGGCACTGGTGGGTGTCCCGCGATACGTACTTTCCGGCCTATTCGGGATGCGATTGGAGGAGGTGAAAAGGACCGAGCCCCCTCCGCCGACCACATCCCAAGAGGCGTCAACGTACATCCCCGCCCCCGTCACCGCCGGGCGAATCGACTCCGCCACGGCCGCCTTCGCCCAACTCGCCCCTTTTGCGTCGGCTGGCGACGAGGCGCGGGGTTTCCGCGCGGCCGTCGGCGCCTTCGATCCGGCCCTCCCACGGCTCTTCGGCCTCGTGCTCGCGTCCGTCCTGCAGGCCGGAACGGATGTGGACGTCCTGTTGCGGGAAGGAGATGGTAATTCCTGCCTGATTGAACGTCTCGGTGATCGCGAAGTGCAGATCGCTCTGTACGATCAGGAAAAGGTCGGTCTCGCGAATGAAGCAGCGCAGTTCGAAGTGCATCCCGGAATCCCCAAAGCGGCGGAACAGCGCCAGCGGAACCGGATAGCGCACCACGTCCCTGTGCTTCTCGGCGCAGCGCAGCAGCAGGCGCGCGACCTCCTTCGGATCGGTGCCGTATGCCACACGAACGGGAATGATGATGCGCGCGATGCGGTCCTTGTGCGTCCAGTTCGTCACCGCCGTCGTGATCAGGTCGGAGTTCGGGACGATCACCGCCGAACGGTCGAAGGTCTCGATCTCGGTGGAGCGAACCGAGATGTGCTTGACGATCCCCTCGTTGCCGCCGACCACGATCCAGTCGCCGACCTTGATCGGCCGCTCGATCAACAGCAAGAGCCCGGCGACGAAGTTCTCCACCACCGCCCGCAGCCCGAAGCCGATGCCCACCGAGAGTGCGCCCGCCACCAGCGCGAGGTTCGAGAAATCGACGCCCAGCGCGGAGATCGATAGCAGGAGCGCGATGCCGACGCCGAGATAGCCGACGCCCGAAGCGATCGAGTTACGCGCGCCGTAATCGAGCTTGGTGTTCGGCAGCACCTTATTGGAGAGCCAGCGGCGGAAGATGTTCGTGACGAAGAGCGCCACCGCGAACACGAGCGCTGCCGCCATGATGTCGAACAGGGAGATCGTGACCCCCGCGACCTCAACCCCCGAGATGATCTGCCGGGTCCAGATCTCCAGCGTGGTCGCCGGCACGCCGTAAATCAGCAGAAGCAGGTAGACCAGCGGCAGGAAGATCAGGACGTCGACGAGAAGCCCGATCCAGAAGTTCGTGAGTTTGTAGCTCGCCACGGAGCCGCCGGCTTCGTGGCGAGCGAAGGCGTGCTGCCCGGATCGCATCCACCAGGCGAGCAGACGGTCGATGATTTCGTGCGCGGCTAACCGTATCAAAAGAGCGAAGCCAAGAAGAACTATCGTGATAACGATGCGCGACTGCACGAAATAGGCTAAGCGGCTGTAGCCCGCCACGGCGGCAAAGGGCGCCAGAAAGACCATAAGCCGCAGAAGCGCCCGCATCCGGTCTAGCCATTGGCTGCCGCGGGCTTCCGCGCCGCCCTTGGCCTCTGGGGATTCGGCCTCGGCGCCGGGCACCGGTTCGACCTCTTCACCTGCCTGCACCTTTGCGCCGCGCTGGGACTCCGCAATCGATCCCACCCAGTAGTCGGGCCGCAGAACCCAGACAAGCTGCATCGCCACGATGGTCGTGATAATCAGGAAGGATACCGCCTCAAGTTCCGGCGTCAGGCGCCCGGAGCTATAGGCCGTGACCAGCAGCACGCCTGAGAGCGCAATGACCGCCGCCAAGCTCCGGATTGCGTGAAGCAGAGTCCACGCATGGTCCGGATGCACGGGCAGAATGCGCCAGGCGACCATCCGGGGCGAAAGCGCGGCGCGGCTAAGGCCAGTCACCAGCAGAAAGCCCCCGATCCCGGCGGCGGAGGCATAAATCAGCGTCGCGAAGTGGCCGGTGAGGAGATCGTAGAAATAGAGCCCCGCCACGACGAAGGCAATGATCACCGCTGGAATGACCGCATTCGCTAACCCGTCCGCGAGCGCCGCCACAAGCCTTCGGCCATAGCTTGGGCTTTCTGCCTCGGGCTCGCTGCCAAATCTCCGAATAATCCAGCGCCTGAGCGGCCAGCCGATCACAACGCCGATGATCGGCACACCAAGAAGAACGCCGAGTCCGCGCCATGGCCTTTCGTGTGTTTCCTGGCGCTCTTCCCACCAGGTCAGCGGCGCGCGAATGATGAGCGCCACGAAGTTCAGGGCCTCGCTGAAGCCGGACTGCCAGACCTGCGGCGTGACCGGCGGCGGATTTTGGACGAGGATCACTTCGCGAAAGCGTGCCTGCTCCCACGTCGCGATATCTCCCAGCAGTTCGTTCGCCCTGACGCGCGCCAGATTGGCCTGTCTCGACCTGCCCTCGAAGGTGCTGACCTGATCGCGCAGATTTTCGCGCAAGCGGGCGATCGTCGCGTCCTCCGCCGGTGCGTCTTCCGCGGGCGGCGGGCCGAGCGCTTCCAGTTGCTGACGCACGGTGACAAGTCGGGCGACGGCCGTTGCCTGCGCCTGTTCGGCGCCGCTTACGGCGTCTTGAAGGGCGCGCCTCACCTCGTACACATCGTCGGCCAGGAAGTCGACTTCCAACGCCCGCTCCGCGCGTTCGATCGTGCGCTCCCATTCGGCTTGCCGTTCCTCGAAATCGGGCA
>NZ_SKOG01000232.1 GCF_007120195.1 Aquisalimonas sp.
CGCCCCGCCTATTCGCCGGGGGCGTCGTTCAATCGCACGGTCGGGCTGGGGCTGCGCTACGTGGGGCGCGAGCGCATGGGCGTCATCGTTCAGGTGCGGCGAGAGTTCTTCGACGGCAACCTGCGGGACAGTCCCATCGTCGAGGGCGGTGGCCGCTGGTCTGGCATCGTGGGTGTAAGCTGGCGCTTGTGATGGCGATGCGCAACGATGTCCCCACCGAGATAGCCCGGCTGCGCCAAACGGTGGCAGCGGGTGGTTAGTGTCACCTGTCTTAGTTGATTCAATTGACTATAGGCTCCATACCATCGACGGGAGCTTCCTGCCCTGGCTATCTGGCGACTGCGTTCGTTGCCCGTTATCCAGCGGCCATGCATGTCCCTGGATATCGAAGGCCTGCCGGCGGCGGGGTCGTTCATGCCGCCGCCCTGCGGCGGCAGTAGCAAGAGGCCCGCACCGGCACCCCGGCCCGGGCCGCTGCCCGGTCAAGTTGGCGCTTGATGTGCACCACCTCCACCGTCTCGCCGCGCCGGTCGAGGCACTCATACAGCCCGTGCAGGCTCCAGACATTCTGGGGGTGCTGACAAGCGCGGCTGAGCGTGTCATCCAGGCCGAGGTCGGCGCGGTAGACCGCTTCCGCCTCCTCCAGGCGCCCCTGGTCCAGCAAAAGCGCCCCGAGCGCGTGCCGCGTCGGCTGCATCCAGGCCCACGGCTCGTCGTACGGCAGGGTGTCATCCAGTTCGACGGCCTTGTACAGATGCGCGAAGGCGGTGTCGTGGTTGCCCTTGTGGTACTCGAGTTCACCGAGCATCATCTGTTCGGCCACTTTCAGGATGTCCTCGGCCGTGTTGTTGAACAGCATGCGGCTTGCGGGCACCGCTTTCTGGGCGGCGAAGAACCTGTCCCGCTCTGCTTCGGCCTCGGTGATGTTACCGGTATTGGCAAGTGCCACCGTCCGCGCATAACGCATCATCGCCAAGGTAGTGGCATAGAGCGCGGCATCCTCCGGCAGCGGCTGCGCCACAATGGCCTCCCACATCCCGAAGCGAATCAATACATGCTGCTTCATGGGCACGAATGCCTCGAACCAGTCAGGCATCTGGTGCAGCAACGACTCCGGCAGGGTCGCGACCAACTCGTCCGCCGTTTCCAGCGCCGGGGTCGGCTGAGCAAGGAACATCGCGCCGTAGATCTTGAAGTGGTAGTTGTGGCAACGATAAACGGTGTAGAAGTTGTCCCCTCCCTCCCGGTCGAGGAATCGGCGGTCCGCCTCGATTGCGAATTCGTTGCGGGCGACCACGTTGTGATAGTCCCCGCAGAGCACGTCAATATGGGTCGCCATGTGGATCAGGTGGCCCGCATCCGGTACCAGGGCGCTGAGCCGGTCGCCATGGCGCAGCGCAAGCTCGGGATGCGGCGACATCTCCATCAAGTGGATGTACATGTGCAGCAGTCCCGGGTGGTCCCAGGCACCCTCGAGCTCGCGGAAGGCCCGCTCGAGCACCTCCTTCGCCTCGAGCGTGTCCGCGCCTTGCGCGGGCTCGCCGGTGGGCAGATCCCAGAGCTGCCAGGGCGTGCGGTTCAGCAGGGCCTCGGCGAAGAGCGCAGCGACATCGAGATCGTCTCCGTGTGCGCGATGGGCATCGCGCATGGCGTCGGCATAGCCGTCGAGACAGGGGCCGAACTCCTCCACCATCTCCTCTGGCGCCCGGTGCTGCACGGCCTGGATCAGCGCGCGCTCCACGGGAGAGACCTGTTCGGCCAGTGAGGCAGCCGCCCTCGCTGCCGGGCGCGCGAGTGCCATCGCCTCGCTCTTCTCTTCCGGTTCGAAGGTTTCCCACTGCCGATTGTAGTTCGGTCCGGCCGCATGGACGATGCCCCAGTGCGCCAACGCGCAGTCAGGATCGGCTTCGAGCGCCCTGCGGAAGCAGTCGATGGCCGCCTCGTGGTTGAAGCCGTAGAGCCAGACTCGCCCGCGATCGAACCAGCATTGCGCCTCGTCTGAGGCGGTGGTGATTTGCCGAGTATGCACTCCAAGATCGTAGTAGCCCATATCGCGCCTCCTGTGATGCCAAAAGTATAGGCGGCATAAGCCGCCCTCTCCTCCGACAGCCGCCCTCTCGCGTTTGAGTGTTGCTTGCGTTGAACGGGATGGCGGCGGCGTGGCGGGACAGGCGATGGCTGGCGACCGGCCAGCGCCGTCGGCCTGGCGGCACTGGGCGGGCTTTTCCTCAGCGCCGCTCTGGTGGCACTGCTGACGGCGTTGCTCGTGTAGATCATCGTCCGCAGCAAGGCGGTGGTGCTGATGGGCCATGCTGGGCTTCGTCGTCTCTCTGGTGCTGCTGCTCTGGTCCTTCCCGGAGCCGCGGCTGGCGCGGCGAGTGTACAGGCGTCAGCATACGCAGCCGCGCCCAACGCAGCCCGCCGGACTCCGGATCCCGGTCATTATCAGCAAGCAAGGGGTGAACGCCCTGAGGTCGTCCCGGTAAACGCGTGCTTCCCGTTCACGGGCGGGATTATCGCGACACGTGAGATGGAACCGTGCCATCAAGGGTTCTCGGCGCATTCGGGCAGCCAAGTCTCGTGGACATGAAGCCACCGCAGACCGTTGGGTCCTTCCGTGTCGGCCTGCAACACGACCGTGCTCAGGCGGCCACGCATCGGGCCGCCCTGACGGGCCTGCCACTCCTCATAGGTCACGATAGCGATCGGGCCGCGAACCGTTCGAGGTGATATCCGCCGGATCTCCAGCTGCGCGTGCGGATCCGTCGCGTACTGGCTGCACACACCGTCAATGATGGCGCGGCGCTCGAGGATGCGGGCATCTGGTGTGACGATGACAAAACCGTCCGCCAGGGCCTGTTCGAGCCGCTGGAACGCCTCGCTGGATGCATCACCGCGGAACCACGACTGGAAAAAGGCGTGTAACGCCTCGACCTCGCGGTGCGCCGCTGCAATTGGAAATTGTCCGCCCATGATCCGCGCCTGCTCTCGTCTCCAGCTTTTGTCTGCGCGCCGGGAACCCACCGTGGAACGCCGACAGCGAGCCGCTGGGCCCGCTGTTCTGCGGCACCGCTAGGCTGTCGCGAGTCATCAGAACTTCTCGACCCAGGGCCGAAGGTCCAGCTCGAAAGTCCAGGCGCTACGCTGCTGGCGGTGGAGTGCCATATAGGTCGCCGCGATCTCGCCCGGCTCCAGCAGCGAATCCGGACCGCGTTCCTCGAGCAGGTCCTCGTGCCGCGCAGAGCGAATCTGGCCATCAATGACCACATGGGAGACATGGATGCCCCGGGGTGCCATTTCACGCGCCAGGCTCTGAGCAAGAGCGCGAAGAGCGAACTTGGGCGAGGCCAGATTGGCGAAGCCGGCGCCACCGCGTAACGCGGCCGTGGCACCGGTGAACAGTATCGTGCCCTGCGCCTTATCCAACATGCGCCGCCCTGCGGCCTGCGCGACCAACAGACCGGCGAAGCAGCCAACACGCCAGCCGCTCCACCCTCGTCACCAGCCAGCTCCCGGTCGAACACTGGCACGAGCGTATCGGCGACCCCACGCTCGCCGACGCCATCCTCGATCGCCTGGTCCACAACGCCTATCGCA
>NZ_SKOG01000271.1 GCF_007120195.1 Aquisalimonas sp.
ACGGGCTTGCCATCCCGGCTGATGAGCTGCCAGGTGTAGAGTTCCTTTTCCGTCAGCTGGTTGGCCATGCGTAATGGCTCCAGGGCGGATGCAAACGCCATGAGCGAAAAGCCGGGCACCAGCAGGAATCCCACCCGCTTTGCCTCGTTGATCGGGCTCACCTTCTGTGCCACCTTTCCCCCTGGACACCTTCCCCACGCAGCTGATGCTGCTGATCGCCAACTGCTCGAGGCCGCGTTCGTCGTCGCTGTGGGGCTGTGCGCGGCGATCGGCCACGGCGGGCCGTGTCGGCCCGCCGTTAGGACACTGCTTTAGAGTACCCGATCACGCCGCAGCCCTCGGTTTGATAGCGCACACAAGACTCGCATTTTGGTCACTGCCGCCGACGACTGGCTTGCGCGCCGAACCGGGCATCGGGTCCGCAGGAACGCACGCCATGCGCCATGGCACTTGGCTACTATATTGGCCAGTGACTTGATGATCTGGCTATGATCTGGCTGCCGGCCGGGCCGATGCAGAAACAGCGGCTGCCGGCACGATCACGCTGGAGGAGCCATGAGCGAGAATGTGGTGGAGATCGTCTATTGCACCCGCTGCGGGTGGATGCTGCGCGCCACGTGGATGGCGCAGGAACTGCTCACAACGTTCGACGGCGATATTGGAAAGTTGGTGCTCTGCCCCGGCATCGGCGGGGTGTTCGAGGTGCGGGCGAATGGCCGAGGGATCTGGTCGCGCAAAAAGGAAGGTGGGTTCCCAGCCATTACGGAGCTCAAACGTCGGGTGCGCGACGAGATCGCACCGGCAAGAAACCTCGGGCACGCGGACCGATGAGGCACGTCACTTTACTGCCCGGCGAAATCGGGTGCGCCATCCCGTTGCGGCTCGCCCCCATAAAGCGCGAGGGTATTCTCAGTGCGCCCGGTATCGAGGTCGGCAATGGGCTCGCGATGTCGTGGCAGACCAAGGCCTAAATCACCCGCCACATCATGGCGACTCCTCGCGGCCCGGCGGCACAAGATCCAGCAGCGTCCTGCCGCTTTCCGGATCGAACGGTGCGGAGAAATGCTCGTGGGCGATCTTCCACTCCCCGTCTACGCGCCGGCAGCAGGTGGTGCCGCGCATCCATCCGGTCTGTGTCTCGCCTTGCTGGTCGGTACCACCGCAGCGAACCAGGTAATGGGCAAACGCGATGTCGCCATCGGTATGCACCCGAAGGTCATGGGCCTCGAAGGTCATGTCACCGACCATGAACGACAGGCACATCCTCCAGTGCTCGCGATACGATGCCGCATCGGTGAACTGCAGTGGGCCGATGGCGTCGAACACGCGCAGGTGCGACGCGTAGCAGCCCATAATGGCGTCCAGATCCCCCACGATGGAGGCGTTGATCCATCGCTCGATGAGATCCCGTACGGCGGTTTCGGCTGCGGGTTCGCGGGTTGTAACGCTCATGTCTGCCTCGGCTTCTCAAAGTGTTCATGGTTTGAAGCAATGGCCAGCGCGGCACGCTCGAATGCGGCTGCCGGTACTGCCGCCATCGCACCAACGGGTAAGGCCGCCGTCACGCCTGCCGAAACCGCGCCGGCGATCCGCCACAGCGCCTCTATGCGCCAGGAGGCCTCCCCGGCGCGGTGGAGGTCCGTACGAGCCAGGACGGCGGCCGCTCAGGTGAAACACGGTCCCAGCGCACGGACTTCGACGGTCGCCCACTCGGCCGCCGGGCACTCGGCGGCGAGCTCGAGTGCCACAGCCCTCTCCTCGCAATCGAGCAGGAAAAAGCCGCCGACGATCTCCTTGGTCTCCGCGAACGGCCCGTCGATGTAGTTGGGCTTGCCGCCGCGCACCTGCACGCGTACCCCTTCGGCGTCCGAGCGCAACGACTGGGCGTCAATCAGCAGGCCGCGCTCCTTGAGCATGTCGGCGAAGCGCAGCATGACGTCGTACAACTCCCGCCCCTGCGCCTCGCTGCGCTGGGCGCGCTGGCCCGCCGGTTCCACGATCAGCAACATGTATGGCATAGCGATCCTCGCTCTTCAGTCCGCACCGGCCCGCGCCCCGGTTGGCACGGCGGGCCGGCCACACAGGATCACGCAGGCCGCGACTCACGGTTCCACGTTGATCATCCACCCCACGCCGAAGCGGTCCACCAGCATGCCGAAGCACGGCGACCAAAACGTCTCGCCGAGTGGCATCTGCACGTGCCCGCCGTCGGCCAGCGCCGCGAACATCCGCTCGGCCGTGGCCGTGTCCGGCGGATTGATCGACAGCGAAAAGCCGCCGAAGTCCTTTGGATGCAAGCTACAGTCATCCGAGGCCATCAACACGGCGTCGCCGATGCGCAGGCTCGCGTGCATGATTTTGTCGTCCATACCAGGTCGGATCTGGTCGGGACACGTGGCCCCGGGATTCTCCCGGTAGCGCATCAGCATGTCCACTTCGGCGCCGAGGGCGCTCTCATAAAACCTGACTGCCTCTTCGCAGCGACCATCGTAGAAAAGATACGGCTGGATCTGCATCCTGTCCTCCTGATACACGTTGCTGCCACACTGCGACTCGTCTCTGCCGCGCTCAGGCTCGGTACAGATAAGTGCACCGCGCGACGCGCGTCCACTCCTTCTGGCGGATTACCGCGGTTCCCCGGCGAGCGCCCCGCCACTGCGCTGAACCCCTCGGCCACCTTAGTTCCTGCCCGGCGAACCAGCACTCGGGCGCTCCGGGATCAGAAAGGCCGCCTGCCGCAGACGGCTCGATACGAGCAACTGAGCCAGGATGAGCCAGTTGCCTGGGCCCAGCGGCAGCGGTGCCGCCGGCCTTTGGGGGTGGCACTTGGGCGGTGCCTTAGGGCGCCGCCCGTTCATACGCCTGCTTCAGGGCGCCGATGTCGAGCTTTGTCATCTGCAGCAACGCGTTCATGACGCCCTCGGACCTCCTTCGATCCTGGTCGTTGAGCATCTCGGGCAGGACTTCCGGAACAATCTGCCACGAGAGGCCGTAGCGGTCCTTGAGCCAACCGCATCGCTGCGCCTCCTTGTCCCCGCCTTCGGACAATCGCTCCCAGTAATAGTCGAGCTCTTCCTGCGTCTCACAGATCACCTGAAACGACACCGCTTCGCTAAACTTGAACGCGGGCCCGCCGTTGAGGGCGACGAAGCGGACAGGGCCAATGTCGAATTCCACGGTCAGCGCCGATCCTTCCGGTTTCCCGTGAATTTCATGGCCCTCTTTTCCGTAGCGGGTCACCCTGCCGACGCTGGCATCGCTGAACACCGAGGCGTAGAAGTTCGCCGCCTCCTCGGCCTCGCTGTCAAACCACAGGCACGGAACGATCTTTTTCATGTTCACAGCTCCGTTCATAGCTCCACAATCGCTTTGAACCCACCCCAGAACAACCGCGTGCCGTCGAAGGGCATATTCTTGACGTCAACATTGGCGATGCGCGGGTCTTTCATGACTTTGTCGTTGACCTGATCGCGGTGCTCGCGGGATTCGTACACGATCCAGGCGAACACCACGGTCTCGTCGTCCTTGAGCTGAACGCTCTGGGGAAACGAAGTGACTTTGCCGGGCTTTACGTCGTCGGCGACGCATTCGACGTACTCGAGCGCACCGTGCTCACGCCACACCTCACCGGCCTGCTGGGCCATGCGGCGATACGCGTCCAAATTGTCCCTGGGGACAGGGAGAACGAATCCATCAACATAGCGCGCCATTGTGCTTGTCTCCATGCTTAACCATAGGTGGGCCGCTGGGGCCAGCCGACTGGAGAGTCCTCCCAGTCTTCCTGGCGGCCGAGGGCGGTGAGATCGAGAAAGTAAGTAGGAGCCGCCTGCCATCTCGCAGCCACGCCTCTCCTTCTAGCCCCTGGAAGTACATCCTCCTCCTTCCCGCGGACCAAGGGCAGACGCCGGCAGGTGGCGCTAAGCGCGTCGCGGTCCCGGGGCACAAGCCTGGGCATGGCTCGCTTGTTTGTCGTCATGATTTCGCCCCTCCAACCCCAGGTTTCGATTGCCGATTGCCGTCCATGGGCTATTCACCGCCGACGCCCATCCGGCGAAACCGTTCGATGGCCTCGCTCGGCTCGAAATCCTCCAGATCGAACATTTTTCTCACTTCGATCTCGCAGGCCTCGCCTTCGCCGCGGGGGTTGGGGAAACGCATGGCCCATTGCACCGCCTCTTCGCGGGAGTTGACCCGGATGGTGGTGTAGCCGCCGATCAGTTCCCTGGTCTCGGCGAACGGGCCGTCCACCACACTGCGTGTCGCACCGGCATACCGGATCCGAAATCCCTTCGAGCTGGGCTGGAGTCCGGAGGCGTCCACCAGAACCCCGGCCTGTTCGAGCTCCTCGTGGTAGTCCGCCATCGCAGCGATGGCCTCCGGGTCGGGCATGGCGCCCGCTTCGACTTTCTCATCACCCTTGACGATGATCATGAATCGCATGACTGTCCTCCTCGCTCTGTCGTTTTGAGTCCGCACTCAGCATTCCGGTCATGCCGCAACCGGCCGCACCTCGACGCAGCCGAAGCGGCCGGGCGGGATGTGGGAGGCGATGCGGATCGCCTCGTTCAGGTCCCTTGCCTCGATCAGGAAAAAGCCGGCCAGCTGCTCTTTGGTCTCCGCAAACGGACCGTCGGTAATGGACACATGGTCGCCGCGGGTGCGCACGGTGCTGGCGGTCTGGACCGACTCCAGGCGCTCACAGGCCACGAGCCGGCCCCTCGCGCGCAGCTCATCGGCGTGGGCCAGGCAGTCCTGGCCGACTTGCTCCACGAGCTCCGCGGGGGTGTCGGCAAGCTGTTGTTCATCGACATAGATCAGGCACAGGTACTTCATTGGCCCCTCCGGTCAACGAGGTCGCGGGCATCCGCTGCCATCAGTCGTTGCCCCAATTGCCTCTATCCCGTAGTCGTTCTGGTAACGGCTGTTTCGACATCCGTCCGGCGGAAGCGCGCGTAATCTTGGCCAAATGTTGCTTTCGGATGCACTGCCCGGCGCCTGGCGGACGAGCTCCAGGCCACGACGGTGGCGCTCAGACTGCGGCCGGTATGGGAGTTCAGGCGTGCGTGGTGGGCCCGGGGCCAGCAAGAAAGGGGGGGCGATACTACAACTCGAAGCAGATCTTGCCTACGTGGGCACCCGCTTCCATACGCCGCAGGCCGTCTGGCACCGCATCGAAGGGCAGCGTGGTGTCGATGACCGGGCGCAACCCGTGTTGCGCGATGGTACGGCTCATGTCCTCGAAATGCGCCCGGCTGCCGACGGAGAGGCCAATCAGCCGCAGGTTCTTGCCATAGATGGAGCGCATGGCGATCTCCTGGGAGAAACCGGAGAGCACGCCGATGATCATCACCTTGCCACCCACCCGGGCGGCTTTCAGGGAGCGGTTGATGCTCTCCTTGCCGCCGAGTTCCAGGATGTGATCTACGCCGACACCGTCCGTGAGCTCCATGACGGCGCGCTCCCATTCCGGCGTGCTGCGGTAGTTGATCAGGTCATCGGCCCCGCGTGCGCGGGCCTGCTCCAGCTTCTTGTCGCTGCTGGAGATAACGATTGCGCGTGCGCCGAGGACCTTGGCGAACATCAGTGCGAAGGTCGCCACGCCGCCCGTGCCCTGCAGCAGGACAGTGTCGTGGGGCCGCAGCTCGCCCTCCACCACCAGCGCGCGCCAGGCGGTCAGCGCGGCGCACGGCAGGGTGGCCGCCTCGGACAGCGACAGGTGCGCGGGAAAGTGGGCCACGCCCTCGGCGTCGAGGAGCATCTCCGCCTGCAGCACACCGGGCAGCGGCCCACCGAGGGCCTTGCTGCGCCGTTCGGCCGTGGGCCCGCCGTCGATCCAGGACTGAAAGAACATGGGGCAGACGCGATCACCCTCCGCCACGCGGGTAACGCCGTCGCCGACCTGGATTACCTCGCCGGCGCCGTCAGAAAAGGGGATCAGGGGCAGCTTTACGCCGGGGCTTTTACCCTGCACGGTCATGAGGTCGCGGTAATTCAGTGACGCGGCACCCATCCCCACAACAATCTGGCCTGGGCGGGCGGTTGGGGCGGGGTTGTCCACCAGCCGCAGGTGCTCGATCCCCCAATCATCTTGCAGCTCC
Source organism: Aquisalimonas sp. (assembly GCF_007120195.1). GTDB lineage: Bacteria > Pseudomonadota > Gammaproteobacteria > Nitrococcales > Aquisalimonadaceae > Aquisalimonas. Next base: position 6,099 of record NZ_SKOG01000271.1, read on the forward strand.
CATGCGCGCATGGCCTGCTCCCGTGTGTGCATTGCGTAATAACTGTAGCCCAAGTTGGGATGCATGGAGGTCGGCGGCCGGGTGAAACCCCGGCCACGTTGATTTTCCAACTCCTCCCGCGCACGAGCGGACACTTCCTCGCCCAAGACCGGCTTTACCAGGCCCTGTTCGAACTCCCGGCTGCGCCGCTGGACCGCCTCGAGCCAGGCCCGCTCCACTTCTAATGTCCTCGGAGGCAACTGCCATTCTCTAGCTTTCAGGACGGAATCACTTGCCGGAGATCGGCGATGGTCGGGATACGGTCCGTTCCCGGCCGGCCCGGTGCGGGCCGACCGGGAACGGGTCGCCATCACGGCAGGGCGGGGAAGCTGACGTCAGGCATTTCGCCGGTCAGGGCGTGCATGAACGCGTCGATGTCGTCCACCGTCTCCTCTTCGAGTTTGCTGCCGAGCATCTGCTCGGCCATCAGCTGGATGGCATCGTGCAGATTGTCCACCTTGCCGTTGTGGAAGTAGGGGTAGGTAACGGCAACGTTACGCAGCCCCGGCGTGCGGAAACGGAACTGGTCGTCCTCCTCGCCGGTGACAATGTAGCGGCCCTCGTCCGTCGGCCCTTCCGGCAACTCGAAGCGGTGGAACCCACCGTCCGTGAGTGCCGGGCCGTGATGGCAGGCGACACAGCCATTGTCCACGAACGCCGCCATGCCCCGCTTCTGCTGCTCGGTCATAGCCTGCATGTCGCCACGCAGGTAGCGGTCGAAGGGCGAGTTCGGCGTGTTCAGGGTCCGCTGGAAGCTCGCCAGCGCCTTGGCCACGTTGTCGGCCGTGAGGGGATCATCGTCGCCCGGGAAGGCCTCGCCGAAGCTCTTGTGGTACTCCTCGAACCCGTCCAGGCGCTCCAGCGCCTCGTCCAGATCCATGGCCATTTCCACCTCCGCCTCGATGGGACCCAGCGCCTGCCCCTCAAGGTCCGGCTCACGGCCGTCCCAGAACTGGGAGTCGAGGAAACCGGAATTGAGTACCGTCGGCGTGTTGCGGTCACCGACCTGCCCCTCGTGGCCCACGGACTGCGGGATGCGGTCCGCCCAGCCCAGGGCCGGGTTGTGGCAGGTGGCGCAGCTGATCACGCCGCTGGATGAGATTCGCGGCTCGAAGAACAGCATCTTGCCGAGTTCGATTTTCTCTGCGGTCAGCGAATTGTCTGCCGGGATGGGCGGCAGCGCCGGCAGGGGCTCGAAACGTTCACGGTACTCGCCGTAGCCGTCATCGGCGATGGCCTGCCCGGCGATGCCCAGTGTCATGGTTCCCGCGAGGACCAGCGCGCCGGCCCAGAACCCTGTGCGTTTGATTGAGCGCATCGGTGGTGCCCTCCTTCTTGTTCGCCTGGCGGCGCTTGCATTGGAAATCGAACGAGATTGAGTCCAAACATACCGACCGGAGAACCCGGTGTAAAAAGGTAATTATTCTGCTTATTCCCGCTCAAAACATGCATCCGAGATATTGTTTCATAGTGGGCCAAGAATCCAGCTGGCATGGCACCCCCGTGAACGCGCCATTTTCCGCCGGTCTGGGCGCTCGATCCAGAAATCAGGGCCCCGAAAACCAGAGCTCCCTGATTGACACGAGAGCACGACGCCAAAAAGAGGAATTTACGATGCTGCTTTTGGGTGCATTCCAGGTTGGCAACACATCCAATTTCCACGATCATGGCGAATGAATCTGCACCGGAGCACGCCATGCGAGCGTTTTGCTACCCCAAACCCCGTTCCTCGGAGATCACCCCCAGACACCTGTTCGAGCGCCGCCGGGAATTCCTGCGCCAGTCGGCGAGCGGTCTGGCCCTGGCGGCGGCGCCGGCGCTGTGGAGTGCCAGCGCCTGGTCGTGGACCGGCCGTCTCGGCGACGCGGACCCCACCGAGTTCACCACCGAAGGGGACAAGACGCCGAAAGAGGCAATCAAGACCTACAACAATTTCTTCGAGTTCGGCACGGGCAAGGACGATCCCCACAAGAACGCCCACAAGCTCCAGACCGACCCCTGGTCGCTGGAGATCAGCGGCGAAGTGGAGAAATCCGGGACCTTTGGCCTGGAGGATGTGCTCAAGCACCACTCTTTCGAGGAGCGCATTTACCGCCTGCGCTGCGTCGAGGCATGGTCGATGGTCATTCCCTGGGTGGGATTCCCGCTTGCGGATCTGCTCAAGCGCCACGAACCCACCTCGCGGGCGAAATACGCGATGTTCGAAACCCTCCACGACCCGGAGCAGATGCCGGCGCAACGGCGCGACATCCTGGACTGGCCCTACCGGGAAGGGCTGCGCATGGACGAGGCCATGCACCCGCTGACCATCCTCGCCGTGGGCCTGTACGGCGACGTACTGCCCAACCAGAACGGGGCACCCATTCGCCTGGTGGTGCCGTGGAAGTACGGCTACAAGAGCATCAAGTCAATCGTCCGCATCCATCTGCAGGAAAAGCGCCCGGTTTCTACCTGGGAGGCGGAACGGCCCAACGAGTACGGTTTCTACGCCATCGTCGACCCGGAGGTGCGCCATCCCAGGTGGCACCAGGCCACGGAACGACGCATCGGCGAGGACGGCCGCCGGCGCACGGAGAAGTTCAACGGCTACGGCGAGCATGTGGCCCACCTCTACGAGGGGATGGACCTGAGCGAATACCGCTGACAGCCGGCTGCACTTCCTGAACGGTGAACAACGGAGCGACCATGGCTGACTCCGAGATGCCCGCCCGGGGCCCCCGCATCGCGCTGCTGCTGAAACTCCTCACCGGAATCGCCTGCGCGGCACCACTGGCGTGGCTTTACTGGGCCTGGCAGGCGGGAGAACTGGGCTTTCATCCCGCCGAGGCGATCGTGCACTTCCTTGGGCGTTTTGGGCTGGGTCTGCTGCTGCTGACCCTCATTCTGGGGACGCTCGCCCACGTCTTGCGGGCCCCGAAACTGCTGATTCTGCACCCGCTTCTGGGAATCGCGGCTTTCGTGTACCTGACCCTGCACGCCCTGTCATGGGCCGGCCTGGACATGGTGTGGGAGTGGGAGTTCATCGCCATGGAGATGGTCGACCTGCGCTACCTGCAGGTGGGCCTTGTCAGTCTGGTACTGCTGATCCCCCTGCCATTGACCTCCGGGCGCGGGCTCAGTCACCACTGGGGTTCCACGCTCTGGCACTGGCTGCATCGCCTGGGCTACGTGGCGGTGGCGGCGGGGTTGTTGCATCTGTGGATCATTACCCGCGCGGATTACGCCCTGCCGGTCATCTACATGGTCGGATTCGCGGCGGTCATTGCACTGCGGCTGCTGACGCCGCTATGGCACACCGTGCGCGCGCGGTGACAGCCGACGTCTTGGCGTTGGTGCCACCCCGTCATTCCCGGGCGACGTGGCCGCGCACCTGCACGGGCAGACCGCGCCGACCCATGCCCACGATCACCGCCAGCCGCTGCGGCTGGGCCAGCATGTCCGCCGGGGTGTAGCGGTTCCTATGTAGCACCTGACCGGGACGCACTGATCCGGGCTGCATCGCCCAGTGCAAGGCAGTGAACGGGCGAGCCTGCTCCCGGGGGATGTGGTAGGGCGAACCGTGCCAGCGCCACCGGGCCGTCGTCCAACAGGCCCAGGGAGTTCACTGCCACCAGCGCCAGGAAAGCCACCAGGAACAGCGGCACGGGCGCGCTGCCGGTAGTCTCGCCGCGCCACAGCAAGGCGAGCAGCACGACGATAGGTGTGAGCACAGCCACGCGGAGCAGCTTGGTAATGGCGGCGGCGTCGCCGGCTCGGAGACCAGATACCCGGCCCGTAACGGCCGGGCGGCTCTGAATCGAAAAGCGCAACGGATACCGAATATTTAACGCCCTCTGGCGTACCGGCTGCTCGGGACACACATTGTCCACCAGCCGCGCGGCGCTCTTCGAAGTTCGCCTCACGGCACAGAAATAGACTGCAACCCATTGTACGTGAGACACAAATTTGGTCGCTGCAACGGATGCCTGGTTTCGATCCGGTGGAAGTTCGTCCAGGGGACATGCCCGTGGCGGCTGCGACTGCTGAGCGTCAGGCGCCAGTACCGCTCGCGGCCCGATGCACCCGCTGCGGTGCCAGCGTGGCTCCCGCCTCTCTCCGACGGTGCGTATAGCTACACTTTTCCGGGCTGGCAAATGCCGAATGCACTGGTTACGAAAGGTTACACGCCCCGCCGACACACCTGCGCATTCAGTCCTGACAGCGCCACTTTTCGATGTATCCCGGCCAGCAGGCCAGCCGAAGCCATGCCCTGCGGGCGACAGCAGCGAATGGGGCCGCACCAGATCGAGCAGCGGGTCGAAAACTAGATCGTTCGGCCTAGCCCGACTTGCGTTATTCGCCGCTGAATTCTTCGAATTTCGCCTTGTTGCGGTGCGGTAATTTGCTATCATCGCGCACTGTTGCAGCGCGTCGCACGGTCATTTTCCCTTGGAGTGCCGACTTTGCTCGTCGACCGGCTGCAGTGGCCCGGCGAACACTGTGCGCCATGTTTCTGCGCGCCAAAAAAAGCGGTTCAAGGACGGCAAAGAGCACCGGTATTGGAGCATCGTGGAGAATTGCCGGGCCGCCGGCGACCGGGTGGTGCAGCACCGCGTGTGGTGGACGTGCACCTGCCGACAACCGGACGGCCGTAAGCTGGTGCTCTCCCGGTATACCCAGCCTGATCGGGACCAACAGCTCCTGGTTCACCGGCTGCAACTCGAACTCCCAGGTCAATCCCCGCCCAGGATTTCTGGCCCTAACAGGCCGGTGGGCGAATCCACTTCACCCGGCACGCTGTAGTGCCGACCTTTGAAGTTCGATACTGAGAAAAACAGATAGTTACGCTCGCCCCTACCCCCGAATAGCGGATCTTGGTCCGCGGGCAGGGCGGTTCGTGCCGCTGGCCGAACGCGCCTGAAGCTGTCCACAGGCCCGGAGAGGGGTGCCGAACCGCCCATTGAGTTCCGGCAATCCTCGCTGACCGCCGAGCAGGTGCGAACCCACCTGGAAGCGGCAGCGCGGGTGGACCACTCCGCCGGCCGCCCGATTAAGGCTCCTCCGCCTGCCGTGAGCTCCCCCCGTCCTTCAAGAACAGCCGGCGCAGGCCGAGAAAGATGCCGGCTATGACTACCCCTGAGACCACCGCGGCCAGCAGCGCCTGTACTGCCGGTGGCAGGTACGCGTACGCCGGGCCGAAGATCTCGCCGCCGGCAAGCGCGGCAAACACCAGCACGAACAGCACGCAGAGCAGCTGAACCCCGACGGCCAGGGCAAAGGTCAGCCCGACGCTCAGCCGAGGGTAGATCAGGAGTGCGACCCAGGCGACCGGGTTGAAGAACATCGTCATGCTCGCCCCCATCACCTCCCCTAGCCCGTTTGCCAACATGTGCTTCTCCTTGTGGTTGGGCCGCCGAGGGTCGGCGGCTACGTATTCATCGTACGCCCCTTACGCATGGACGGAGGGGTCGTGCGCCGGATCCAAATGCGATTCGGCGATCTGACCCCTTGCCGGATTGATGATGGCGTACAACAGGAACAGGAGTACAACGAACAGGATGGCGATTCCGGCGCCAAGCCGGAACCGGTAAGACAGCTCCAAGTGCTTCTGCACGACCGTGAAGTTCATGCCCAACACCCGCTGCAGACGCGCCTGCACCACGCCGCCGAAGGCCAGCGCGGAGGCCCTACTCCAGAAGCTCCTCATGTTGAGCACCTGGCCTTAGGGCTGGCTGCATGTCAGGTCAGTATAGTAAACATAGAGACCCTAATCCGGGCTGGTCAACGCCGAATTGACTGGGTACGAGGAGCCCCGGATGCGCTGCAGGGTTCAATGTCAATGTTGAAGACGCGGTTGAGGTGCCGAGCCCAGGTCATGGCCGCGGGGCGCTTGGCCGGGGCCCTGTCTTCGGACGCGCTTGACGTTGTACCCTTGCTGCCTGACCCCGTTCGCCCAGCGTCACCAGAGAACCGTCGGGAGACACGACTTGGGCCCGTCGAGCAACAGCAGGTAAAACTAATGTTCCGATGCAGCGCACTGCCGAGGCGCTGAATCAGGGTGATTGCGCCAGTTTCGGCGTCTTGCGGGGGAAGCCCGCCTACTCTTAATCTGGTGGCGAGCGATGCAGCGGTCGGCGATGTCCATCACTCGCCCCGTGACGGCCGGGTGGGCGATTTACTGCTCGAAATACTCCGCCTTCAGCTCGTCGGCATCCGTCGTATGCTGCATCGCCAACATCAACAGGATCCGCGCCTTATGCGGCAGCAGGTCGCCGGCGAAGACCGCCCCGGCCTCTTCAAGGGTCTTTCCCCCGCCGTCGAAGCCGTAGTGCGGACGGACATGCCCCTCCGGCGAACGGCTCGAGATCACAACCGGGATCCCCGCTTCGGTCGCGTCCTGGATCGCCTCGTAGAGCGACTCGTTAACGTTTCCCCAGCCGAGGGCCTGGACGACGACACCCTCGGCACCGTTGTCGATGGATGACTGGAGCTTGTCGCCCTCCGCCCCGCCGTACATCATCACGATATCCACTCGGGGGAGCTCGTCATCGACCAGCGGGACGTGCTGACGGCGCTCCGGCGCGCGGTGGAAGACCAGCTCATCGGGCTCCACAGTGCCGAGGTAACCTTTCTCCCCGGAATGGAATGTGTCGGCGGCGTGCGTATGCCCCTTGCGCACGTCTCGCGCCGCATCGATCCGGTCGTTCATCACCAGCATCGCGCCCCGGCCCATTGCTTCCTCGCTGGCACAGACCCTTGCGGCACCGACCAGATTGCGGGGGCCGTCGAAGTCGTCCGCGGCGGCGTCACGCAACGCACCGATCAGCGCAATGGGCTTCTCGCTGTCGACCGTCAGGTCAAGGAAGTAGCCGGTCTCCTCGAGCGTATCGGTGCCGTGGGAGACAATGACCCCGGCCACCTCATCCCGCTCCAGCGCTGCCTCGACCTCCTGTTGCAGTTCGATCCAGCGGCGCGGGTTCATGTAGTCCGACGGCACGTTCGAGAGGTTGTACATCTCGATGTCCGCGTAGTCGCCGACTGCCGGTACTGCCTCGAGCAGATCCTCGCCAGCATCCGCCGGCACGGGTGCGCCGGTCTCGGGATCCGGGCGCATGGCGATCGTCCCACCGGTCGCAATCATCATGCAGACCGGCACCTCGTCGGCGACGACCTGCCCCGGGAATACCGGCACAGCGATCATGGCGCCGAGCAAAGCACCCGGAAGCAGCGTGCGGGGTGTGGGGATCATGGGCGTCTCCTCATGAGGCACGTGGATAGTCGCGCGAATGGCTCACCGGTTCGCACCCCGGGACTCGACCAGGCTGTGAGGGGCATCAGCCGCGGCCGCTGAAGACGGTCACTCGACGTCCCGGCAAAGCATAGGAAGAATGGTGGCCGCTCGCAAGCCTGATCCAGGACATGATCCCTGGATTCGCACAAGAGCACGGCACACGCGTCTGGAGGCGCGAGAACCAGAACAACGCACAGGCGCCCCAGGGCCAGATCCTTTCGGAGGAAATGCTCGACAATGAACAAGCGCATACTGATCATCCAGGCCCATCCGGACCGCGAGCGGTCGCATTACTGCCACGGCCTGGCGGCAGCCTACCGCAAGGGCGCCGAGGAGGCGGGTTTCACGGTAGAGGAAATTTTCCTTGCCGACCTGGAATTCCCCTTGCTCAGGAGCGAGGACGAGTGGCAGCAGCCCGGTGTTGCCGCGGATATCGAAAAGGCCCAGGAGCGGATCCATTGGGCCGATCACCTTCTCATCGTGTTTCCGCTGTGGATGGGCACCATGCCGGCCCTGCTCAAGGGGTTTCTGGAGCAGACGCTCAGGCCCGGCTTCGCCTTCAGCCAGGAAGCGCGCGGGGGACTCGGCGGTCGCCTGCTCAAGGGCAGATCGGCACGCGTGATCATCACCATGGGCATGCCGGCGTTGTTCTACCGCTGGTTTTTCGGTGCCCACGGGTTCCGCAATCTCAAGCGCAACATCCTAAAATTCTGCGGCATCAAGCCGGTGCGTCACTGCTTCGTCGGCCTGGCCGGCGCGAACCGACCGCAAGGACGCCAGAAGTGGCTCGAGCGCGTCGAGGCGCTGGGCCGCCGCGGAACCTGATGGCGCCTGACCGAGCGGCACACATGCCCTATTCCCACTTGACCCTGATACCTAAGAGCGAATCTCGCCACCGCTTGAGCAGATCCCCGCAGGCATCGATGCGCCTGTTCCTCAAGAACGGCCTGTTGCGGCATCCTTGTCCGCTGCGTTCCGGGTCCATGGTGGCGGTAGCGACTTTGGCCTCGCCGCCGGCCCCGTCGATAATCTCGCCCTTGGGGGCCGGTGAGGAGGCTGTGTCCCCAGAATTCGGCTTCAAGTTCGCCGGAGCAGCGATCGGGTTCGAATCCAACCCGGTTGCAGACAACCACCGGAAGGCCGTTGGCCACGACGTGTGCGCGCTGAATGGCGCGCCAGTCATCCCGTTGCCGCAACGGTGTTCGAAGATGGATCCGACGGCCACGCACCGGGTTTCGGCCGTAGTCTCTGAAAGCAATTTCGCAGACGGCCATCGGTGGGTTCGGCCAGGATCAGAAATCATCTGCTGGCGTAACGGGGTCATCTCACCTCTCCTCGTCACGTTGACTGGAGACGACAGTCTGCTTCGGCATCAGGCAGGTCGGAGCCCCGGCCTCAAGGCCCCGCAAAGCGGTTTAGCGTTCCGAATCTTCCTGTGCGAGGCACTCGGCTCCCCTGCCCCGCCTGGCCGGTGTCACCGGCGCGCGGTGTTCGCTGTTTGGCGCAAACACCCCGTGGAATCGGGCGAGGTTGACCCGCGGCCGCGGCATCAGGGCTGCCAGCACCTGATGCAGGTTGTCCTCACCGTCGGCATTCGCGACAGCGGCGCCGGCGAGGGCCGGCTGATACGGGGCAAGTGGACGGCCCTGGACAGCGAGATGCCGGAGGCGGGCAAGCGCCATCCGCGCAGCGACGACATCCGTTTCAATCTACGCTCCGGCAGTCTGGCAAGCCGCCACCTCGTCCTCAGCACCCGTAACGAGAGCGAGGTTGTGTGAAGCCTAATGGAAGCAACCGCGAGATCGCCTGCAGAAATGGCCACTGCGACCAGGCGTCGGTTGCGTCAGGATGTCGCCGGCGCGCGGTCTTTCGGCGCCAGCGGACGCAGTCGGGCGAAGCGATAGACCTGCGCCGCAACGATCACTGCGCAGCCAAGCACCGCCATGACGGCGCCTTCGGGGCGATCGACCGCCGGCCAGCGCCACACCTGCCACCCCGCCACGGCGACCCATGCCGTCCCCGCGAGCGTCCACAGCACCGTCTGCACCAGCAGGAATCGCGGCGAGAGCGCCCAGGCGTCGTACCAATCCCGATACACCGTTGTTTGGCTGCGGCGTGCTGAAAGGTCAACGATCATTCCAAGCTGGTGCTGCTGCCGGGTGAGCCAGAGCACGACACCGGCGAGCGTCACGCCCAGAAGAAGCGGGAACCGCTTGGCAATGGCGTCGAGTCCGAAGGTCATTACGCCGACGGCCTCGCTGAACGATGCCATCCGATCCTTCTGCTGCTCGAAATCCGCAGCGAGGCGCTCGGCCTCTTCTGTCAACGCGCTTATCAAGGCTTCCTGCCGAGAAATCAGCGCATCTGCCTGACGCGTGACGGCATGAACCGCGTTGACGATAAGATCGGCGGCCATCCTCTCGGAGAGAGCCGCCACACTTTCGTGGCCAAATTCGTCCTTTATCGCCTCCGAAGCCCACCAGAACGGATCGTCCGGCGGTTCCAGCGTCCAGTCGGAAATCCGGGCATCGATCCGGTCGAGGTCGCGGGCAAGCGCGGACAACTCCTCCTGCGCTTCTGGAAGCTGGCCTGTCAGATTGTCGATACTTGCGGTCAGCGCCGTGATACGGCGAGCGGCCTCCGGACGTACCTGGTGAGTCCAATAGGCGCCGAAATCGTCGAAGCGCGGCGCCACGATATAGCGCTCGATCAAGGGGCGAAGCTCATCGCGCAGCGTTTCGATCGGCATATCGCGGCTGATATGGGATGGCAATTCTTCGGGCGGTACACCGTGGGTAGGCCAGCACTCCGAGGTGTCCGGCAGTACCTGCATCTGGAGTTGCTGCTGTTGCATCTGCATGGGCTGCTGCTGCCACTGCGGTTGTTGCTGCGGGGCTTGCTGGGTGCCCTGGAGCCTCTGTCGCTGTGGCGTCTCGAATTCCTGACCTGGCATCTGGACCTCGGGAGCCTGCGGAATGGCGTGCTGCACCCCGGGTTGCACCGGGACCGGATCGGCGGAGAGGATCCGGTCGGAGGTTGCGGAGAAATGGGCATCGAGCGTCGCATCGAGCTGACGGAAATCGCACTTCTTCCCCTCGACAAGCCATCGCATCTGCGCTGCCGGCTCGTCGGCAGCGATGCGCTTCAAATCCTCCAGGCCGGTGCGAACCTCCACGAGCGCGGACTTGGCGTCCTGCAGGCGTTCAAGCTCGGCCTCGGCGACCGCCTGGTTGCCCATGACGCGCAGGAACGGACCGATCGTCATGAGGTGGAGAAGGAAAAGGCCGAGGACAATCACCACCGACCACCGCGCCGCGCTGTCGTACTGCTCGCGGGCCTTCGTGAAGAGGGATGACAGAACATCATCGTTGTCGGACACAGGCATGGCAGAATGTCCAAGAGTGCCAACTCGGCCGAAGGCGAAGGCAGCCGCCGGCTGCGCGCCATTCAGCTCGACCCATCGAGCGGCTCACCCTGACCGTCCGGGAAGCTCCCGGAGATCACAGCAGGGCTGCAAGAGACGGTACTCTTATTGCAATCGTCTGAGCGCTGTTGCCGAGCGCCAGACTTCTCTCCTTCAGCATGGCCTGGCTGCTATTCGCCGCTGAGGCGAGCTCCACCGTGGTTATCAGCTTGTGAAAGGCCTCGCGGCCGGGGGTGCCGGGCAGGATAGCTTCGAGTTCCGCTCCGCTCAGAACTATAAGCAGTATAAACCCCTTTTTTGAAGGCTCGCGCGCTCTCATCACCGGCGCCGGTGTGCCGGTGGGTGTTGTCGCTGCCGAAGCGCTTGCGTGGGGACTTGCACCACCACCCGGGCGCGCTCGACACGGCGCTACGCATCCTGCTCGACGCGATAGAGCGCTCCCTGCGCGCAGACTGTGATGGTACCGGCGCGTTCGCTGGGGCCGGTGACGAGGCGCTTGCCAACGCCAGGGAGGCCATCGAGGCGCATCTGGGGAGCCTGGCAGGGCATGGAGAGCCGATCCCGCAGGGCTCGGAGGTCACCGCGTATCTGCGCAATGCCGATTACGCGGGGTGGGTGTGGGCAGCGGTCGAGGAGCATGGCCACGTCCATGTGCTAGTCCAAATGCGGATAGGTCGCGCTGTCGCGACAACAAATAAGGATCGGCAATGTTATTCATCCCAATTCGGGTATTGTTGAGGCTTCTTGCCAACTTCGTTTTTAAGTCGTGGGTATTTTATACCGGGTTCTGGTGGATGAGGCTTTTTCCTGCTTAAAGATACTTGAAATATCCAGCCATCACCATAGTCAAACATATAGAAAAATTTCTTGTGCTTACCCAGTGGAAAAATACTTTCTATTGTTTTCGTATATACTTCGCCATTGTCATCATCAAACCGGGTACGTTGACGACTTCTCTCCGTTCTTGACACGTAAAATTCATACAAATGATCATCATCGAAGTCAACAGCGTTCTGGATTGCTTGGTGCAGTTCGTCGAGAAAAGAAGAAGAGTCAATCTCCAAGATTCCATCCCATTCATCCTCCTTAAATCGACCATATATGAGTTCTATTTTTAAATCATAAATCATTTCAATTCCTGTATTTTTCGCGTTTAATAGTGACGAAACTGGTAAAAGGCGTGATATCCTGACGGACGCAAGCGCTTTCGGTCCTCGACCGGGATTATACTCCGCGTGCACCCTTGGGGGCAGTGGCAATGGCCGTTGCTGATCTGCGCACCGGAACGCGCATTGCTTGAGCTCCTGGGCGAACTTCCGAAGGAGGACAGCTTTCACGACGTTGACCTCCTGGTCGAAGGACGGGTCGATCTCAGCCCGCGCCGCATGCAGCGCCTGCTTGAACAGGCCCATAGCATCAAGGTCAAACGCTTGTTCCTTTTCTTTGCCGAACGTCCCTCCCATCGCCGGCTTGCGCACGTCGCGGAGGACCGGATCGATCTTGACAAGGGCAAGCGCATGCTGGTCATAGGGGGCAAGCTCGATCCAAAGTATCAGATCACTGTCCCTGCAGCAATTCCCGGCGATTAACAGGAGGCTTGCAGGATCAACAGCTTGCGGTAAGTTTGCGCGATAGCTTCTCGCAACATAAGCTAGGCCACTGAATCCCCTCAGTGGAGTGCTGCGCATGGCCGCCCCTTTACCGAAACTGCGCCAAGATCTCTCCATGCCGGGGCTCGTGGCATGCGTGCGCAGGTGCTTCGCCAAGCTCGAGGATCCGCGCCGGCGTCAAAGGGGCAACGCCGGATTGCCAGAATGGGACGGTTCGGCCACCCGAGGGGCCGGAGCGACGCATGTGATCGAGACCAACAGGAGCCGGGTCATTAGTTAGCGAACGCAAGGCGTGGCGGCGCCTGGAACAGCGAGGTTGTCATTGCCCGTCGCAATGGCATCCTTGCACCTTGGCCAATAGCGACAGGCAACGGTGATGGCCGGCTTCATCCCCCGTCTTGTCCCCTTTCTTGCTAATGCTCCAACTCGTGCATGGCATGCGATTCGTGCATGTGCCTCAGGCATTGACTGGCTTGTCCGTGGCCGATGGTGGGGTACGACCTGGGGTTACGTCGTCACCATCCTTTTCGGTCTGCTGATCCCAGTTGCGATTGGGTTCTTCATCGATCCTCTGAGCCGAGGCGAGCTCTCCGCCTGGTATGCCCTCATCTTTCTCACAGCGCTGTACGTGCTGGTTAACGCGTTACGCAATCGGCGTCTCTCGGTTGATCATCACAGGGAGGTGAATCGCCTTGTCGAGACAATGAACCGATTCCGGGACGAAGCACTCACCATGCCGGAGGAACGCTTCCTGCACCTGCAAAACAGCAGCTACCGACAAACCAAATGGGTCGGTGCAACCTATGAGGTATTCCCTTACCTGGATACGAGCGAGCGAGCGGACAGACGCGAGGAGGTGGCCGAGGATATCCGAAGCGTGCTGGATCGGCTCCTTAACCTCGCGTGGGACTGGGACCGGCAGGGTGCGGCGGCCCCGGAACTCTACCGCGCAAACGTCATGCTCGTTCGATGGGCGAACGAGTTCGCCGGCAGCATCGATCTGCAACGCCGCCTGGACCTGGGCCTACGGCATTTCTCCAAGGCAGACCGCAAGGCGTTCAGTGCAACCGCTGCGGCGTTCCTGGACCTGGCTCTTGACCTGAGCACGAATTCGAAGCGGTTCGGCACCCCCGAGACGGATAAGCTTGAACCTCTTGCCTTGCCGGTCTTCGATCACGGAACACATGCCCCATTAATCAACATCCTGGGTGCTCCGACCGCAGTCGGCCTGAAACACCACAGCTACGTCGGTGACATCCAGAACATCGCGCGGGACATTGAGGAACGCAACGGGTTCGATTTAACGAGCCGGCGGCGGCTGGTCGCCTACTATCGGAGCAACCCCAAAGCGCATAGCGTGCTGGCCCTGCCTTTCGGGGAATACGACGAGGCCGGTGGATATGATCCCATTCTCGGTGTCGTCAACCTCTACGCGAACCGTCCCGACATCATCGGCTCTGAGCGCCAGGCGCAGCGGTTTGCGTACTTCTGCGAGCCGTTGCTCGCAGAGGTCGGGACGTTGGTGCGTGCATACCTGTGGGCAGAGCTAGCACAATACAAACGCGACGGAGCAGCGGCGCTTCGGCAGTCATCCAAACACGCCCACCCCCTTGATCACGACACTGCGGGCCCACATACTGATCATTGAATCGCGGAGGTAGTCATGGTCTGGAACACATCTAACAACCCGCATGTCCGCTCGGACGAGGCGCAAGGGCTTGCGCGGTCCAAGGAAAAGCTCGACATGACGGCTGCCGAACGCTCTGCTGAGCTCGAGAAAGGCCGCGACTACGCGCGCAGGTACGTGAACCGGGTGCGCAAGCTTCTGCGCGCCTCCACGGCCTAAGGGTAAGGTCGAGGCAGAACTATCCCTCCCATCTGTTGTCACGCAGATTAAATAGTTGGACAGCCCGCTGAAGTTCTCGGTCACACGCCCCGGTGAAACGTTTGGAAAGGGGGAGGAATGTGGGTGGGAAAGTCCGAAAGGACGAGCTGGAAGCCTTTCGGGAGCTCGCGGCGGTGATGCTGTCGTATGACGGAGCGACCCTTGCAGGAGCCATGGCCAGGCCTCTCCCTGATGGGGGATTGAGCGGGGCTGCGGGCTCTTAGAGCTGACAATCCTTCCTGAAAGGTTAGTAAGCGCGAATGCGTGATCCCGGGCCGCTTGGGCGGTGGCGGCCGGGTACCGGTATCGCGGCGGAAGTCGCGCCTTAGGTGCCGCGGTGGTGGCCGCACAAGAGCCGGGGCGGGCAGCGATGGCCGTTGCCAATGACCATCGCGATGGGCGCGGCCGAGCTGAACGGCCCGGCCGAGAGCTGGTATCGTTCGCTGTGGCATAAGGAGGCGCCGTTTCAACGCGAACGGATCATGCTGCGTTTCGTCGAAACGCTCGAGCAAACACCGCCGGTGCTCGTCGCCTACCAGGTCAGCATTGTAATGGTTGCTAGCGGAGGTCGACCAGCTGGTTGCCGAGCGTTCGGTGGAGCAGCGACGGGTCGAGCTCGATCGCAAGAACGTCGCCCGCGAGGAGGAGCTCCTGGCGCTGCTGGAGCGCGAGGTCGACCGCCTGGAGGACCTCTCGCGCGACCGGTTTGCGACCCCGGCGGAGCTGAAGCGCGCCCAGCGCGAGCGCACCCGGCAGCGCCAGGCGTTGGCCGAGCAGCGCCTTACGCGGGGCGCATCGCCGAGTTGATGGCGGCGCCTGGCGACGGTGTGGCGCCCGGCGAGCCGTTGCCGCGCCGCTGACGGCACAGCCCAAACGACGTCATGGACGCTCGCGGCATCAAGGAAACCGTGGAGCGCCTGCGCGAACTCCAGGGCGAGCACGGCGAACGGTTCGTGCCGGCACCCGCCCTGGAGCGCATGGCGTCCAACGGCGAGGCGTTCCACACGGACTGAACGTCGACCCGCCTACTCACCGTAGGAGCGGCGCAAGCCGCGACCATTGCAGAGCATTGGCGCGGACTCGTCAGGTGCCTTTGATCCAGGGGCCGCTAATCCTGAAAAGTACTGTCACTCATCACCCGCTCGTCATCCAGGCGGCGCGGATCCCCCAAGCAGACGGTGGCGCGGACATCCAGGACCTCTGCCAGCCGCTGGCCACGCAGGGTATCCAGCACCCGCACCGGATGCCCCACGCCGGTGGGCTCGATCAGCGATCGGTCCGGTTGCGCTTCGCGCAGCAGCCGCGTCAGGGTGACCTGCAGGGGTGCCCCCACGGTGCAGCACAGGCACCCCCAGGCAGTTCCCGAATCACGGGCTCACCGCGTTCAGGTGCCACGGCCGCGGCGTCCACGCCGATCTGGCTGGCCGAACTCATTGACCAGCACGGCCCAGCGCTTGTTCGCCGGCGCCCCATTCAGCAATGCGCGAACCGCCGTGGTCTTGCCCACCCCGAGGAAGCCGCTGATCAGGTTGGTCGGAACGTCAGTGATGCGTTGGCGCGACATGCAATGCATCCGTCAATCTGGAAGCCCGTGGGGGCTGTGGACAGGGCGATAGGACGTTATACTATAACAAATTGCGACAGGAAGCCGGAGATCAATGCTCGCGCTTGAAGGGATTACCCATCGCTATCGTGACGGAAGCACTGTCTCCCTGCCCACCTGGCAGGGCGGGAGCGGTGAACACTGGGCCATTATCGGGCCGTCCGGCAGCGGCAAGAGCACATTCCTGCATATCCTGGCCGGACTGCTGCGGCCGGCCGCCGGCCGGATCGTGGTCGGTGACCAGGAACTCCACCGCATGGGAGAGCGCGCACTGGATCGCTTCCGGGGGCGGCATATCGGCCTGGTATTCCAGACCCTGCATCTGGTGGCGGCCCTCACGGTCACCGACAACCTGCGACTGGCCCGCTACTTCGCGGACCTTCCCCGGGACGACACACGGATACGGACGGTGCTTGGACGTCTGGACATCGACGAGCTTGCAGACCAGTACCCGCATCGACTGAGCCAGGGCCAGGCTCAGCGCGTGGCCATCGCGCGGGCACTGGTCAACGAACCGCTGGCCATCCTGGCGGCCGAGCCCACCTCGGCCCTGGACGATCGCAATTGCCGACAGGTCATGGCCCTACTCACGGAACAGGCCCGGGAGAGCGGTGCCAGCCTGATCGTGGCCACCCACGACGGCCGTGTGCGCGAATACATGGAGCACACACTGGAACTCGCTCCCGGCACCTCGGAGGCGCACCATGCGTGATGGGCAAGGCGCCATCGAAGGCAAGCGCGGCGGCATGAGCATGGCCCGTCTGAGCTTGGCCTACCTGCGGCGCAATGCCCTCTCGGCCACGCTGAACCTGCTGCTGCTGGCCCTGGGCATCGCCACCATTACCGTGCTTCTGCTGTTCGGGCACCAGGTGGAGCAGCGCCTGAGCCGCGATGCGGCCGGGATCGACCTGGTGGTCGGTGCCAAGGGCAGCCCCGTGCAGCTGATTCTCTCAAGCCTCTACCATATCGACGTGCCCACCGGGAACATCCCCCTGCAGGACGCCAATTGGGTGCGGGAGCACCCTCTGGTCGCGAACACGATCCCCCTGGCACTGGGTGACAGCTACCGCGGCTTCCGTATCGTCGGCACCAGTCAACAGTACGCGACCCATTACGGTGCAACGCCGCGGCGCGGTCAGATGAGGCAGGACGACATGGAAGCCGTGCTCGGCGCCGAAGTGGCCGAGCGAACCGCCCTGGATGTGGGTGACACCTTCGTCGGCGTCCACGGCATTGCAGCGGACGGTGCCGCCGGCGGCGAAGTCCATGATGATCACCCCTATCGCATTACCGGCGTCCTCGAGCGAACCGGCACCGTCCTGGACCGTCTCATACTGGTGAGCCTCCCCAGTGTCTGGCAGGTGCACGATCATGACCACGACGACGATGAGCACGCCGACAACGGTGAACACGCCCATGACGATGAGGCGCAGGAGCACGCTCACGGTGACGATCATGAGGGCCACAACGGCGGCGGCGAGGAAGGGGCGGAGGCGCACGGGCACGACGACGAGCGCGAGCTCACCGCTCTGCTGGTCCAGTACCAGTCGCCCCTCGCCGCCGTTACCCTGCCCCGGGTGGTCAACAGCCGCGGTGCGCTGCAGGCGGCAGCACCCGCCTACGAGACTGCGCGCCTGGTGCGCATGCTCGGGGTCGGCATGAACACCCTCCAGGCATTCGGCTGGGTGCTGGTACTGGCCGCAGGACTGGGCGTATTCATCGGCCTGTACAATGCCCTCAAGGACCGCCGCTATGATCTCGCGCTGATGCGGGCACTGGGGGCGTCCCGCGGGCGACTCTTCCTCCACGTGCTCTGTGAAGCCATCCTGTTGGCGCTGGCGGGTGCGCTGCTCGGTCTGCTCCTGGGCCATGTGGCCGCCGAGTTGCTAGGCCAGATGTTCCGCCAGACCCAGCAGCTGAACATGACAGGCCTGGTCTTCGTGCCGGAGCAGCTCTGGCTGGTGGTCATGGCGGTCGGCGTCGGCGTACTGGCGGCGCTGATCCCCGCCATCCGGGCCTATCGCACCGACATCGCGGAAACCTTGAGTCGCGGGCGCTGACCCCGCGGCTGAGGCATTAACAGGGGTGACGCATGCGTACTCAACTCCTTTTCGTTCCGGTCCTGGCGGTGGCGCTCACCGGTTGCGGCGAGGACACCGGGACCGTCAATGATGACGGTGCCCCGGTCCAGGCCGAGGCCGCCGCCGGCGGGAGCAGCGACGACGGCGCAGCCATTCGCGTGTACATGAAGGACATGGACGAGCTCGGTGAAGTCGCCGGACTGACCACGTCCCGGGAAGAGTTTCTCGATCTCGCCATCGCCCTGGAGGACGACGACGGTGAGCGCGTCTCCTCCGCGGAACTGGAGGTCAGTTCCCTGGTGGGCAACGAACTGAGCGACCGCCGCCTCGAGACCGATGGCAATGGCCTGGCAGAGCTACGCTTCCGCCCCATTCTCCCCGGCGAGGATACGCTGACCTTCACCGGCGATGGCGTCAGCAAACAGCTCACCGTCTATGTCACCGACGAAGCCTTCGGCCATCCCCTGGAGCACATGGAGGAGCGCGCCACCGAACTTCCGGACGTCGACGGCACAGTGTCGTGGGATCTGCTCGGCAGCGTGGACAGCCGCGAGGGCAATCACGGCCTGCTGGAGCCGATGTTCAGCGACGAGCTGCGGGAACTCAATGGTCGCGAGGTCAAGGTGCAGGGGTTCATGATGCCGCTGGACAACAGCGAGAAACAGCAGCATTTCCTGGTCAGCCGCACGCCGCCTAGCTGTTTCTACTGTCTCCCCGGCGGGCCCGAGAGCGTCATCGAGGTCAAGGCCCAGCGCCCCATGGAATTCAGCTTCGACCCGGTGGTGCTTTCCGGTGACATGCAACTGGTGGAAAACAGCGATATGGGCCTGTTCTACCGACTCGAGGACGCGCGTCGGGAGTAGGAGCGGTGAATTACACCCCGGCGTCCATTAGTGCACTGGCGAGTTGGTGGCCGCTCAGCCAGGCATCCTCCACTCGGGAGCCATGGCACCAGTCACCACACACGCCCAGCCCTTGCTGTGGGGCAAGCAGATAACCGTCCTGCAGCGGGGCAACGCACTGACTATAGCGCCAGCGATGGCAACGGAGCACCTCCGCGCCGCCGGCCATCCCCGTCATCGCTTGCACCCGCCCTGCCATCTCCTGGCCGATGACACCGGCATCGTCTTCCAGGCGGGCCTCGGAAAACGGGCCGACCGCATGGGCCACCCACACGCTTGCCTCCTTCCGCCCCGGCTTGCTGCCATCCCGGGCAAGCCAGCGCAAGGTGTCATCCTCGACAAACGCGGCGTCGAACTCCGGCGTTTCGCCCGACAGACGCACCACGACCGACCAGCATGGCCTCATCATCACGCCGGCGGCACGCTTGGCAAACTCCGGCGCGATGGGTTCCAGTAACGGTATTGCCTGCGCCGGCGGCACGGCGACAACCACGGCATGGAAGGCGCCCGCCTCTTTGCCTGCCGCGGTCTGGAGTCGCAAGCCTCCGGGCTCGCCGGCTATCCCGGTGATCCGGGTTTCCGGCAGCACATCCAGTTCCTGTGCCAGATTGCGGGTGACGGCACTCATGCGCGGCCCCCCAACCCAGCGCTGCCGGTCATCGTCGACCGCGGTCACGCCGGCTATACCCAGCCGCACCAGGCGGCCATCCCATAGTGCGGCCACCCCCTGGCGACGCCAGTCCTCCACGGCGGCAATAAACTCCGGATGCCGGGCGGTGAAATACTGCGCTCCCAGATCGGCCTGCCAATCCGGTCCGCGGGCGGTGGTCATGCGCCCACCCGGCCCCCGCGACTTCTCCAGCACGGCAACCTGATTACCTGCCTCCCGCAGGCGTCGGGCACAGGCCAGCCCTGCCAGCCCCGCGCCGATCACTGCCACATGGGTGCGCTCATGCATTGCTTTCAATCCTCACTCGCCTTCGTCCCGGGATCGCGTGGGAGCCAATGATGTCGCCTGTGGTGCCAATTCCGCAACGCCGAGGGAGGCCGGTGCCGAGCTGATCAACACCACGGAATTGATGCGGCGGCTGCTTGCGAGCTGCTCCACAATGCATCGCTGGTGCACGATGACCTCAGCGATGGTGATACGGTGCGGCGCGGTCAACCCACGATCTGGCACCTCTATGGGAGCGACATCACGCTGTGTACGGGTGACTTATCGCAAAGTACTAGCGCCTTCTTCACGGCGGCCAATATCGACGACCCCGCCTCCAGCCGCACGCTGGTGCTTCACCTCGCGAAGCAGGCCGGCCGCGTGATTGGCGGGGAGGGTGTGGCGCGTGAATACGGCCACGGTGGCGCACTGGTCGACCCAGGCGACGAGCCGCACACGTCCCCTACAACCCGGGCACAAGCGGGGAAACGGTGGTCGTCGCCGTTCTGCTCGGTGCGCCGGCCGAGCGCCCGCTTACGATCCCCGTCGACGAGGCCGAGGGCAACGCCCTCGACGGGCAGTGCGGCATCGACCGCGATGCCAGCGCGCCTTCGAGCGCCGGGGGCTGATGCCGGCTCGAGGGACCGGGCGTTCGCGAAGCCCCGCGCCCGGCCCCTTGCCGGCGTGCGCAGCTCCGCGCGGCTCGCGAGGAATGTCGAGGCTCAGCGGCTTCCGTCAGGCCATCTCCCGCCTTTCGACTTCGTTGAAAGCCCACAACGTTTGGATTAGCCTTTTATAAAAACCGGGGTCAGACCAACGGTTCCAGTCGTGCAGATCCCACCCTTGCAAGCGGCTTACGGAGGAACCCCATGACCTACCTGGTAATGGAGCGCACGTTCGGCGAGCCGATGCTGGACGCCGACCTCGAACTCATGGGTCAGCGCCTTGGCCCCTGCCTGCAGGACCACCGGGTTGAGTGGCTCCGCAGCTACCTCTCCCATGACCGGCGGAGAATGATTTGCACCTTTGAGGCGCCGGACGCGGAGGCCGTCCGGCTGGCGTATCGCACCGCGGGCTATCCCTTTGAACGCGTCTGGCCGGCAATGGTGCTGCCGACGGATGCCGGGCTCGCGCCACCAACGCCGTAGGCGAAACGAGGTCACGTGACAACGCCGGACGTGTGCCGGCTCGAAATCCGTCTGCTCGGCAGGTCATCGGTCCTGCGTGACGGCGCGGAGATGGACCTGCCCCGGTCCCGGAAGGCCCGCGCACTACTCGCCTACCTGGTTGCATCGGGTCAAGCGCAGTCCCGAGAGCACCTCTGCGACCTGTTGTGGGACGGCCCCGCCAACCCGCGCGCGGAACTGCGGTGGTGCCTGGCCAAGATCCGCCCCCTGCTCGATGATGAGACCACCACACGGTTGGTCACCGACGGGGACTACCTGCGTTTTCATGCCGAGGACGTCGCCCTGGACGTGGCGCGCGTGCGCGCATTGATTCCCTCCACGGCGGACGATGTCGCCACCGATTGCCTGTGTCAGACGGCGGAACTCCTGCGAGGCCCCTTCCTGGAGGGCGTGGACCTCCCCGACTGTTACCGCTTCGACGCCTGGTGCGTCGCGGAGCGCCAGGCGTTGCATCAGCTCCACGACGACGTCCTGCGCACACTGGTGCAGCGGCTGAAGGACCAGCCCGATGCCGCCTTGCCGTATGCCCGCAACCGGCTGGTGCTTGATCCGCTCTGCGAAGATGCGCACGCCGACCTGATCGCGCTTTTACACGCGATGGGGCGGACCGCGGAGGCACGGGAGCGGTACGAGCAGTGCCGGCGCATCCTGCAGCACGAACTCGGGCTAACGCCCTCTGATCGACTGGAGCAGTTGCACGCGCAGCTGACCCCGATCGCACCCGCCTTCGCTACGCCGTCCCCCTCCCGCGCGCCATCCTCGGGCGCACCACCCCTGGTGGGTCGCCAGGCAGAACTGGCCTGCATCCGGGAGGCGCTGGAGGACGGAACCCCGCTGCTCATCGGCGGTGACCCGGGTATCGGCAAGTCCCGGCTGTTGCAGGAGGCCGCCGCGCGGCTTCAGGGCGCAGGCGCCGAGGTGCTCGGCGGGCGGGCATTCGAGATGGACGCGACGCGCCCCTATGCACCCTGGATCGACGCCCTGCGCGCGATCCCCGCAGCGTCCACCACGATCCCCTCGGCTCTGCGGCAGGAACTCGCCGCCCTGCTGCCGGAACTGGGACCCGCGGCCGACGATTCCGGCGATCGCAACCGCCTGTTCAACGCGGTTGCCCAACTGCTGACCGAACGGTCCCACGCCGGTATGACCGTGGTCGTGATCCTGGACGATCTCCAGTGGTTCGACGAGGCGTCGGCCGCGCTGCTGCACTATGTGGCCCGCGCCACCGCCGACGCCCCGGTGGCGTTCGTCCTGGCAGCGCGGGCCGGCGAACTGGAGAGCAACCCGGCGGCGCAGCGTGCGGTTCACGCGCTGCGACGGGATCGCGCTTTACGGATGCTGGCGGTCGAACCGCTGTCCGCGGCGGATACGGTCGCCGTCGCCCAAAGCGTCGCACCCCAGGTGGACGGCGACCGCGTCTTTCGCGAGTCGGAGGGCAACCCCCTGTTTGCCCTCGAGATCGCGCGCTCGCACCGGAGTGGTCAGCCGTTGCTGGGGGATACGCTGGGCGGCCTGATTGCCGGTCGCCTGGCCGGCGTTGGCGAAGAGGCGGCGGCGTTGCTGCCCTGGGCTGCCGCCCTCGGTCGCCGCTTCAATCCGGACCGACTGGCGGCGGTGATGAACCTGCCGTCCACGACCCTGCTTCACGGTCTGGAGGACCTGGAACGGCACGCCATCCTGCGCGCGGCGGAGGACGGTCGGTACGAGTTCGCCCACGACCTGATCCGCCGGGCCGCCTATCAGTCACTGTCGGAGCCGCGCCGGCGCCTTATCCACCTGCAGATCGCCCGCAGCCTGGCTCGCGGCGTCCGGCAATCCCGGTTGTGGTGCCGCAAGAAGACGATCCATCTGCCGGTCGCCGAGGGCCAGGCGCGCAGCAGCGACATGGAGGAGTCGTTGGCCGGCGAGGTGGCCTACCACGCCGACCTAGGCGGCGATCATGCGCTCGCCGCGCGCGCCTGCGCGGTAGCCGGCCGCCACGCGTTGCGCATCCATGCCTACCAGGAGGCGGCGGCATTGGCTCAGCGGGGCCAGACCCATCTGGAGCCACTTCCGGACGAAACCCGACTGCCGTGCTCCCTGGAATTGCTGGAGCTCTACATCCACCCGGGCATGGAGCCGCATCAGCCACCCGATCTGGAGCAGCGGCTGCGCGCACTGGTGCGCGAAGCCCGGGCGTTCGGAACGAGCGGGGAGGTGCATGACGGGCTGTACCTGATCGGCGTGCTGCTCTATCTGCGCGGCCGATACAGCGATGCCCTGGACTTCACGGTCCGCGCAGAACGCGCCGGACGGACCGCCGACCCGACCACCATGGTGCAGGCCGTGGCCTACACCGCCCGGTGCCTCGGCATGCTCGCCCGTGACATGGAGCGTGCAGAGCAACTGGCCCGCGAGGCGCAGGATCTCGCCGAGCAGTTCGACGTGCGCGAGCCCGGCTGCGAACTCCCCCTGGCCCTCGCGCTGGTCGCACACCATCGCGGCGAGCTGCAGCAGGCGCGCGCGCACATCGAACACGCCCTGGCGCTGGCCCGGCGCGACCGCATGCCCTGGTGGGAGTACTACTGCCTGTCCCGCCTACCCATGATCGAGCTCGAACGCCAGGCACCCGAGGACGCACTGGAATGGTGTCATGCCCTGCAATCCGTAGCGGTCAAGCTCGGAGACGGCGCCGAGGTACCATTCGCGCTGGCGCTGGAAGCGCTGGCCCGGCTCCAGCATGGAGACGGTTCGGCCGCGGCGGCCTTGGATGACGCCCTGGAACAGCTGCGCGCCGCCGATAGCCAGTGGATGATCGCCTACGTGCAGAGTCTCGCCGCCTGGAGCGACTGGCAGGCAGGCCGGACCGATGCCGCCCGGGAGAGGGCCGAGGACGCGTTGCACAGCGCCGAGGTGATCGATCAGGCGAACGAGGTGACCGTGGCACGCGCCCTGCTGGTCCGGGTAGCCATGACCGCAGGCGACCGCGCATCGGCGCTGACCCACCTCGAGCGCATCCCGAGCGAAGCCCACCACTGCCTCTCCGCCCGCGCCCGACGCGCCGCCGAAGAGGCTGCGGCCGCGGCCCACCCCGCCATCCCCCGCTGAACGGAAGCCGATCGCCTCCAACACCGATTCCAACGCCCGTCCCAACACCAATATGGTTTCCTGGCGCTGTCCAGTTCGTAACCGACCGGAGAGCTGGACCGACCGACACACGCCGACATCGTTGGAAAGCGACACGTTTCGTGGGAGGCAACAATGAAATCCGTCGTCATCACAACAGCAGCACTGGCTCTGGCAGCAACCATCGGGTTCGCCGCACCGGCGCACAGCAACGAGGCACCCGACTTCGTCCAGAACACGTTCCCCGACCAGGGGGTCGCGGCGGCCTGGGAGAGCATCCAGTCCGTGTTCACGGACCCGGACGCGGCACTCGACGGCAAGACCAAGGAGCTCATCGCCGTCGCCGTTTCGGCGCAGATTCCCTGCGATTACTGCATCTACTCGCACACAGTGGGAGCGGAGGCGCACGGCGCCACCGACGCCGAGATCCGGGAGGCCCTGGCGACCGGCGCGCTGATCCGGAAGTGGAGCACGATGCTCAACGGGGCCCAGTACGACATGGACGAGTTCCGCCGCGAAATCGACGCCATGTTCGAGACAGACTGACACCACAATACGGCAGCCACGGCGAGCAGCCAGCAAGGGCCCGGGCGGTCACCGACGGGGGCCGCCCGGGCCCGCCGGCACCACGCCGTGTCCCGCTGCCGGGAGGAACACAATGGCTACGCCCACCCAGCCGACGCATACCGCGGCGTCCGACACCCGCTACCTGGCCGAGGCCCTGGCGCGCGCGGGCCGGCCGCCCTCGTTCGCCGAGCCGGCGCAAGAGCAGTTCCTGGACGGCGGCCGCACCGGGACCAGGGTGACCCGTCTCACCTGCGCCAACGGCTGCAGCTTCGTCCTCAAGGTCATCCCCCGCGAACGCGCCTTTCGCGAGGCGCTCTGCCACGACGGCGAGGCCGCGGCCTGGCTGGCAGGGGCGACCCGCGTGCTCCCGCCGCCCTTGGTGAACCCCACCCTGGATGCAACCCTTCACCCGGAGCGCGACGAATGGTGGCTGCTCATGGACGACGTCTCCCCGGACATCGTCACCCGCAGCGGCTGGACGGAAGCGCACACCCTGCGGCTGTTCGAGGCCATGGCGAGTCTCCACGCCACGCACTGGGAGGCCCCCGACACACCCCGCGAGGGGATCGGGACCCTGTCCGCCACCACCGCCTTGCTGGTGGAGATCGCGCTGTACGCCAGCACCGGGCGCGCATCGGTGGAATGGGCGGCGCGCAGTGCCGAGGCGTTCCAGGTACCCCGAATGCTGCTTCCGGGTTTTCTGGAAGCCGCCGGCACCGGCAACGCTGACTTCTACCTGACGCTGCTCCGGCGTTGGCGCGACATCGTCGCCGCACTCGACGACCAACCCTCTACGCTCCTTCACGGTGATCTGCGCCGTGCCAACGTCGCCTTTGTGGATGGGCAGGTGGTGCTTTTCGACTGGGAACTGGCCGCCCGGGGATCAGCAGCGGCCGACCTGGCGTGGCACTGGTTCCTCCACTACTGGGCCTACCCACCCAACGACGGCCGTCTGCCGACGGACCGGCTCTGGCTGCGCGATGCCTACCTGGATCGGCTGGAAGAGCAACGCGGATCGCGGGTGGACCGGGACGCGTTCCGGGTGTCCTGGGAACTGGCCTGGTTGCGGGTCTTCTGCCAGTTGGGTTTCGTCCTGGCGGACGGCCTCGCCGAGGACCATTCCAACGTACGCCGCCAGCGTATCCAGGACGCCTTCCAGGAGGCCCGGAGAATCGTCGATGAGCACCTCCCGTAGCGACCGCTGGACCGCCCTGAACACGTCCCGGGCCGTACGCGACGCCGCCGACCGCCTGCGCCAGTTGAGCGCTACCGCGTCCGAGCGCGACGCCCGCAGGCATTGGCTGGTGTTGCTCGACCTTCGCGACGGGGAGCGCGCCGTGGATATCGGCGCCGGCATCGGCGACATGACGGTCGACATCGCGCGTCATGTCGGCCCGGACGGCGCCGTGCACGCCCTGGACCTGTCGCCGGGCCTGCTCCACCACACCCGCCAGCGGGCCGCGGAAGCGGGTGTGCTCGACCGTGTCGCCACCGACACCGGCGACGCGAACGCTCTGCCCTACGGCGACGACGCATTTGACGTCGCCCTCTGCCGCTGGGTCCTTCTCCATCTCCCGGCTCCGCAACGCGCCATCGCGGAGATGCGCCGCGTGGTCCGCCCCGGGGGGCGGGTCCTCTGCGTGGAAGCGGACTGGGAGACCCTGATCGTGCACCCGGGCGATCCGGACGTCACACGCCGGATCGCGCACGCCAACGTGGAGCGGCAGGTGGACGGTCGCATCGGCCGGAAGCTCGCGCCGCTGCTCCAATCTGCCGGCTTCTCGAACGTTTCCGTCACCCCCCTCGTCGACCTCGACCGCAGCGGCGACTGGCTGCCCTTTCTGCACACGCGCCTGGACGTGGCCGCGCAGGCCGGCGTCCCGTTGAGCACTCTGCACCAATGGTGGAAGGCAATCGAGTCCGCCGCGAGCCACGGCGAGTACCTGTTCAGCTTCACCCAGTACGGAGTGCTCGGTATCGTTCCGCCGGTCAGCCAGCCGGCGCGGGCGGAATCCCCGACATAATCCTGTCCCGCGGCAATACAGGTTCACCTGCCACCGAGATCAATCACCGAAAGTCGGCGCAGTCCCAAGGCGCCGGACCTCGGCAACTCATTGTTGTGCCGAAGGATCCGTACCAACAGGCGGGGCCAATGCCGCTTGGAGTCGCATTATCACTGCAGAAACCGTGTGCGTAACGCGCCCGGTGCGGTGAGGCACAACGTTCGGATACTGCCTGCATCCCGGATGCTTCCGTGCGAGACGCGCCGCCGTTGCGTCCTGCAATTCGTCTCGGTCCGGGCCGACCTCCGATCGCGCCCTCGCGAGCGGGCCTCTTGCGGGCAAGGCGAAGCGTTTTGCCAGGTTGTCAAAGCACGGGTTTCGAGCCGAAATGCGCCGTTCAGGAACGAATTACGACCACATTTCCGATAAAACTGGATGAACATCCGGCTGTTGCGGAGGTTCGACCCCGGCCCATAGCGCCCGGGCATAGGCCGATTTCAGATCTCTTCCCCGCGACTTGTGTTCAGCCCTCAGGATGCCGGGCGAAAAGCAGTCGATGTATCCATGCTCCTCTTCGATTTTCCGGACATGCGCCCCGAATGCCGCGACCCGGCGGCGCGTGATGCCGAACACCTGGAAGAACTCGCTCCAGAAGGTCTGGGTCTCGGCACGGTCGCGGATTTCGTTCCAGGACAGAGCCATGGGCGCTCGTGGTTTCCTTGTAAGCGCCACATGCGCGGTCGCAGACACAAACCTATGGGAGTCATCTGTGCAGGGGAAATCACGGAAGGCGCCAAGTCATGGGAAAGGGTCAATTCTCGACAAGGCTTAAGCGATAGCACTTGTGAGTGGACACAGAGCCCAACTCATCGCGGCGCGGCGTTCGGCCGGTGTCGGCTCCTCCGTATCCTAGGTCCTGGCACGCCGGCCTCCCCGGCCCCGCTTGGCCGGTGTTACCCGCGCCAACAACTGCTACCTGCCGGACACCGCACCAAAGCACGCGGGCAGCACGTCGCCTCCAGAGGTCCAGCGCGCCCCCTATCAAGCAGCAGATATTGATGCAGCGTTGTTCTTCTCTCCTGTCCCACAGGACCGTAGCGGGTGGCCGGGAGCGTTAACTCCCGGCCCCTCGGCCCAGGTATGACGGATCAGTGACCGGAATGCCCCGCTGCGATCTGCTCCCGATCGATGCCGCACTGCTCGTCCAGCGCGACGCTCTCCTCCTCGTCCACCGGGATGGTGAGCGCGCCCTCCTCGGGTGCCCCAAGGAGCGTGGCGATGACCACGGTCTCCTGCTCAGCGCTCGGGTTGTAGGCGGTGTGCCGCTCATGTCGCGCGCGTTGCTCTCCCGGCGGCTGCGGGAGCTCATGGCAGCTGGCGTCGTGGTCCGCGACGAGCATGGCCGCTACCGGCTCTCTGAGG
>NZ_SKOG01000206.1 GCF_007120195.1 Aquisalimonas sp.
GAAGGCTACGCGAATCTATTCGGCCTCTGGGGTCGGGCACGCTTCAGCCCGAGGCCACGATGGAGGATCGCGCATGCCGGGGCAAAATAGGCCGAAGACTTCGCTGAGCCGCTTGCCGCGACGGCCTCGGCGGCATGCCGGTCGCCTGTCACCGCCATCCGTTGTCGATGCTTGCGCTCACTCGGTGGGGATAACCTCCTTGCAGTCGATGAAGGACTCGGCTGCGCTTGCGAACGACTCCGGGTGACTATGCAGCGACAGCCATGCCGGGGTTGAACGTCTCCTGCCGCCGCAGGATTACCCAAAATGACGCGCGCGAGCTTGTTCGCGAGCGCGACGACACTGACGTTATCCGGTTTGCGCTGGCGAAGCCGTTTCGCCCACCGCGCCAGCGGATCATCGCGACGATCAAATTGTTGAAACGCCGAGCGCGCGCCCTGTATCAGTATGGTGCGCAGATAGCGATTGCCGGTGTGGCTGATTCCTAACAGTCGTGTCTTCCCGCCCGTGGAGTACTGTTTCGGAACCAGACCAAGCCAAGCACCAAAATCCCGGCCGCGGCGGAAGGCGCGCCCGTCACCGATGGCCGCAATGGTGGCCGTTGCGATGATCACCCCAACGCCCGGGATCTGGAGCAAAGCGCGGGCGCGCGGGTCGGCGCGCGCCATGCGCTCGAGCTGCTTGGTTGCCCAGTCGACGCGCTCATCAAGTGCGACCACATCACGCCATAGCTCGTAGAGCAAGGAGCGCGTCAAATCGGGCACGCCATTGTCGGCGTCTTCGAGGATCAAGGGGAGTTGTGAGCGGACTTTGTCGATGGATTTCGGCATGGTGATGCCGAATTCCAGCAGCATGGCCCGGATGCGATTGACCGTCGCCGTGCGTTGCGAGACCCAGCCGGTACGCTGGCGGTGGAGAAGCTGGAGTTCTTGCTGAGAGGCTTCCTTGATCTGGACCTCGCGCATCGTGGGTCGGGTGGCCGCCTCGGCGATGGCTTCGCCATCCGCGTAGTCGTTCTTCTGCGATTTCCTGTAAGCGCGCACGTACTGCCCCGGCAAAAGCTTCGCCTCGTGCTCCATCGCTGCTGCCTTACGGCCGACATAATGTGCCCCGGCGCACGCCTCCATGGCCACACGGCAGGGGCAACACTTCGCCAGATACCGAATCAGAGCCGTGCGACTGCCGAATTCCCGGCGCGCGACAACTTCTCCGTTCGCGTCCAGGCCAACGAGATGCATCTTGTCCTTGCCAAGATCGATACCAGCAGTTTGGATGGTCATGGATTGCCTCCTCTCTTCACCTTCCAGCCTTCTACACTCTCTCCGAGGGTAGAAGGGAGGCGGCGGTCCATTCCATTAGCTGGGGGGTCTCCCGGATGTACTAGCAAACTTTTCCAGTACCGCAAGCAACTGCCGCGCATGCAAGGCGGGTAATCGTGCCTCCAGGGTCTCTGTTCCGGTCTCGTCATATAATGTCGCGAACAAGTTGAGTTCGCGCTCTCCGATCTCGATGATTCGGTCCCTGTGACCCTCGAAACACCACTGAACCTTTGTCCGCCCATCGGGCAGTTCCAGTTCCTCCTTGATACCTGGCACTTCACCCGAACTATCGTGACTGAAGCAGTAGTCGATGGTTTGCGGTATAAAAAGGTTCGCTAATGTCACGAAAGCAGGACTTTTTTATGGTCCATACACGTTGGCGCTGTACAGAGTATGGTTATCTACCTCTGCAAACAGCTTGACCTCATTGGCGAACTGAAAGTGGGCCCGCAGCCGTGGATATAATTCGCGACGAAACCGACCACCATTCGGATCATCGTAGACGCCCTCTGGATGCAAAAATTCGCTGACCCCGTGCGAGTTTCCGTTGTCCCAGGCGCGAGGTAAGAAACACTTGTATAAGTTCGCTTTTTGGCCAGCGAGTTGGGGATAGTTTGATTCTGCATTGAGGAAGTTTTGCGTCCCCTCCGAATCCTCGAACGCGTCCGTCCAGCCCCGCTGCAGGGCGGGGATGCGCTCGAAGGTTGCCTCGCGCAGTCGGGCCAGTTGCGGCGCCGTCATCTTGCGGATGGCAAAGCGGGGCTCGAAGTCCGCCAGCACGTCGCCGCTGCTCCACTCCACCTTGATCCAGGGCGGGTTGCCCAGAATCAGATCGAAGCCGCCTCGATCGCGGAAGATATCGGCGAAGGCCAGCTCCCAATGGAAGAAGCGGCGCTTGTCGGCAATCGCATTGGCGCGCTTCAGACGGGGAAACGCGGCGAACAGCGTGCTGAAATTCACCACGCCGTACTTGTCGACGAAGCGCCTGCCCTCCTCCGGATTGGTGCTGGCGTAGAGCTCCATCTGCTCGCCCACGCGGTGGGTGGCCACCGTGTCGCCGAGCAGCAGGTTCTCCAGGTCCATCAACCACTCATCGCGGTCCGGCAGCTCGGCGGCGGCGTTGATGGGCCAGAACCACAGCGCACACCAGTAGTCCATGGCGAGCTTCAGGCGCCGGTAGGCGCTGGTGTTCTCGAGCTGGTTGGAAAGCAGCTCCTGGTCCACCACCGCATCCTTGTACTGCAGGCTGGTGGCCTCGCCGCGGGCGGTGTGGCCGAAGACGGGGTATGGATCGGTAGTCCGGCGGCGAAGCCGGGCCAGGCTTTCGGCGTGCTCGTCCCAGAGGCCGCTGATGCGCTCGCTGAGGGCCTCCAGCCGGCGCAGCTCATCCTTATCGAAGGGCCTGGTGAAGGCCTTGCGCCAGGCGTTGATGGCCTTGATGCGCTCGGGGTAGAGGGCCTTCACCTCCTTGTCGTTGTAGTGCGCCATGCCGCTGTCCGGCAGCAGGAAGTGCCAGATCTGGCCTTCCTTGCGTGGCTGCCCCAGCGGGAGGCGCTCCGGTGGGGTTTTCAGCCAACTGCCCTGCCCGGTGTGCTCGAGCTGACCTCGGGTAAAGACCTCCCGCCGGGCGCCAATGAGGGAGTTGCCGGCATGGAGCTGGAGCCCGAACCAGGGGATGAAGCGGTCGCTGCTGAGCGCATTCAGCCACAGGGCGACTTCGGCGAGCTCCACGGCCACGGGGTTGAAGTCCACGCCGAAGACGTTCTTGTCGGCGAGGAACATCTTCACTTTCTGCTTCTCGCCCGCGTAGTCCTGCTGCGGGATGCGCTCACGCCGGGCGGACTGGACCAACTCCAGGTACTTGTCCGCGAGCTGGTTGATGGCCTCGTTCAGGAATGCCGCACTGCCCATGGCGGGCTCGCAGACGGTGAGCTGCAGGATCCGCTCGGCGCGGGCGGCGTCGTCTGGCAACGGGTCGAGCTGTTCCTTGTAGACCTCCTTCAAGGCGTACTTCACCAGGCTGCGTGTGAGCACTTCCGGGGTGTAGTAGGAGGCCGTCTTCTGCCGGTCGCGGCCCGCCAGGCGGTAGATGAACGTGCCCTTGTCGTGCTTGAGCAGCTTGTCGTGACCGGCCTCGTCCTTGATAAAGACTTTCTCCTCCTCGTCGTACTCCGCCAGGGCGTCGGCGGTGACGAAATAGCCGATGCCCAGGGGATCCCAGCTCTCACCCTTGGGCTTCACTTCGTAGAGGTCGTGCCGGGCGAAGAAGCCGCGATAACTCAGCAGGCCCTCGTAGACGGCGCCGAGCTGGTTGATGCCGAGCTGGGCGTAGGAAATCCGGCCCCGGCGCTTGTTGCCCCGGGCCGGCCGCGAGAGGGACATGAGCTGGATGACCCGTTGCAGCAGGTGGTTGGGAAACACCACGCGATTAAGGTTGCGGGTATAGCCGGGGTCGAACAGGTGGCTTTTGAGCGGCTGGATCTCGAACGCGTCGCGGCCGGTCTGCCGGCTCTCGGTGGCGAGCAGGTCCTGCGTCGGGCGGTAGCCGTCGAAGACCAGGTTGAAGAGCCGGTTCAGGGTATCGTGGAAATACCGCCCGCGGCGTTCGGATTCGCTGGTAAGGGGGACCATTTCCAGCTCGCGCAGGTGCTCCAGGGAGTAGCCCTTGAGATAGGTCTCGCTGGTCACCGGGGCGTAGCCAAGCTCCGGGCGTGCCTCGATGTAGAAGAGAAACAGCAGCCGGTACATGTAGCGCAGGCACTCGAGGCTCAGCCGCCCCGGCTCCAGAGTAGATGCTCTTTTTCTGCGCCTGGGCACGGGCCTCCAACTGGCGGGCGGCTTCACTACCGAGGAGCTCGATGCACTCGCGCAGGGCGTACTTGAGGTCTTCCGAGACGCCGTAGGCGTGCTTGTGGGCGTTCTCGTCCAGGGTGTCCAGCAGGCTTTGCCCCTGGCTGCCGAGCAGAGACTCCCGATGCAACAACACGCTCACGGCCTTGAGCGTCTCGGTTTCGCGGCGGGTGAGGAGTTCCGGCCAGTCGAAGCGCAGCAGGCGGTGCTGGCCGAATTTGGTGCGGTCCAGCAGCAGCCACTGGCGCGCGCCGACCAGCAGCACCCAGCGCGGCGGCGTCTCCTGGCTGAAGACCTGCTGGCTGAGGCGCTTCTGCCAGTCCGGCGCATCGGAGCGAAAGACAGCCCTCGGAAGCGGGGTGTCGCCCAGTGTCTGGAGCTGTTCGGGCTGGATGCCGCAGGCGAGCGGATCCAGGTCCGGCTCTTCGCCCATGGCCGGGGCGGCTTCCAGGATCCAGAGCACCGGATCGCCCTGGCTGGAGTACAGCGCGCCCAGCAGCGGCAGCTCGACAACGTCATCGAGCAGCTCACGGCGCGGCCGATACGGCAGCTCGAAGATGTCTAGCAGCCGCCGGGCGACCGCCCGCCTGCCCTCAATGCGTTCGGTGGGCTGGCGCTGGCGCGCGCTCTCCTCGACGCCCTGCAGCAGCTCCCGGGCCATGGCGTTGAGGCGGCTGGAAGGGGTGCGATACCCACGGTACTTCGCACCACCCTCACCCCTGGCGGTGGCCGCTTCGCGCCCTTCCGCCTCCCGCGCCCGCCAGGCCTCCAGCACGCCGCGGATGTCGCCGGAGAAGATCTCGGCGAGGTAGTGGTCGGAGTAGAGCTCGTTTTCGTTGGTAACGCCGATCAGGTTCATCGTTCGGTCTTACCTATTGAGAGGCTGGCGTTCCCGTGAACACGGCAGCGATCTGGAGATACGGCTCGGCTTCGGTGCTCTGGGTGTTCTCCAGCCAGCCCTGGTAGTCGCGGAAAATGCGGTCGATATGGGTCTGGCGCTCCTGTTCCCTGCGTGCCTTCACGGCTTCGGGCTGGCCGGAGCGCTCCAGTTCGAGGCGCAGTTGGCCCTCGTGCTGGCGCTTGAGCTCAGCCAGGCGCTGGCGGTGCTGCTCCAGAATGGGACGGCGCTCGGCATCGAACGCCCGCTTCAGCGCGCGCAGTTTGTCCCGGGAGGCGGCAATGGCCCTGGGCAGCAGAGCGCGCAGGGGCGCGGTACTCCCGGTGCGCCCCGGGTTGGGAAGTGTTCCGGGCCGGAGGTCCAGCCGGTCCTGCAGGGTTTCCCAATTCATGGTTTCGACGACCTCACCGCCTTGAATCCGCACCGCTGTCCATTGCTGGACGAGCACGTGGCCGCGGCGATTGGGGAAGCCCCCGTGGGTGAGAATGATGTGTTCGTCGCCCGCGAGCCTGCCGGTCAGGCGCAGGACCGGCGCCGTGTGGCGGCCGAAGGCGTTCAGGGCGCGATCCGACAGCCACTCCATGACAGGATGCAACGGCCAGAGGTAGTGCAACTGAGGCCAGGCCGCGTCTTCTTCCTGCCGCGTGCGGCGGATTTCCGCGTGGATGCTTTCCTTGTTGGTGGTGAGCGTGAAGTGGTCGTGCTCCGGGCGAACTTCCCGCGGCAGGTAGTTGAGGCGCTGCCGGAGATCGCCGGGTGCCGTGAGGTAAACGGTTTCCCCCTCAACCCCGCCGTCGAGCTTCTCGCCCTTCTCGGCGAACCAGCGCAGCGCCGTCCTCGCATATTCGAGGCCGCTCGGAAACACCCGCGGCAATGGGCTTATAGACTCCGGGTGGTTAGCGCGGCCGCTTTGCGGAATGAAGCTGTCCAGGGGGCTTTCGCTCTCCTGGACCTGGTCATCCATCATGGCTTCGAACTGGACCCAGAGGCTATCCGGCTCGGCCTCCTTCTCGATCACGCCGGCGACCTTTTACTCTTCCGCCTCCTGGCTGTAGAGGCCCATGAACTCCGAGGGATCGCCGATGTTCTTGCTGGCCTGGTCATCCTTGCGCACGAGCACTTCAAGCACGCGCTGATCACCGCGGATCTTCGGGTGCTCGCTCTCGGTGACGAGATAGCGGATCTGCGGTTGCCGGGTCTGCTCGTAGCGGTCGATGCGGCCATTGCGCTGCTGGAAGACCATGAGCGACCAGGGAATGTCGAAGTGAATCATCCGGTGGCTGCGGTGGTGGAGGTTCAGGCCCTCGGAGGCGACATCCGAGCAAAGCAGGATGCGGATGCCGGACTCGCAGTGGTTGAACTGCTCGACGGTGTCCATGAGCTCCTTGTCCCGCATGTCGCCACGCAGCACTTCCAGCGCGCCCTTGCTGAGCTTGAGATCCCGGGGGAGCTGCTCGGCCAGAAAGTCGACGGTCACCAGGCTCTCGGTGAAGATCACCAGGCGGTCATCCGGGTTGCTCGGCTCCCAGCCGAGACCGCCGGAGAGCTGCTGGAGCAGGAGCCGGTACTTGCTGAACTGATCCGGCGTAATGGCTTCGAGGCTGGATTCGAGCCCGTGCAGGGTGTCCAGATCGTCGACGATATCCGTGCGGCGGGCCTCGTCGCGCTCACGCTCGAGGCGGCGCTGGAGTCGCGCCATGCGGTTACGCACGGTGGAGTGGCATGCCATGGGGCTTGAGAACAGCGCCTTCTCCAGCTTGGTGCGAAACAGACGCCCACCACCGGGGCCGCCCCCGCCGTCCAGGGTATTGAACGAGACCTCCAGCAGGCTCGCGTAGGCTGCCTCTTCGACCGCGGTGGCCGGAATGCTCGCGACCTCGATTTCCCGCTCCGGGAAATTGCCCTTGAGCTGGTCCCGGACATCCTTCTTGAACCGCCGGATCACGAGCCCTTTGTCCCGATAGTCCCCCTGGGCGTAGTCGCTCGGATTGGCGATGGCCGTGGGATCGAGCATGTTCACAAGGCTCGCAAAGCTCTCGGGTTTGCCGTCGTGCGGCGTGGCCGAGAGCATGATCAGCGTATCCAAGCGCGTGGAGAGCAGGCGGGCGAGCCGCGAACGCTGTGAATGACTGCCGCGCTCGGCGACGTTCTGGGTCTCGTCGATGATGATGATGTCCCAGTACGCCTGCTCCAGGTGGTGCCGGTACTCGATATCCTGCTTGAGGGTATCGATCGAGATGATGGCGCGGTCGAAGTAATGGAACGGGTTGTGGTTCGACGGAATCCGGTTGCGAACCCGCTGCAGGCCCGTGGAATCCAGGCGCACCAGCGGGATGGTGAACCGTGTCCAGAACTCCTGCTGGAACTGGGTGAGCATGGACTTCACGGCGAGCACGAGAATGCGCTTGCCTCGCCCGCGCGCGATCAGCTCGCTGGTGAGGATTCCGGCTTCCAGCGTCTTACCAAGACCCACTGCATCAGCCATGAGAATCCGCTGCCTGGGTTGCTGCAGTGCCTGTAAGGCGGGTTCGCGCTGAAAGGGCAGATCGTCCACGGCCGCACGGTGCCCAAGGTGGATGCGCTCATCCGACGGCGCGGTCTTGCGCAGCATGGAGTCGATGAAAAGGAGGCTCGCGCCGAAGTTGCTGGAGACGTCATCGACGAGCTGGGTGTCCTTCGGGTCCAGGATTCGGGGCTTGTCCAGTTCCGTCAGGAACAACGACTCCCGGCCCTGGACCAGCTCGGACAAGCCTTCGCAGCTTAGGATCTAGCCGCCGTCCGAACTGAAATCAACGCGCTTGACTCGCCACTCGGCGTCGCGGATTTCCACCCGCATACCGGGGGCGTATTGTGGTGTGACCATACGTCTCTTCTTCTCTGGCTCGCGCCCGATCACGCACAGGTCAGCGATTCACCGGTCAGTGCGACTTGCGCGCCCTATCGTGTTGGTCGGGTGAAGTGTCTGCGTCTGCGCTGGCTGGAGCTTCACTCGCTCCCGCCACAGCGAATGTCCAAGGCAATGACTGTCTCTCTGCGGCGACTCCAGTTGTCACAGAGTGCCCGAGCGAATAGACGGGTACAACGGGTCCAGAATCACGCGCTTTCGACACTCGATGCGGGAGAATCCAGATCGCACTCTCTACCACTGACGATACGACACGGTGCCTCCCAGGGGAGTGACGCCGTCAACACTTTGCGATCGGTGACAGCCATGTCCGAGACCTTCCTGCGCCCAGGACAAAGTCAAAGTCCCGGCCACCCGTGGCGATTCCGGCGATTGGATATGAGAGAGCGGCGTAATTTTGGGAGCTGTGTTGCTCGTACGCGGGGGTTTTCAGGTGGCTTAGGGGCGGCTCGCGGAGCTTTTGCGCGCCGGTGACGGAAGGCGGGCACGGGCGGGCGGCAGTGCGGCGGGTGGGACGAGTGTGTCGATGCTAGAATCAGACGAAGGCGGCCGGCGTGTTCCCGGCGCGTTCGGCCTGAAGGAGCCCCACGCCCGGCACAAAACCCGTTACCATCCCACCGAAAACCGCCACCGTGACGCGATTGGCCGGCTCACGGACCCACAACGGCTCGACCGTCGCCGGAAATCGGTGAAAACCCAAAAGCTATTTTCCTAGCCGACCGATTATTCAGAGCCGGACTTGATCCAACAAACGGTTCAGATCGTGGTTCGCTTCGCTCTCACGATCTAATCTTGTCCGTTATGCAGCACGGACCTCGACTACCTCGCCGTAAGAATGCGGCTTAGGAATAGGCTCACCGTGTTCTTTGAGCCCCTCCAAATGGAATTCAATTGCCTCGCGAATGAGCTGCAGCGCCTCCTCTCGACTCTCACCTGCGGCAACACACCCTGGCACATCCGGGACATACGCGCCCCAGCTCGTGGAACCTTCCTCTACAATTACAGTATAGCGCATAACAATCCCCTACCTCTTGAGACCCGCCTGCTTCAGGACATTATTCAATGTGCCCGGCAGGACCTCAACATTGGGTTTCCCCGAGACGGTGACGGTCGCGAGCACTTCGACACGCTCTGCGAGCGCCACCTCCGGGGCATGATTGTTGATTTCGCGATGCCGCGGAATGGCCGAACGTCTGTTTTGGGACGGATTGTGCCACCAAGAGTGACGACCTCCCTCTCGTAGCAGAGCGCAACCTTCGGATTCGAGATATCGAATCAGGTCGCGGCGCTTCATACGCCGATTTCCAATTCCTCGTAGTTCTCGCCGGCTGCATCTATCGCATCCGTGCGATTGAACTCCAAGGCTTCTCTAAGAGTGATCTTCAGCGACTCCAACAGCTCCTCACGGGTCGCTTCCTGGCAGTTGACGCCTGGCACTTCCTCGATCCAGCCGTACCAGAAAGTACCGTCGGTCTTCACTACAGCGGTGTATCGAGTGTTCATAACGTTAGTTTAGCTTGGCTCCGTCAGGACACATAACACCCGCGTAATAGGCGGGAGCTTGCGATTGAAATCGGTTCCTCCAGATAGTTTTCCGGAAAATACTTCCACTCCAATTCAACCAACACAACCTTACTCATGCCACCATTCCACTAACAGTGAGTAGGGTCTTGCATGTACTTCAACCTGCGGCCGGGCCCTTCGAACCCGTTTCACTACCTCCCTGTACTCGAGCGTGCGAGGCATCGGCTATGGGGCTCCAAACTCAATCTAGGCTGAGACTGCCTCGAACCCGTCATGGTGTGCACGTGGCAATGGCGAATCGCCTGCAGAGTACTCGGCGTCCACGTCTGCGGGTTCGTCATTAGACTCCAGATAGCCGCGCAGGCTCATATCCAGCGCCAGAGCGCACCATTCACCGCCCTCGTGCAGCCCGAGGACACGCACGCTGAACTGCATCTATGCTACCTCCCTTGGCCGTTCCAGCAGAGCCGGCAATAGCGGCACTGTTATAGATGTGCGCACAGTAACGGTGCCGACCACAACCTGATGTTCACAGTATACCCAGTATCAAACCGCGTCACCCGCACATGCCTGAAAACGCTGTGTGCGGACGGTATTCCATGCCACGCCGCGCATGGCGAGCCTTGAGACAAGGGCGTGCCACAGGTCGGGGCACAGAGAATCCATGATGCGGGCGTCTTTGAGCACCGCAGACCCATGGCTGCGGGCGTTGCCGGCGTGTAGAGTCTTCGGCAAAGCGGGCTGTAACGCAAACGAGCACGATGAGCACGGAGCACAATAATGCGTCGACGGCGCTGAAGCGCCTGTTCGACGAACACTGGGCCTTCGTCCTGTCGGAGGATCCGTTGTACGCCACGCGCGTGGGGGAGCACCGCTACAATGCTCGGCTTCCTTCGGTTGGGGTGGCGGACCAGGAGCGCCGGCTCGCGGGCGAGCGCACGTTTCTCGCGCGCCTGGGGACGATCGACCGGGAGGCGCTGCCGGAAGCCGAGCGTGTCGACTACGACGTCTTCGCCCACCTGCGCCGGGACCGGGTCGCTGAGCTGGAGCACCGGGGCTATTTGATGCCGATCGGCAGTGCCACTGGCTTCCACGTCTCCTTCCCGCAGCTCTGGCAACAGGTCCCGTTGCGCACGGTACCCGATTACGAGAATTACATTGCACGGCTGCAGGGCTTTCTGCACTACGCGCGCGGGCACATCGGGCTGATGCGCGAAGGGCTGCGCCAAGGCGTCGTCCAGCCTGCCGTGGTGCTGGAAGGGATCGAATCGACGATTACGCACCACATTGTCGACGATCCCGGGCGCAGCAGCCTCTATCAGCCGTTCGAGCGCTTCCCGGGCGACATCCCCGCCGCCCGCCGCAACCGCCTGCGCGCGGCCGGACAAGAGGCAATTCTTGCCTCCGTCGTGCCGGGCTACCGCGAATTCCTCCGATTTATGGTGGATGAATACAAGCCGGGCGCGCGGCAGGAAATCGGTGCCTCCGCGCTTCCGGAGGGGCGGGCGTTCTACCGCCACCGCCTGCGCTCG
Source organism: Aquisalimonas sp. (assembly GCF_007120195.1). Lineage (GTDB taxonomy): Bacteria > Pseudomonadota > Gammaproteobacteria > Nitrococcales > Aquisalimonadaceae > Aquisalimonas. Next base: position 11,029 of record NZ_SKOG01000206.1, read on the forward strand.
TTCACCACGCGGGAGCTCTCGCCGGAAGAGGTGCACGACATGGGGCTGCAGGAAGTTGTCCGCATTCGCGCAGCGATGGAGGCGAGCATCGCGGCGCTCGGTTTCGACGGAACCTTCGATGAGTTCGTCCATTTTCTGCACACCGAAGAGCGCTTCCGGGCCGATTCACCCGACGCGCTCCTGCGCGAAATCGCCTATGTACTCAAGCGCATGGACGGTGAGCTGCCCCGGCTGTTTAATCACCTGCCGCGGATGCCTTACGGCATCCGCGAGATCCCCGCGTATATCGCTCCGCGCAGCCCCGCCGCGTACTATCAGCGGCCGGCGGGAGACGGCAGCAGGGCGGGATTTTACTGGGTGAATACCTACGATCTGCCCAGCCGGCCGCTCCATGAGCTCGAGACCCTGTCGTTTCATGAGGCGGTGCCCGGCCACCACCTGCAAATCGCGCTGCAGCAGGAGCTTGTTGAACTGCCGGCGTTCCGGCGCTTCGCCGCCGTCACGGCCTTCAGCGAAGGCTGGGCCCTGTACGCCGAGCGTCTTGGCCAGGAGCTCGGCTTCTTCACCGATCCGTACAGCGACTTTGGCCGCCTGGCTTACGAGATGCTGCGCGCCTGCCGCCTGGTCGTCGATACCGGCATCCATTGGTTCGGCTGGTCGCGCCAGCAAGCAATCGACTACATGGCCGACAACACGGCGCTGACGCTGCACAGCGTGACCACCGAAGTGGATCGCTACATCTCCTGGCCCGGCCAGGCGTTGGCTTACAAGATTGGGGAGCTCGAGATCCGCCGGCTGCGTGAATGGGGTAACCAGGCGCTCGGGGACGCTTTTGACGTGCGCGGCTTCCACCAGGTCGTCCTGGGCAGCGGCGCCGTCCCGCTCGATGTCCTGGAGGCCAATGTCGAGCGCTGGATGACGGAATTCCGCCAGTAGGCGGTCTAGCCCACAGTCACCGGCGCACCCGGGCCGGGCGGCACGCCGAGCATGATCCAGACCGCCAGTAGCAACGGCCAGGCAAACGCGAAGGCAATCGCATAAGGCAGCATCAGTGCGAGCAGCGTGCCGATCCCCGCCCCCGGCTGCCAGCGCTGCACGAACGCCAGCACGATGACCCAGTAGGGATTGAGCGGCGTGATAATGTTGGTGACAGAATCGCCGATGCGGTAGGCGGCCTGGGTGAGCTCGGGGCTCAACCCCGCCTGCATCAGCATGGGCACGAACACCGGCGCCAGGAAGGCGTACTTGGCCGAAGCCGAGCCGATGAACAGGTTGGCGAGCATGACCACGAGCAGGAAGCCCACCGCGAGCATGGGCGCGGGGATGGCGAGCGCTGCCAGTGCCTGGCCCCCCGAGATGGCCAGCAGTAGGCCCAGTTGACTATAGTTGAAGGCCTCGATGAACTGCGCCGCGACGAAGGCGAGCACAATATAAGGCGCCAGGGCGGCCATGGTATCGGCCAACAGACGCGCAGCATCATGGTCACTGGCAATGGTGCCGGCTCGCACGCCATAGGCCAAGCCCGGCACCAGGAACACCACCAGCAGCAGTGGAACCATCGCCTCCACCCAGCGGGCGAAGTGCTCGCCCTCGCCATGCAGTGGCGCCCCCGGGATGAGGATCAGCAGCAGCACCACGAGGAGTATGATCGCAAAGGCTACGCCGGCGGCGCGCAGTCCGCGGTCCGGGTGCGCGCCGGTGTCGTGGCCGGC
>NZ_SKOG01000205.1 GCF_007120195.1 Aquisalimonas sp.
GTGCTGGGGATGGTCTTCGAGAAATCCTCGACACGCACACGCGTGTCCTTCGAAGCCGGCATGGATCAGCTCGGCGGCAGCGCCATCTTCCTCAGCCCGCGGGACAGTCAGCTCGGACGCGGCGAGCCGGTGGAGGACACGGCGCGCGTGCTCTCGCGCATGGTCGATGCGGTAATGATCCGCACCTTCGCCCATGAGACACTGGAGCGCTTCGCCGCCTACTCGGCGGTGCCGGTGATCAATGGCCTATCGGACAGCTTCCACCCCTGCCAGCTGCTCGCCGACATCCAGACCTTCGTGGAGCACCGCGGCAGCATCCAGGGGCGGACCATCGCCTGGATTGGCGACGGCAACAACATGTGCCACTCGTATATCAACGCCGCCGACCAGTTCGATTTTCAGCTGCGCGTGGGCTGCCCGGAGGGGTTTGACCCGGATCCGCAGATCGTTGCCACGGCCCCGCAGCGGGTCACCATTTGTCGCGACCCGGCCGATGCGGTAGCCGCCGCCGACCTGGTGGTGACCGACGTCTGGGCCAGCATGGGCCAGGAAGAGGAGCACAAGCGGCGTGAGCGGGCATTCACGCCCTACCGTGTCACCAGCGCGCTCATGGACCGCGCGGCGGAGGACGCCCTGTTTATGCATTGCCTGCCCGCTCACCGCGGCGAAGAGGTGGATGCGGACGTCATTGACGGCCCGCGCTCGGTGGTCTGGGACGAGGCTGAAAATCGCCTGCACGCCCAGAAGGCATTGCTGGAGCAGCTCATGCTCCGCGAGAATACCGCCGGCTAAACCGGCAACCGCTTGTTGCCCGGCCTGTCCGCATGGGGTGAGGGCGAGGGAGGCACGGCCCATGATTGAGACACCACCAGACAACGAGCAATTCGGCGTCCCGGCTGACGCCCAGGGCCGGGTGGCGTTCCCGCGCCATCACGGCGCCACGCCCCGGGACGTCTGAGCGTGGCGCCGATCGGGAGCTGGCACAACAAGCACCCGGCGCTTGAGGTGTTCTTCGTCTTCCTGGGCCTGGGCTTGCGCTCCTTCGGTGGCCCCGTGGCGCATCTGGGCTACTACCGCGAAGCACTGGTCCAGCGACGCGCGTGGCTAAACGACCAGCAGTACGGACAGATCGTCGCGCTCTGCCAATTTCTGCCCGGGCCGAGCAGCAGCCAAGTGGGACAGGCCATCGGCCTGCTGCGCGCCGGCTTACCCGGTCTGCTCGGCGCATGGCTGGGGTTCACCCTGCCCTCGGCGGTGATCATGATCTCCCTGGCCATGGCCCTGGGCGCGGCCGGCACCGAGGCCATTACCGGCGCGGGTTGGCTGCACGGGCTCAAACTCGCTGCCGTTGCGGTGGTGGCGCATGCCGTCATTAACATGGCGCGCACCCTCGCCCCGGACTGGCAGCGTGCGCTCATCGTCATTCTTGCCACCGCGGTGGCGCTGATCTGGGCCAATCCGGCCGGGCAGCTGGGGGCCTTGGTGCTTGGCGGGTTACTGGCCTTCGCGCTGCCCATGCGGGCGGGCGCCGCGGCGGCAAACGGCGGCCTCAGTGTTCCAGTGTCCCGGCGCACGGCGGGCACGAGCCTGATCCTGTTCGCGCTGGGGCTGGCCGGCCTGCCGCTGCTCGCGAGCGTGGCACCGGGCGGGATCACAAGCCTGGTCGATGGTGTCTACCGCGCCGGCGCACTGGTGTTCGGTGGCGGGCACGTGGTGCTGCCGTTACTCGAGCGCGAGGTGGCCGCGCCTGCCGGCGTGGACGCCAGCAGTTTCCTTGCCGGTTATGGTGTCGCTCAGGCCCTGCCTGGCCCACTGTTCAGCTTCGCGGGGTACCTGGGTGCCGAGGCGCAGCCGCACATGCCGATCATAGGGGGATTGATCGCGCTTGTGGTCATTTTCCTGCCCGGCACGCTCCTGCTCGTTGGCGTTCTCCCCTGGTGGGGCCGCATCAGCGGCATCACCACGATCCGCCGCGCCGTCGCTGGCGTGAACGCCGGGGTGGTGGGACTGCTCGCGGCGATTCTGTGGGACCCGGTGATCCGCATCGGCATTACCGGCGTCACGGAGTTCCTCATCGCGGCGTTGGCTTTCGCGCTGCTGATGGGCACGCGCTTCCCAGTCTATGCGCTGGTGCCAGGGTGTGCATTGGCCGGGTTCATGTTGCTTTGAGGCAACACCAGACCTTGGCGAGGATCAGCCTCTCGGGCTGCCGCCGCATGCCGACCTCGGGGCCGGCGGTCCCGGCATTATCCGGGCCTCGCTCAAACGAGGGGGCGGGAGGATTCAAGCCCGTTGCGCTCAGGCGCGCAGGCGGGCCTGGGCCTCCGCGCCGCCGGACGTGCGCTTGCGGCGGGCGTCCTCTTGGGGCAAACCCAGGGACTGCGCCATGGCCGCGCGGCTCATGGCAGCCAGCTCACTGCGTCTGCGCCCCTGAACATCGATCGCCTCGCAGGCGTAGATGCGGCATACGGTATGCGGTTCGCCAGCCAAGCGAATGACGTGCCTGAGCAAGCCCTCGTCATCGACGAACGGCGCATTGCTGCTGAGCTCACCGGTGCGGTCGAGATAAAGCAGGGTTATTGGCTGGATCGGGGCGCCGGCATCTATAGCGGCCTGGTACAGCCGAGGCCGGAACGGCAGGAGCTCGCGGCCGGCATTGGTCGTGCCCTCCGGGAAGAAGATGACGCGATGGCCTTCCGCCAGCCGTTCGGCCATGAGGGCGGTGGCCCGACCGGAGGCATTCGAGGCTCCCCGCTCGATGTAGAGCGTGCCCAGCGCGGAGGCCGCCGGGCCGATACCAGGCCATGAGCGCACTTCTGACTTGCTGAGAAAGGACACGGGCCACTGGGCACTGACCACGAGAATGTCCAGCCACGACTGGTGATTGCACACAAGCAACGCCGGCGGCTCGACCACTGGAACACCTTCAACGCGGATACGCACGCCCAGCAGGCGGCACAAACTCCAGCATGCGAATACCTGGGCCGACCGCGCCATGCCGGCATGCAGCGGGCGTCCGCGCAGCCGATCCCATCCCGTGGCGGCAAGAATCGCCAGCACCGCGATGGTGACGTTTACCAATAGTAATGGAATTCGGATGCATCGACGTAACGTGCGCATGGCCATTCCCTGAGTGGATTGCACTCCATTTTACGGAAACAGGCCTACAGGGCCAGCCTGTTCGATGCTCCCCCAGCAGTCATGGACGGTGGATGACGGCTGCGCCTAATCCACGCGGCGTGGAGCGATGCCATCGCACCGCGGCTGATCGAAGGGCGAAGGGTGTCATTAGCGCGAGCGTAATGCACCGTTAGACGAATCGCGCCGAGGGCGCAAGAGCCCAGCATGCGTTGCGCGCCTGCGGCGCTGTGTCTTTGACGGTGGATTACGGCTGCGCCTAATCCACCCTACGGCGTGGAGCCATGCCATGGCACTACGGCTGATCGACGGGCGTACGCGTGTTGTATTGACCTGCCCCGCCTCAACGTTCGTGGGTTAAGTTGAGGTGGCGCACCATCACTCAGAGCCATTA
>NZ_SKOG01000292.1 GCF_007120195.1 Aquisalimonas sp.
ACTGTTCCCACCCGCTATACGGGGCCGGACAACTGATCGAAACGACTTTGTTGCCAACCTGGACAGAATATTTCGGCCCTACCAAGCGAACCTGAGGTGCATAGCGCAACGAGGGGTCAGACTGAAGAACAGGAGCAGGCAACTGGGAGACCGGCAACTTCTCGATGCGAGAATACTGTCGCCTCAGATTCTGGAAAATCAGCCCAGGCAAGAGATCGGAGACAGACGGCGTCTCAGACGAAAAGCGAATCTCCCACAGCGCTTCCACGATGGGGTCATGCCTGAGCCGCACTGGTACCCGATGAGGGTCCATTCTGTCCTACCGCCCGCAGATGTTGTGATGATCCTAAGCCTAGCAAACTTTCGACCTCCCCCATAGCGACTTGTGCTGAGCTTTCGGGCGTGTGGGGCTGGTGGACAAAGAGGGCCAGCCCCGAACCACCGACCCTGGTGGCGGTGGCCCGCCGCCAGCGTGAGGGTATGCCGACACCACGGCCGGGGTTGTCGTCGCGTGTTCTGGTAGTAGCGTCAACGGCGTTCGCTCACCAGAGCCTCAAACTGAGAAATCTCGGCATCGATCCCGTGCAATAAACTAAGAAATCACTGGTGGGATAAAGTGCTATACAACAGCTTGGGTGCGGAGATTGGTGCAGCCGTGGACATCGGCACCGGCGGTCTGTCACTCGGCGCCGGCACCGCATTGGGGACGCTTCTCGGCGGCGGCACGGGCGTCTCGCACAGCCTGGGCCCCAATTTGTGGCACCGTTGGCGCGGACAGGCTCCAGTCTGCGTCGATGACGAGACGCTCCTGGTCCTGGCCACGCGGCAGGCGTACCTGCTCGACGAACTGCGGGCGCGGGGGCATGGGAGCCCGGAGGCGGTGCGAGGCGTTGACTACGGACAGATACCGCACCGGAACTTGCTGCGTTCATTGCGCAATGCGCGCCGGCATCCGCGGTGATCGTCACTGAACGAGAGCTTTCGGGATAGTAGCGGTCGAGCCAAGGTGATCCAGGCAATCACCGGAACATTGAGGCAGAACAAGTGACAGCCGCGGCTGGACAATCACGCGGTGGAAGCCATTCGCCCCGAAAGCAACCGGCAGCGGTAGGCATCACCCACTGCGTGTTGCTCGGCAAATGCCGGGATACCATCGCTGTCCGATTACTTGGCGATGCCAAGAAACGGCGCAAGGGAGCGATTGACTTCAAGCATCACCTCCGCTTTGAGGGACCCGAACACTGTCCCTACCCTTTCCCGAGCGACGCTGACGGCTTTATCCACCATCACTTGCGAGGGCACCCGGAGATTGTTGTCGCCATGCGTGGCCACCATGACGCGGAACAGCGGCGTCTCCCGCAGGTGGCTGGTAACCGGAAGCACCGTCACGGACGGGTGCCAATCAAAGTAGCCAGACTGAATCACCAAAGCGGGACGAGGCTTGCCGTCATCCCCTGCCACCGCGACAGTCGCCAGATCTCCGCGCTTCGCCGCCAGCCTTCGGTGTCCGAGGCCGAATCGATCCAGTCAAGCACGTCACGCTCCTGCGGATCGTCTCGAAGCCGCGCCGACTGCCGCCGTGCTTCCTGGGGAAAAGAGGGCCGTCGCGTATCGGGCACCCACAGTTGAATCGGACGCAGCCCGGCCTGGCGCAACGCCGCCCGGCGCTTTCTGACGCGTTCATTGGTGGACGCAGCCATGGTTTTCAGCCTTGGCCATGCCGCTACATGCGACATGCCTGGCATATCGGTTGCCTGCTACGACCCTGGCACCAGACGGTCTGCCTCCATTCGGACCAGCCCTTCGCCTGCATCAGCACTCGACGTTTCCATCCGGCTGCGCCCGGCGCACCGGGCGCCGCAGCGCCATCGACCTGCAGCTATGCTCGTCGGCTATCGACTGATCTGCCGGCTGACAAACCAGGCAATCAACGGCGGCAACAGGGTCCACTGCATCAGCGGCAGTAACCCAGTCCCCAGAACGGGCAACACCGGCATATGCTCGGCGTAGGTCCAGCGCTGCGCGATTTCCGTGGCGTGCCATTCGAACACGATGGTGATGGCAATACCTACCGCGATAAACACACCGAGGTGCCGCAACGTCGGGTGCAGTATCCAGTACCGGTTGCCCCAGCAAAAGGCGACCACCCAATAGCCGGTGAGTGCGATCAATGCGTCACCGCCCGTGGCCCGCGTGCAGAACAGGATGGCATCCCAGTGGCCGGCTGTCGGCATCCCCGCGAAGAACGGGACCTGGAGAAACTCCCACGGGTAATTGACCAGGAACGCGAACAGCAGCACGTTGAACTCGGGCAGGTCGAGAATGCTGCGTGCGTTCCGCATTCGGGCGGTTGCCATGCTGCTCTCCCCGTTTGGGCGGTCTCATCGGCGTGCGGCGGATGCCTCAAACTCGTGCGTTCTCGACCCCTCAAGCATCACATGCCAAGACCACTCAACACTTGATCCGGGTCAATGCGCCCGGCATCCCACAGGACTAGCGTGGATAATCGAAGTACTGGCCGCTTCGACGAGTAAGGGCGGTGGCGCCATGACGGTGCAAGGGTTTCGCAGTTGGCTGTTGACCAGGATCACCGGGGCATTCCTGCTCTGGGTGATCTCACTGTCGGTGGCGGCTGGGTACGCGTGCGCGCCACTGGTCGACGACGGATCGCCAGTGCTGGCCGACAGCGGAAATGGCACTACCCCCTCCCAATCGGCACCCGATGCATGTAGCGAGCACCCGCCCGACACTCAGGGCAGCGTGAGCAAACCACTGGCCGACGATTCCCACGGCCTTGATGTCGATGGTGCCTCTTCCTACGGCATCCTCGGCCGCGCAGCCTACGGTTCACCGAGCGTCGCTTCCCTCCTGACCTCACGGCATCGCATGTCCGCGGGGTCGCAGCCCGTCTATCTCGCCACGGCGCGCCTGCGACTCTGAGTGTCTCCCCTGGCCATGAGACTGCCGCACCTGTGCGGCGTACCGCCTCGTGCCGGGTCGTTCGCATAGCGTTGACCACTCGCAGGCTGCGAGCCGAACGCACCCCGACCCGCTGGAGGCCCACCGGATGTCCCCGACCACCGGGTCAATCCCTAGGGAGACAAGACAATGACCATGAACCGACGGCGTTTTCTGGTCGCGGCCAGCACGGTCGTAGGCGGTGCCGGCGCATTGACTGCGGCAGTGCCATTCATCCGCTACTGGACACCAAGTGCACGAGCCAAGGCCATTGCGGCTCCTGTCGAGGTCAATCTCGAGGCGCTGGAACGCGGGCAGCAGATCAGCGTCGACTGGCGCGGGCAGCCGGTCTGGATACTCCGCCGGACCCCGGAGATGCTCCAGCGCCTGGACGCCCTGACCGATTCGGGTGAGTTGCGGGACCCTCACGCCGAGGTCGCCACACAGCAGCCCTCTTACGTCAGTGGCGCTCAGCGCTCCGTGAACGACGACTACCTGGTCGTGATCGCGATCTGCACGCACCTCGGCTGCGTCCCGTCGTTTCGCCCCGAGC
>NZ_SKOG01000117.1 GCF_007120195.1 Aquisalimonas sp.
CATGGCACCGGGTCTGATCGAAGGGCGTAGACAGGCATTAACGCAAGCGTAATACACCATTATCTGCTGCGCGCCGACACCCATGAGGCTCTGGCTTCAGCGCCATAATTAGAATTGCTGCTCGGATAGACAATTCGGGTCGACGGCGTAGCGAAGCGGAGTCGAACCCCTCCATTGTTGGAGTGTCATTGACCCAAAGGCAGAGCTTCGCCATAATCTGCGCCTCACAGCACAGCGCCCGTAGCTCAGCTGGATAGAGCACCTGGCTACGAACCAGGTGGTCGGAGGTTCGAATCCTTCCGGGCGCGCCATACAAGTAGGGGGATGTCCGTAGGGCATCCCCCTTTGTCGTCTATGACCTTCCAGGATTCGATCTTTCGTCACCTGGACGGGTTGGTTTGCCCCAGGGGCGCGAAGCGAAGCAGCGCTGCCGCGCGAGCGGCACTGGCGGTCGCCCTTAGCGGATTCTGACCCCTGTCTGCTCCAGGGGTGCGGGCCGTCGACAAGGAGAACTGTGTCGATCGACCGAGGCCCCGGGGCTGCTTGGGCCACCGGCTCCGGTGCGGCGGTTGGCAGTTGCGCTGGTGATTCTGCCTGGGGTCAAGCAAGTGTTCGGGCCTGCGCGGCTGGCACCATCGGCCAGGATTTACCTGACCGCCTGCTTTTCAAGAGACTCCCGGGCGAGCTTCGACAGCAACTCGAGCCCGACCGGAATGATCTTGTCATTGAAATCGTACTTCTGGCTATGCAGTCCCTGCGCGTGCTCACTATCACCGGAGCCTACATGGATATAGGCGCCGGGGCATTCAGCCAGCATGAAAGCGAAATCCTCACTGCCCATGCTGGGTTTATAATTTGACTCCAGCGCCTCCACTCCGAAAGTCCCCGCAATTACGGCGCGGGCGGTGTCGGTAGCACTTGGGTCGTTGACCGTGGTTGGGAAGTGGTTTTCGATAGTCAGCTCGATTTTGGCTCCATAGTAGTGCTCAAGGCTCTTGCACAGGCGCTGCACGGAGGACCTGACGGTATCGGCAGCCTGATCATCCAGGGCGCGAATTGTGCCACTCAGTCGGGCTGTATTCGGGATGACGTTAAAGCCCTTAATATCGCCACTTTCAATCGCGCAGATGCTGAGCACTGCAGGGCTCACCGGGTCGATTTCACGGGAGACGATGGTGTGCGCCTTGTGAATGAACTCCGCGGCAATCCGGATCGGATCAATACACCCGTGCGGGTTGAGCCCACCATGCCCCCCACGGCCGTGGATGGTAATGTCAATCCTGTCTCCGCTCGCCATGATTGGCCCCGGGATTAGGCCGAATTTTCCGACCGGCAGCGCTGGCCAGTTGTGCAAGCCGTAGATCTCGTAAATCGGGAAGCGGTTGAATAGGCCATCGTTGATCATGGCCTTGGCGCCGCCAACGCCTTCTTCGGCTGGCTGGAAGACGAAGTAAACCGTGCCGGAAAAGTCGTTGTGTGCCTGCAGGTGCTCGATGGCGCCCAGCAACATCGTCGTGTGTCCGTCGTGGCCGCAGGCATGCATGCAGCCGCGATTGCGCGAGGCGTGCGCAACGCCGCTGTGCTCATCGAGTGGCAACGCATCGAGGTCGGCGCGCAGGGCCACGCTTGCCGAGGACTGGGCACCGCTGCCGACCAGCTGCGCAACCACCCCGGTTCCGCCCAAACCGCCGGCATACTCGACACCTAGGGAATCCAGGTAGGCGCAGACTTTCCGGGACGTTTCATGCTCTGCAAAGCCCAGCTCGGGCCAAGTGTGGAGGTCCTGGCGGAACCGGATCAACTTGCTGAGACTGTCGGCGGAGATATTCATAGGTCACCGGTGGTCCAGGCTTGCGGCGCGCCCTGTGGCAGGCGGACGCGCCGGTTTTGGCTGAAATTATAGCTTGCCGGTCAATTCCATGAATTCGTGCAGCAGATCGCCAACCTTGCCGGAGTACTCGGGATCTTGCTCGGAGACCTCGTCAACCACCGCCATTGAGTGCTCTCGCATTTGCTCGATTACGGAGTCCTCCATCTGAATGATCTCACCGTCGTAGTCATTGACGAAGTCCTGCATCCGTTGAAAGTCGTGATACCGGAAATGCGAGCTGGAATCGATACTGGTGGCGCGCAGCGCGGTGTCCAGAGCCTGCTTGTGATCGCTTCCCAGCTCATTCCACCTGTCCATGTTGATGATCGCTTCCCCGTTCGTGTGAGCGACCAGATCGGGCTGCATGATGTAGTCGTTCACCTCCTGTAGATTCATGCCCCAGCCGGCCGCAACGCCGCCCCAGTGGACACCGTCCACCACGCCGGTCTCGAGGGCCGAATAAAGCTCTCCCCCGTCAATTGCCACGGGTGCCGCTCCCATTTTCTCGAAGACGCGCGCCGCAGTGCCGGTGGAGCGAATATTAAAGCCGCGGAAATCCTCTGGGGTCCTGATCGCCTTATTGGCATAGATGGCGATCCCGGCGGTGGAAGACGGCCCAAGCTGATAGACGCCCCGCTCAGCGTAGGCTTCGCGGATGATATCGAGAGCGCCCATGTGATAGAAAAAGAGGTGCATCTCCTCGTGGTTCCCGAACGTCGCGAGATTACCGTTTAAGTGCCCCGCGACCGGAATGTCACCAATCCAGTACGATGGCCAGGTGAATGCGCTATCGAGGGTTCCTCGTGCTACCGCCCGCAGCGTGTCCCCCGTTGAGACCACCGACCCGGGCGCATGCGGCTCGATTTCCAATTCCCCGTCGGTGGCTTCCGTAACCCGCTCAGCAAACTTCTGGAATACATCGTCGTAATACCAGGTCCCCCGCGGCCAGTGGGTCTGCATCCGCCATTTGACCTTCGAGTTGCGCGACGCGATGACGGCAGGTGCACCCAGTGCAGCAGCAGCCCCGACCGTGGCGCCGGCACTGGCAGTCAGAAACTTGCGACGGGACATATCGTTATCGTTGCTCATGTGTGTTCTCCTCCGTACTTGTCAAAAAACCGCAAAGCCCTCGCATACCTTCACGGAAGGCGGCCAGAGCTGCGATTCCCTGCATGCATGAAACCGCCTTGACAACGATTCTCATGCTCAACTCCACTTTACAAGTTACCAAGATCGTTCAATCATCATCCCATCAGGAATTTGGTGCCTTCGATCAGAATGCTTGGGAATATCAAAAAGACGACTCCGCACATAATCATTAAAACAACATAGGGAAATACGCTTTTGTAAAGAACGGATATTGGAGTATCTGGGCTCAGATTCTTGAGATAGAATATGTTGTAACCGAAGGGAGGGGTTATATACCCAATGCACAGGTTAAGCTGAAATATGATGCAAAACCAAAGTGGGTCAAATCCAAGGTTCACAACAACCGGGAAGAATATCGGCAGAACCAGCAAAATTATGCCAATAGGATCGAGAAACATCCCGAGAATCAGTGCGAATACCTGCATCAGGACGATCAGTATCCAGGGCTGAACATCGATGGAGAGCAGGACTACCTGCATGAACTGAATGCCGCCTGCCCCGGAGTACACCGATACGAACGCCGTAGCGCCGAAAATGATCCATATCACCATTCCGGTTGTGGCGGCGGTTTCATAACTGACCTCGCGTAAGAACCGCAGGTTGACTTCTCCCCGAAGCGCCACGGCGACGACCACCGCCGCCGCGCCGACCGCCGCTGCCTCCGTGGGTGTGGCCAGCCCCGTGAAGATCGAGGCCAGCACAACAACGATGATCACCAGCGGCGCAATGACGGTGGGCAGGGCGCGGAGTTTGTCCGCCAGCGGAACACTGAAGTCGGCGGCAGGGGCCGACTCCGGCTTCAGTCGCGCTCTGATGGCAATGTAGGCAATGATTGTCACGAGGACGATCAGGCCTGCGACCAAGCCGCCCATGAATAGCCTGCCGACGGAGACCCCCGTGGTCATGCCGATCACAATCAAGGTAATGGAAGGCGGGATGAGAATGCCCAGTGTGCCGGCCGCACCGATGGTGCCCAGCACGAAGGAACGATCATAGCCGTGTCGGTCCATCGCGGGCATGCCAACCTTGCCCGTGGTAAGCGTCGACGCGGCACAACTACCTGTCATCGCCGAGAGCACCGAAGCGAATCCGGCTGTACCCATCAGCAGGCCGCCATTTACCCGTCCAGACCAGACATAGAAAGCCTTGTACAGATCTCGAGAAATCTGGGATCGCGCCAGCGCAACACCCATGAATATAAAAAGCGGAATCGCTGCCAAAAGGATCGACCACATCGTGCCGAAGACAGCTGATATCATCGGGAAAAGGCCATCGGGACCATGCATAATCAGGGTGAAAATGACGGCAACCCCGCCCAAGGCAAAGGACAGAGATACCCCAAGCATGATCAGCACCAAGAGCAAGCCGAACATGCCGATGGTCAGGATTTCGGGACTCATGCGGGACCTATTCTTTTTACATTGGTGTCAGGGCTGATGACATGTATTACAGAACGGATCAGCTCCGCAACACCCTGCACGGTAATCATCACGACACCGACGAAAAGGGCAAGCTTCACAGGCCACATGGGATGGCCGAGTGCGCTAGCATCCGTCTCGCCCCACTCCCAAGCCTCCTGGAAGTAGTACCATCCCTCGTAGGCCAGGGCGGCACCCCAGATTACGAGGACGGTATAGTTCAGTAGATCCAGGCAAGCATTCCAACGCGGGGACCGTGTGTTAAGAAGAAGATCTACTCGGACGTGGCCGCCCTGCGTTAACGTGTAAGCGCCAACCAAGACGAAGTAGGCGGCAAAGATACGCTGCGTGTACCCCGGGGCCCATACAGTCGGGGCGTTGAACACGTAGCGCATCACCACCTCCAGGACGATAATCGCGATACCGAACCATATGAGGAAGCTTACCGCCTTGCCGAGGGCAATATTGATGCGGTCAACCCACGCGAGAAGGACCATTTTCCCCTCCTGGCTCCCGGTAGTGAGATGGCAGGTAACACCGCATTCTTGGTTGGTTATATGTTACGAATTTCCCTACTCTCCACGGTACTGCGTGTCCGAGGATTGTCAAGGCGTCTCCCCCTGGTAGGGGGCTGGCGGCCGGTCACCCCGGAGAATTCACTCGGGGGAGGAACTGACCTGCTCCCCGGTTCCCGGGCCAGAGGATAATCAAAATACAGTCTGTATCTGGGCCCGGACTCCGGCGAGTACCCCGAGTTGGATCCGCCTCAGGGGCAAGAGAGCCCCGCCCGGTCTTGCGTGGTGAACCGGCAGCCAAAGTCCGGGTCGGCCACCGCCGCCTCGTCTGTAATGGGATCACCGCTCGGGATTATGCCGTGTTCCACCCAATCCACCAGGTCGTCGAATGCCTGTGCGCGTTCCTCTGGGGTGAACGTGCAATGGCCCACGTCCCGAATGGCACGCTGGACCAACAGGTGAGAGTTGCCGCTTTCGGCAGTTCGCTCGGCATAGATCTGTTGCATGGAAAAGGGCACGAAGAGATCGCCCAGCGTGTGCAGGGTCAGCACCGGGACCTCCATCTCCCCGCGAATTGCCGGTACGTTGGCAAGGCCTCGGTTACGCCGGGTTTGCGGATCCGCGGTCACGCGCAGGACCTCCTCATTCAGCTCCATCTCTTCCTGGGTTGGTTGTGTCGTTGGATCCTCGAAACGGTAGAAGAAGTCGGTCGTGTCCATAACATTGCCCTTGGCGACACCTTCTACCGTGCCGTCGCGGTGGCCAAAGCCGAAGAGGAAGTCTGCCCACGCGAAGAACGCAGTATCAAAGCCAGGGCGCGGCCCGCCGGACATGTTCATAGTGACCGCCTTTAACCGTTCCCCCTCGTCGTTGAGATCCAAGAACCACGGCGTGCCATCGCTCAGAGCAGCTTCAAGCTGCGGGCGGACGTCCTCTTGGAAATCCGGATTGGGGAACGTCGCATCCATATCCACCAGCGCCTGGGCCACCAGACTGTAGCTGATGAAGTAGTCGTACAGAGCCGTATCCCCCATGACTCCGCACTCGGGTAGGGCGCCATCATAAGTGCGCGGATACTGCTCCACGGAGACACCAGCGATATGTCCTCCCATGGACGTGCCCATGATGTAGGTCTTCTCCGGTTGTCCGACCAAGCCGTTGAAGCGCTGCGTTAACGCGTGGGTGTCCTTTACCCCCGCTTTGACGTCATACCGGTTGCGGGTGAAGCTCGATGCCGCCCAGGCATAACCATTCTCCACGAAGTGTCGGCGAATGGGAGGGTTGGAGACCGTCAACTCCGGTACTTGGCCGCGAAAACCGTGGGCATAGACAACCAGGCGGCCGTTCCAGTCCTCCGGCACCTCGATACGGTAGCCGGCATTGGCATGCACCCCCCACTTGGTTGTCGTGTCGGTGCCCGCTAAGGAATCAAATGGCAGTTTATCCTCGTCAATGAAGTAATCAGGCAGCTTGTCCAGGGCGCTGACCGATGTGGCGAGTGTTAATGCGCCGGCGAGCGCGGCAACTCGGCCTCCAGTAGCGGATAGGGTCATGTTATCTTCTCCGGGATTTCTTGATCGGCATTAACCGCCCTGCCACAGCCAGCGGCACTGGCGTCCCAGAAGCAGCGTGCGGTCGCGTGCAACAATGGAAAAACACCTCGTTCCTATAGCCCAGGTAGGCGACCCCGTCAAAACGCGGTCATCACTGAAACAGGCTGGCAGCCCCCCATCAATGAAACGTTTAACGTCCTGCCGGCATGCCCGCCACCGCCTTCGCCAGGGCAGCGGTGATGCGCGCCATGGTGTCGTAGTCCAGGGTGTCATAGGTGTCGTCGGGGCCATGGTAGTGGGGATTACGGAAATTGGCCGTATCCGTGATCATCAGGCCCGGATATCCCTGCTGCCAAAACGCCCAGTGATCCGAGCGCCTGATGTCGTCGATGAGTTCAGGCGCCGCCAGGCCCTCCGAGGGCACCTCAGCGTACTTGCGGAAAGCGCCTATGGTTTCTCGTACCAGGGAACGGGACGCGACGTTGCCCACAAAGGCCAAGAAGTCGCCGGTGTCGGGGTAGACGTATTCCAGCACCGGCGGGCGGCGCTGGCTGCCAGGCTCATCTGTAAAATAGCCGAGCATCTCCAGGGACAGCATACCGACAATGTTCTCATCGGCGACGCGTGCCTCCCGGGCGTACCTGAGGCTGCCCATCGCCTCGGTTCCGAAGAAGGGGCTCTCCTCGTTCGCAAAGGCCACCAGGCGAATCGTGCGCTCTGGGCTTTCCTTCGGCAGCAGCCGAGCCAGCTCCATCAATACCGCGACCCCGGAAGCATTGTCGTCGGCACCGGGACTGCCCCTCACGGTGTCATAATGCGCGCCGATCACCAGTATCTCATCCTTGTCGCCGCGTCCCTGCAGTTCCACTTCGATGTTGTGGAATACCTCATCGCCGGTGGGCACGGCCTGGCGTTGCGGTTCGTGGCCACTATCGCGAAAAACCTGCTCAATGTAGTCCGCGGCCCGGTGTTTTGCGTCCGGGCGCCAGTAATGCCGCTCGCCTATATCCTCGGCGAGCACCCGAACATGGCCCTTCAGGCGGTCGCGCAGGGTCTCCTCACGGCTATCCAGCGGCGAGGGAGTGCTCTGGAAGGAAGCACCGGGCATGTGCAAGATCAACAGGTACAGGCCACCGCAAATGACGACCAGCAGCGCCAGAATCACAACAAGTCCCACGCCCAGCAGTCGGTGCCCCATCACCATCGTCCTCAACGGGTTGCCACCAGGGACTCTAACAAGGACGGCGCCAGGGAAACCAATCAAAGCGCCAACAGCGCGGGCTCTGCGGTGGCATTCACCCGCTGGCTCGATACACTCAACGCGGCAGGTATGACGGGCGCTGAAGTCGGTGCGGAGTCTCGTGCGGGCATTAGGCCAATCACGGGACGCGGGAATACGGATTGTGCGTTACTCGATTGGCTCCGCCGAAATGGTCCGGTTTCGCCCCATGTCTTTCGCTTGATAGAGCGCCGCATCGGCGCGGGCTAGGAAGTCCTCGGTAGACTCCTCATTTCTGCGCTCCGCCACACCGATACTAATGGTAACCGGCAGGTGTCCCTCGGCATGGGGAATGGCCTCAATTGCGAGCCGTAAACGCTCTGCGAGTTTCACTCCCTCCGCGTGGCCGGTTTTCGGGGCCAGGACAGTAAACTCCTCGCCACCCCAGCGGGACAGAACGTCCCCAGCGCGTACGCGTTCCGTGAGAACGGCGGCAACATCGCGAAGGACCTGATCGCCGTGCTGATGGCCGTGGCGATCGTTGATCGCCTTGAATCGATCCAGATCCATAAGCAGGATGGTTAGTGAATCACCGTGTCGCCTGGCCAGTTTGGCATGGTGCTGCATGAGTTGATCGAAGCTCCTCCGATTCGGGAGCCCCGTTAACGGGTCCGTCAGGGAAAGTCGCTTCGCTTCGTTCGCGTAATACGTCAGCTCGCGGTTGGTACGCGCCAGCTCGCGCTCTTGCTCCGCGTATTCCTCGGTCAACTGCAGCAACTGCCGCCGCAGTTGGCGCTCCTGCTGCACGTCACGCTCGCATACCACCAGAATCCAGGACTCCCGGCAATAGGCGTGTCCTATCCAGGATTCAGAGTCGCCGTCGATGTCCCCCAGCGTAACCAGTCCCGTATAGATTAGGGCGTCGTATTGACCGTCAGCCCTTGCGAGAAGTTCTTCCACGGTCGGATTGAGGAATACGTTGTCCACCGAGAGCTGAGGATCGCCCGGACCCGCGCTTGGCAACAGATCATACAATCCCTGATTGGCGTCGATGAGAGCACCGTGGCGATCCAGTATCACAAGTACAAGGCTCCGCAGTGAACGTAGGAAGTGCGGAACCGACTGGGGTATCGCGACGGGTCGGTCTATCATGAGCCTTCAATTGCAGTGAGCGCGGTTGAGGACCAGCCGTCCAACCCCAGCCGGTCGGCGACCTCGGAAATTCGGATGAAGCCGAGCCCACCGGCGACGATACGCGGCGATTGGCCTCCAAACCGTGCGCGTATGCGGTCCGTGGCCTCCTTGAGCTGCGGCAACTGGCGGACCATGGAAACGGACAAACCGACAAGCTCCGGGTTCACCTGCTCGATTCGCTCGAGCAGGTCCCCGGTGGGTGTGTCCGCCCCAAGGAATTCCACCGACCAACCATCAAGCTCGTAGGCATCCGCGACCATCCGCAGACCGAGGGCGTGGTGGTTGTGCGCCACACTGGCGAACATGGCCTTCGCGCCGCGCGGCGGTGCGATTGGCGCCAGCGCGAAGTGGTGAACCAACAACCTTTGGGCCAGGGCGGTGGCGAGATGCTCCTGCGCGACACTGATTTCGCGGGCCTGCCACAGCTCGCCAATTCGATACAGGGCGGGCTGGAGGAGGCCCACTGCCATTCCAAGGTAACCCTCGTTGCGGGCGGCGGAATCGATGAGTGCGCGTGCCTCTGTCTGGTTCCCTGTCGCCAGGCTGTGGGCCAACGAGTTGGCTGATGCCGGATCGTGCTCCACCGTGGCCGACGACCGGAAGGTAGCAACGGTGTCGGACGCTCCCGTGAGGCCGCGTTTGCCGCCCTCGATCACGCTCCCGACTGCACGATACTGATCCGGCGATAGCCGATCACGGAAGTAGTCGGCAAGAAGATCGGCCGACAGGGCAACCGAGTTTGCGGGCACATGGCGCGCCCGGAGCAGGCCTTGCAACCACACCAGATAATCGCCGAAAGGCGCCGAGCTACCGGCGACAAGACTCCCGGCGAGATAATCAAGATGGGAATGAATGTCCTGACGGCAATAGTTCTTGCCGTATTGACCAAAGGGCGCCAGTTCTTCATCGAGTTCGCGGTAGATCCCCTCGGTCACCGTCTCGACGGCGGAGGCGCGATGCCCCTCTACGGCTTTCGCGGCCGCCATCCCATCGCCCAACGGGATCTCAACGCCTTCCGAAACCATTGGCATTACTCCGTCACGAGTTCGAAATACTGGAGCGCCCGGCTTCCCTTTTCGACCTTCAGTCCCCTCGGCATTGCGCTGTGGGATTCATGCAAATGGTGATCATGCCATGTCTCGAAACTCTCACGATCGGTCCACATCGTAATCAGCCAAAACTCATTGGCCTGATACGCTGGGCTAAGCACCTCCATGCGGACAAAGCCGGGTTGTTTATCGACGCGCATGGGACGCTCCAGGAAGGCGTCACGGACCATCTGCTCCTGCCCCGGCCTGACCCGGAATCGGCTCATCGCTACGAACATCTCGATACGTCTCCGGATAGGACAACAGGACATTTGCACATAGGCCACGACGCGGGGACGTCGCAGGAAAATCTCGCGAAAGCCTGCAATTGTCCGGTCTATCGTCGCTTCCCGAATCACCCGAGGGTAGACTATAGCTTGCCCGCGGCGATTCGACCTTAACTGACATCAAAGGGTAACAGCTTCCCCTTGCTACGACGACATGCCATGTTCTTGGTAAGGGGGGCGGTATGGGCGGCCTGGCTCCCGGGTAATTCATCACGAAGGCTAGAGAGAAGTCGGCGCGGCTCCAAAACCTGTGTGTAATCAATAGCGCAACCCCGAAAAACGCCGCACCCCTCCGGGTCGCCCCCGAGAGGACCCCAGATGTCGTCGAGCAGGCTAGGCACCACAGTGCCCGGTGGGTGCGCGTGCGCATCGACGCGGGCTTTATCGATGGTCAGACCCTGGAGGCCCTCGATGCCCGCGGTATCGACTACCTCGGGCGGCTCAGAGACAACGCGGCGCTGACCTGGCTGTTCGACTCCCATCTCTGCCGTGGCCCGGGTGCAGCGCGACGCCCACCGCCTGTGTCCTCGAGCGCCGCGCCGCGCCGCGGCGCAGTGGCGCGTCCTGCTCAAGCGACTCACACGGCTCAAGCTCGAGCCCGGATAGCGCGACGCGACAATCGGTGACAAAGCGCACAGGCAGGGCCGGAGAACGCGCCTAGGACTGCCGGAACCCGCCGACGTGAGGCGCAGCGGCCTTGAGCTAGAGAAATGCGTCCAACATGCGCCGAATCCCATTGAGTTCGAAGGCGCGTATCGCGAACCCCGATTAGCCATTGCCCGGTTCTTTCAGGCGACCAGCGGCCTGGCCGTTTGCCGCAACGGGTGGCGGCGGATGGGTTCATCCACGCATGGCGGAATATTCGGGACCCGGAGGCCGGCGACGCAGGTGTCGCGCACTGGGTCAGCGCCATTGTAGCGGTCGCGCAGCCAGCCGCGAATTGGATTAGTTCCTGCTTGCGGCACCCGAGTGGAATGCAGTGCTCTGGAAAAATCCGATGTTCCGGTCGAACTGAAACGCAAATTATAAAAATGCTTGGTGAAAGCCTGTTCATTGGTCGACGCGATCAAACTTATAATCTTCAAAGCCACGGGAGAGAATAATGTCCGGCCACTTCCGGCAGCGCGAGACAGCTTCGCTTCATTAAGACTGCCATTGGCTGTTGCCACTAAGGAGGGCTTCCCTGCATACGCGGACAAATCGATTAAGGCCCTCGATTTGTTGTCTACTTTTCCCGGGGGCGGGACCGTGAACCAATAGTAGCCCGTCGTGCGTTGACGGTCGCACGTTGCCATCAGATGTCGAGCGAGGCGGTGTGACTTGCGACCAACAGGCTCCGGAGAGACCAGGGTGGTTCAGTGATGTTTCTGCTTCGCACCGGGCTCGCTTGGGAACCTTCTCCGATATCGGGTTTAGCTCTCTTGGAAATTCTACCCATCAATGTTGCGAATGTAAGTCGTGCAGGATTCATAAAATTTCGAAATGACACAATACAAGTGTTACCCTTTGACTGAACTCGTTTTGAGTGGGCGCCCGGCACACTGAGGCTCAGCACAGCGGAGTTAAAGCGAAGTAGGCGGGAGAGCCGGTGGCATATCAATTTGAGGTGGATGAAAACACCGATGCCGGGGTGCGCCGGATCGTGCGCGAGCGCATTGACGATGCGATGAAGCAGCTCGATCGCACGGGAGACAAGCAACACAAAGGAATCCACGAAGCGCGCAAGGGTTGCAAGGAGATTCGTGCTGTGTTGCGGCTCGCGCGCCGCCCGCTCGGCAGGCACTATCGTAGCGAGAACGCGGCTTTCCGGGATGTGGCACGTGGACTGGCGAGCAGTCGAGATGCTCAGGCTGTGGTCGAGGCGTGGGATGCGCTTCGGGAGCGGTTTGGCGAGCGCCTAGCGAAGGATGGTGACGCCATTCGGCAGAGGCTGATTGCGCGCCGTAACGCGTTGCTCGCCGAGTCCGGTGACATCGGGGTTTCCCTGGGGACGGCGCGGGAGGCGCTTTTGCAGGCGCGTTCGCGCATCGATGACTGGCCGGAGATCCCGGCGTTTTCCGATCTGGCGCCGGGAGCGGCACGCTGCTATCGACACGGCGGGGCGCGCCTGCGCGACGCGCAGCGGGGTCCAAGCATCGAGGTGTTACACGAATGGCGCAAGCGTGCGAAGGACTACTGGTATCACACGTGTCTGCTCCGCGGTGTCTGGCCGGGAATCATGACCGCCTGGCGTCGGGAGTTGAAAACGCTGTCCGATTGTCTCGGCGATGACCACGATCTCATGGTTCTCAGGGCGGCTCTGCTAGCTGAGCCGGAGCGCTACGGCGGCGAAGAGCGCTTGACGAGCCCGCTTC
>NZ_SKOG01000177.1 GCF_007120195.1 Aquisalimonas sp.
CCGGGGAGACTTCCCCGGGGAGACTTCCGGGGAGACTTCCGGGGAGACTATGATCCGCCCTATGGCACCGAGCGCCGCTACAACGGGCTGCGCCTTGCCCACACCCTGATCAAACAGGACAAGGGCAACCAGGTGGACGTGTTCCTGATGGCGGACGCGGTCGCCGGGGCCAAGCGCGGCCAGAAGACACCTGAAGGCTTTTACAATGTGGAGCGCATGCTGCGCCGCGTGCTTGCCGGCAATCGCGGCCGGATCCTCCTGTGCGGCACCTGCATGGACGCCCGAGGGATAACCGACCGACGACGATGTCATGGACGGATCCCGACGCAGTACCATGGATGAACTGGCGCAGACCACCACGGACGCGGACAAGGTTCTGGTGTTCTAGTACATCCGGGAGACCCCCCCGGCCGGGGGATACTTACTTGCCTCGTCATTGCAGCCAACGCTTTACCGTCAAGGAGGAAGCTCCGTGCAGGAGAGCACACGCAAGCGACAGCTACTGCAGCACCTGGCCACGGTGGCGAAAGGCCTGGGCCACGAATACCGGCTGGAACTCCTGGAGCTAGTGGCCCAGGGCGAGCGCAGCGTCGAGGCTCTGACACACCTCACCGGGCTGCCTCTGGGGACGGTGTCCCAACACCTGCAGCACCTGCGCCGTGCCGGGCTGGTAACGACGCGCAAGGAAGGGAAGTACGTCTACTATTCCCTGTCCGATGATCGTGTCCTGGCCCTGCTCAATGCGCTGCGGGAGGTGGCCGAGGAGAACATCGCCGAGATGCAACAGCTGCTCAGCGCCTATTACCGGGATGAACCTGCCCTGGAGCCAGTGCACGCCGACAACCTGCTCGCCCGCCTGCGGGAGAACTCGGTCACGCTGCTGGACGTGCGCCCCGCGGAGGAGTTCGAGGCCGGCCACATCCCGGGGGCGCTGAACATTCCCATCGAGGAACTGGAGCAGCGCCTGGGTGAACTCGAGCAGGGCCGGGAAGTTGTAGCCTACTGCCGCGGGCCGTACTGTGCCCTGTCCATGGAGGCCGTGCGGCTGCTGCAGAGTCACGGCATGCGGGCGGTACGGCTGCAAGAGGGGTATCCGGAATGGAAACTCGGGATCACTGATGCCCAGGGCTCCAGAGACTGACATCTACTCTCGCGGGAGAGGCGCATATGACCGGGCCTGTCTACCTGGATCACAATGCCACCACGCCGGTGGCCCCTGCAGTCGCGGACGCCATGGCGGATGCACTCCGTCGCCTCTACGGCAATCCATCTTCGGCGTATGCCCCCGGCCGTGAGGCGGCCCGGCGCGTCAGCGTTGCCCGGCAGCAGGTGGCTTCCCTGATCGGTGCCTCCCCCAAGGAGCTGATCTTCACCGGCTGTGCCACCGAAGCCAACAACCTGGCGCTCCTGGGCGTAGCAGCCACCCGACCCACACCCGGCCACCTGGTGATTAGTGCGGTGGAACATCCTGCCGTTGCCGAACCGGCCCGGCATCTGGAGGGGCAGGGGTGGCGGCTGACCGTCGTGCCCGTGGACAGCCGCGGACAGGTCTCCGCAGATGATGTGGTGGCAGCGGTCGGTGAGGATACCGTTCTGGTGTCCATCATGCTCGCCAACAACGAGGTCGGCACACTGCAGCCGGTGCGCGAAATCGCCGGCCGTCTGCAGGGTCGCGGCGTTCTCGTGCACACGGATGCGGCCCAGGCCGTGGGCAAGATCCCCGTGCAGGTGGATGAGCTTGGTGTGGATTTCCTCACCCTGGCGGGTCACAAGTTCGGGGCGAGCAAGGGCGTTGGCGCCCTTTATGTCCGCACCGAGGCACCGATCCGGCGCATCCTGCACGGTGCCGGTCACGAGCAGGGCCTGCGCCCCGGCACGGAAAATGTCCCGGCCATCATTGGCCTGGGTGTTGCCGCAGAGCTTGCCGGGGAGCATCTGGCGCGTTCCCCGAATCGTCTCAAGGAGCGGCGAGACGCGCTGCACCGCATGCTTGCCACGGGGGTCGCCGACCTGGCCCTGAATGGCCACCCTGATCAGCGTCTGCCCAACACCCTGAACGTCTCTTTTCCCGGCGTTTCCGGCCAGGCACTTCTGGAAGCCGTGGCCGATATCGTGTTCGCCTCGGTGGGGTCGGCCTGTCATTCCGCCACCTCCACCCCCAGCGGGGTGCTGGGTGCCATGGGGCTGCATTCGGCGCGGGCACGCGGCGCAGTGCGTCTCTCGGTGGGCTGGGATACCGCCGAGGACGACCTTCAATACGCGGCCGAAGCGCTTGTCCAGGGCTGGCAGGCACAGAGTTTCCCGGACGGTTCCGCGTCGATGTGACGAAGTCACTACCCCGCCGGCCCCCTGCGGCGAGGGAAGCCCGGCGGGCGGTTGCTGTTCTGCGAGCATGGCAGTGCACCGGACACCAAGGTGCGCAGGTGGCAGGAGCGGATCAACCCGCTTTGGCGAAAAGTGGCGGGCGGGTGCAACTTGAATCGGCCCATTCCGCGCATGGTCGGGGAGGCCGGCTTCCGTATCGATCATATGGAGACCGGCTATTTGCCTCGGACGCCGCGGTTCGCCGGTTTCAATTATTGGGGTGCAGCTGCGCGAGCGCCGCAGCGAGCATCGCCACGAACAGTTCAGGCCCATGGCCGAGATGATGAACCTGCGTGAGGAGATGCACACCCGCATGGCCGAGCAACGTCCCAATTCCGACGCCGATGCGGCGACGCCCGAGGAGATTAGAAATGCTGCCGAGGCGGGCTCACCGGTCGTGGACAACGTCCTCAACGCCTTGCTCTATGCCGCATTACCACGCGCTGGATAGTTCTTGGAGACAACGAAGTCCACCGCCTGCAGCAGGTCGTCAAAGTTCGGTCGTGCGAAAGGCATGCTCTGAATCGAGGCGGCGTAAAGGGTGTTGTCCGAGTTGATCAGAAACAGCCCGGGCCCGGCGAATCGCGCTGTCTCTTTCTCACTGATGCTTGTGGATATGTAGAGGCCCCATTCCCGGGCGGTGGTCTCCGTCAGGCCGTAACCCACGGTGAGGGTATCGAGCCCCCATTTATCGACCGCCTGCTGCGCCCGTTCCTCGCCGTCCTTACTGATGGCGATGGGCTCAACCCCGCGCTTGCGGAACTCGTCCACCTTGCTGTTGAGCTGGCCCAGGTATCCCTTGCATATGGGGCAGTGCAACCCGCGGTAGAACACCACGGCGCTGAACTGGTCCGGGCTTTGCTCGGACAACGTCCATTGCTGGCCGCGGACCGTGGGAACGCTAAGTGTGGGTGCAGTCTGTTGGGGCATTGGCTTCGTCATGACGACCTCCTGCGATGCCATTAGTCGGTGTGAGTGCTAGTGTCCTGTCCCGCAAATAACGTTACGGTTGTCGCGGCCCTGACGGCCCCTGGCGGCGTTGCGCCTCCTCGCCGTAGTCCCCGCTACGCCTCGTCGGCGCGCCTTGCCAGGAACCGTCAGGATCCACGCCAATTTTCGCAACGTATTTA
>NZ_SKOG01000173.1 GCF_007120195.1 Aquisalimonas sp.
GCGTTAAGGACTCGGCCGCCGGCCGCTCGAGCCGGATGTAGACTTCTACCGGCTCGTGGTAGACCTCCATGGGGCCGAAGTTTGGATCGTCGATGACGTCGCCTTCGGGCAGCTCGAAGCCAGCAATGCCATTGTCCTCGTCGGCCACCTCAAAATCGAATCGGTCTTTGTAAAGGTAGTAATCCTCAACGGTCTGCCAGCGAGCGACGATAACGTCGTCCGCGACCAGTTCCGCCGAAAAGGGGAAGGCTTCTTCCGGGGGTAGCAGCCCGGCGTCGTTACCGCCGAAAAGTCCGGCCAGGCCCCCGCGCTCTTGCCCCATGGCGGGGGCGGCGACAAGCAGGACCAGCAAAGCGATGAGAGCGACGCGTTTCATCGGTTTCAGACCGGACCTCCGTCAATAAGGTGTTGTGCTAGCGTGGGGCCTGGTAGCCGCCGTCCGTCTGGTAAGTGACCCAGGCGAGATAATCATTAAGCCCCCGAGTAATCGGGACCGCGATGATCTCGGGGAGTTCATCCGGGTGCAGTCGCAGAATGGTCTCTTCCAGGCGTCGCCAAGCCACCCGAGTCGTTTTCATGATCAGCAGTGTCTCCGGATCCCGGTGAACTGTTCCTTTCCAAGCATAGACCGAGGTGAGCCCCGGCACGATGTTGGCGCATGCCACATGGCCGTCACCAACCAGCGTCTCGGCGATCTCGCCGGCCACCTCCGGGTTGGGGCAGGTACAGAATGCCATAAGATGCTCGCTGTCCATGATGTCCTCTCCGTCGTGCGGCGTCAGGGCCTTTGAATTGTACCAGCAGTGCCCCCATATCAGCTGCGTCGCCGTAGTGTCGCCTACACGCCTGTGGCTCTTGACTCAGTGCAATCCGGATTTATCATTAGCACTCACAGGCATGGAGTGCTAATAACACTTGGGTAAGGCAACCGGGCAGCACGCCCGTCAACGATTCAGGAGAGAGGTCCGATGAATATCCGTCCCTTACATGATCGCGTGATCATCAAGCGTATGGAAGAAGAGCGCACCACGCCCGGTGGTATCGTCATTCCCGATACCGCAGCCGAGAAGCCCATCAAGGGTGAAGTCCTGGCCGTTGGCAAGGGCAAGGCCCTGGATAGCGGCGAAGTCCGCCCGCTCGACGTGAAAGTCGGCGACAAGGTGCTCTTCGGCAAGTATGCCGGCACCGAGGTCAAGGTCGAAGGCGAAGACGTGCTGGTCATGCGCGAAGACGACGTCATGGCCGTGATCGAGGGCTGACGCCTAACCAATACCCGCTTTAACGCAGATCGAATCGCAAGAGGATTAAAGAAGATGGCAGTCAAAGACGTACGTTTCGGTGACGATGCCCGGCATCGGATGATGGCCGGCGTGAACCTGCTGGCAAACGCCGTGAAGGTGACTCTGGGACCCCGCGGGCGCAATGTGGTCATCGAGAAGAGCTTCGGCTCCCCGACGGTGACAAAGGACGGGGTCTCCGTGGCCAAGGAGTTGGAGCTCAAGGACAAGTTCGAGAACATGGGTTGTCAGATGGTCAAGGAAGTGGCCTCCCAGACCTCCGACGTCGCCGGCGATGGCACCACCACCGCGACGGTCCTGGCGCAGGCGATCCTGCGCGAGGGCATGAAGGCCGTCGCCGCCGGCATGAACCCCATGGACCTCAAGCGCGGCGTCGACAAGGCCGTCGCCACCGCGACCGCGGAGCTGCGCGGCCTGTCCAAGCCCTGTGAGGACCGCAAGGCCATTGCCCAGGTGGGCACCATCTCCGCCAACTCCGACAACAACATCGGCGACATCATCGCCGATGCCATGGAGAAGGTGGGCAAGGAGGGTGTCATCACCGTGGAAGAAGGCTCCGGCCTGGAGAATGAGCTGGACGTCGTGGAAGGTATGCAGTTCGACCGCGGCTATCTCTCCCCGTACTTTATCAACAACCAGCAGAGCATGAGCGCCGAGCTTGAGGATGCCTACATCCTGCTTTGTGACAAGAAGATATCCAACATTCGCGAGTTGCTGCCGGTGCTGGAGAGCGTCGCCAAGTCCAGCCGTCCGCTGCTTTTGGTCGCCGAAGACATCGAAGGCGAGGCCCTCGCCACCCTGGTGGTCAACAGCATGCGCGGCATCGTCAAGGTCGCCGCGGTGAAAGCGCCGGGCTTTGGTGACCGTCGCAAGGCCATGCTGCAGGACATCGCCGTGTTGACCGGCGGCACCGTGATCTCCGAAGAAGTCGGCCTGAGTCTTGAGAAGGCGACCCTGGAGGATCTCGGCTCCGCCAAGAAGATCAACGTCACCAAGGAAGACACCACGATTGTTGACGGCTCTGGCCGCAACGAGGATATCAAGTCGCGCGTGGAGCAAATCCGGGCGCAGATCGAGGAATCCTCCTCTGACTACGACAAGGAGAAGCTGCAGGAGCGCGTCGCTAAGCTCGCCGGTGGCGTGGCCGTGATCAAGGTCGGTGCTGCCTCCGAGATCGAGATGAAGGAGAAAAAGGCGCGGGTCGAAGACGCCCTGCACGCTACGCGTGCAGCCGTCGAGGAGGGCATCGTGCCTGGTGGTGGCGTCGCCCTGGTGCGCACCCTCGCGGCCCTGGAAGAGCTCAAGGGGGAGAACCATGATCAGAACACCGGCATTGGCATTGTCCGTCGTGCCATCGAGGAGCCGCTGCGCCAGATCGTCGGCAATGCCGGCATTGACGGCGCAGTGGTGCTGAACAAGATCCTCGAGGGTTCGGGCAATTTCGGTTACGACGCCCAGACCGATGAGTACGGCGACATGATCGAGTTCGGTATCCTCGACCCGACCAAGGTTACCCGCACGGCGCTGCAAAACGCCGCATCCGTCGCCTCCCTGATGATCACCACCGAGTGCATGGTCGCGGAGCACCCGGAGGATTCAAAGTCCGGCGGTGACGACATGGGCGGCATGGGCGGAATGGGCGGCATGGGCGGCATGGGCGGCATGATGTAAGCCGGCCGGCGTCCAGCGTCCACCCCTGAAAAGCCCCGCTCCGGCGGGGCTTTTCTTATCTCGGGCGACCAATCTGCCGCGCCGGGGATGACGTAGCGGCGATCCGGGCCATACTGTTGTCATGGCAGGATGGCAATCGGGGGGGGGGCCGCGATGCTGACGGTGGCACAGGTGATGGTTGGGCTGATGGGGATTGGGCTGTTGTTGCTTGCCTGCTCCATCCTCAGATCGCGCATGCTCTGGGCGCAGCGCCTGTTTTTGCCCAGTTCCCTCCTCGCCGGTGCCGTTGCGTTATTCGCCGGGCCCGAGGTGTACGGGGTCTTCTTCGCCGATGTGTTTGATGACGGCGCCGGCCTGTTCCCTGGGTATGTCTACGATACGTGGCGCGCTTTGCCCGGGCTGTTGATCAGCGTGGTCTTTGCGGCGCTATTCATGGGCAAGCCCATTCCGGGGATTCGTGAAATCTGGCTGCGCGCCGGGCCGCAGGTGGTCGTCGGGCAGACGATGGCCTGGGGGCAGTACGTGGTTGGCATCCTCCTCGCGCTGCTGGTGCTGACACCGATCTTCGGGATGAGCCCCATGGCTGGCGCGCTCATCGAGATCGGTTTCGAGGGCGGGCATGGCACCGCGGCCGGCATGGCCGGCACCTTCGAGGATCTGGGCTTTCCCGAGGGCGCCGATCTGGCGCTGGGGCTCGCCACGGTCGGGTTGCTTGGTGGCGTGATCGCCGGCACGATCC
Organism: Aquisalimonas sp.; assembly: GCF_007120195.1. Lineage (GTDB taxonomy): Bacteria > Pseudomonadota > Gammaproteobacteria > Nitrococcales > Aquisalimonadaceae > Aquisalimonas. The sequence continues at coordinate 3,709 of NZ_SKOG01000173.1, forward strand.
TGATCAATGTCGCCGCGCGGCGCTCCATCGTCTCCCCCGAGCAGCAAAGCAGCACGGGCGTCGAAGCGCCGAGTGCGGAAGAGCAGGCCGACATCGAGAAGGATCGCCGGCATGAGCGCAGCAGCACGGATCCACTGAGCGTACACCTGGGCCTGGTGTCGCTGGCGGTGGGCATCGGCTGGGTGATGCTGACCCTGCTGCAGGCACTGGAGGCCGCGACATGGGCCCGCGATGGGGGCGTGGAAATCCTTGCGCACGTCCCGCTTTTCCCCATGGCCATGCTTGGTGGCGTGTTGATCCAGCTGCTGGTCATGCGCTTCGGTTACACCGATCACATCTCCGCTCGGACGATGAGCCGGATCTCCGGCATGGCCCTGGATTTCACGATCGTCGCGGCCCTGGCGACGCTATCCATCACGGCGCTGGGCGAGCACCTGGTGCCATTCCTGCTGCTGGCCGTCACCGGGATCGCCTGGTCCCTGCTGGTGCTGGTGGTCCTGGCGCCGCGGGTGATCCCGTACAACTGGTTCGAGCGTGGCGTCGGCGACTTCGGGCAGTCCATGGGCGTGACTGTCACTGGCGTGCTGCTCATGCGCATGGCCGACCCCCGCAACGAATCCGGGGCGTTGGAGAGCTTTGGCTACAAACAGCTGCTGTTTGAGCCGATCGTCGGGGGCGGCCTGTTCACCGCGGCCTCCCTGCCACTGATCTACCAGTTCGGCCCGGTGGTGGTGCTCACTCTGACGTCCGTTATCACTGTGGCCTGGATCCTGTTCGGATTGCTGTATTTCGGCCGTTTGATTCCTGCACGCGGCCGTGGACGGTGGCGTCCCGCGCACCCCGCGCGATAGGGCAACCGCTATCGACGTGTAGCCGCGCTTCGGTAGCACGGTTGACCATCAAAGGGAGGCTCCTTGAGCAATGCCAGCGAGCTGATCGATCGTGCCATGTCCCGACTCCCCGGCCGCCTGCGCTCCCAGGTCGAGGAGTGGCTCGCGGATTACCAGGACGTGGGCGAACTGCCGGACGACGAACTGGCCCTGCAGTCGTTGCCGATGGTCTGGGCGGCCAGCTCGTTTGTTGCGCGCTCGTGCTTGCGCGACCCGGATTTGCTGAACGGTCTGACGTCCAGCGGTGATCTTGAGCGTCCGTACGAAAACGGCGAGGTGGCCTTGCGGGCCGTTGAGGCTCTGGCGGAGGTTGCCGACGAGGCCAGCCTGAACCAGGCGTTGCGCCGGTTTCGGCGCCGCGAGATGGCGCGCCTCGCCTGGCGGGATCTGGCCGGCTGGGCCGGGCTCGAGGAGAGCCTGCGGGAGCTCTCTGCACTCGCTGATGCCTGCATCGATGCGGCCCTGGCGCGTCATCAGCAGTGGCTACAGGCACGCTTTGGCACGCCGCGCAACGCCCGCGGTGAGCGGGTCGGGTTCTACGTCATCGGCATGGGTAAGCTCGGCGGGCGGGAGCTCAACTACTCCTCCGACATCGATCTGATCTTCGGATTCTCCGAGCCCGGGCAGACGGACGGTGACAAAAGGCCGCTCGACAACGAGGAATACTTCACCCGTTTGGGACAGAAGCTGATCAATAGCCTCAACGCCAGAATGGTGGAGGGCTTCGTCTTTCGTGTGGATATGCGGCTGCGCCCCTACGGTGACCCGGGCCCGCTCGCGATGCACACCGATCAGCTGGAGACCTACTACGAGTCCCAGGGGCGCGAGTGGGAGCGCTACGCGATGGTCAAGGCGCGGGTCGTGGCGGGCGATCAGGCCGCTGGCGATCGGCTTATGCAGGCGCTGCGTCCGTTCGTCTACCGGCGTTATCTCGACTATGGGGCCCTGGAGTCGCTGCGCGAGATGAAAGCCATGATCGCCCGGGAAGTGGAGCGCCGGGGGCTGGAGCACAACATCAAGCTGGGTGCCGGCGGCATCCGCGAGGTGGAGTTCGTGGGCCAGGTGTTCCAGCTTATTCGCGGCGGTCGCGAGCGCGGGTTGCAGCAGCGCAGCATCATCCGGGTCCTGGAGTACCTCGGTCAGCACAACGCGCTCCCGGGCTTTGCCGTACGCCAGCTTCTTGAGGGCTACGAATTCCTTCGCCGCACCGAAAACCGCCTGCAGGCCATGGAGGACAAGCAAACCCACGAGCTGCCCGAGGAGCCATTCCACCGCCAGCGCCTCGCCTATAGCATGGGGTTCGATCAGTGGGAGGTGTTTGCCGAGCGGCTCGCCGAGATTCGTCGGCACGTGCACGACCACTTCGAGCAGGTGTTTGCGGCACCCCAGGCCGAGTGCGAGGCGTTGTCCCACGACGAGCCGGCGCTCGGCGATATCTGGTCGGATGCCGTCACCGGTGCCGACGCCGAGGCCGTGCTGGAGGCGAACGGCTTCCAGGCGCCCGCCGACAGTCTTGCGCGCCTGGGGGCCTTTCGCTCGGGCGCCCACTGCCGGGCGCTGACGAAGACCGGGCGCGAGCGCCTGGATCGGCTGATGCCGCTGCTGCTTGGGGCCATCTCCGCAACCGATCGCCCCGACGCGACATTGGCCCGGGTACTGGACCTGCTCGAGGCCATCGTGCGGCGCACGGCCTACCTCTCGCTCCTGGTCGAGCACCCCATGGCGCTCTCCCAGCTGGTCAAGCTCTGCGCGGCGAGCCCGTGGATCGCCCGCCACCTGTCCCGCTACCCCTTGCTCCTCGATGAACTCCTGGATCCGCGCACGCTGTACGCGCCCCTCAAACGCCAGGCCCTGGCCCGGGAACTACGCGAGCGCCTGGATGCGCACCCCGGGGACGACCTGGAGCAGCGCATGGAGGTGCTGCGCCAGTTCAAGCAGGTCAACACCCTGCGCGTAGCCGCCTCGGATGTGGCCGGTGTCACCCCGCTGATGGTGGTGAGCGACTACTTGGTAGACATTGCCGAGGTGGTCCTGGCCGAGGTGCTGGATCTTGCCTGGAGCCACCTGGAGGCCCGGCATGGCCGGCCCACCTGCCAAGTGGAGGGCGAGCTCGTCCACCCGCGCTTCGCCATCATTGCCTACGGCAAGCTTGGTGGTTTGGAGCTTGGCTATGGCTCCGATCTGGACCTGGTCTTCCTCCACGACAGCCGCGGCGAGCAGCAGGTCACGGAAGGGGACCGTCAGGTGGATAACAACGTGTTTTTCATGCGCCTCGCCCAGCGCATTATCCACATCCTTGGGGCGACCATGGCAGGGGGGGTGCTCTACGAGGCCGATACCCGCCTGAGGCCCAGCGGCAGGGCCGGTCTGTTGGCGACGAGCCTCGATGCCTATGCCGAGTATCAGCGCGAGCAGGCCTGGACCTGGGAGCACCAGGCCCTGGTGCGGGCCCGCTACGTCGCTGGTTGCGAGGTGCTCGGCGAGCGGTTCGCCGGCGTGCGCCAGGAGATCCTTGCTCGGCCTCGGGATACCGAGAGCCTGCGCGCCGATGTGCGGGACATGCGCGAGCGGATGCGTCAGCAAAAAAGGACCGGAGACCCGTCTCAGTTCCACATCAAGCAGGACCGAGGCGGTATCGCGGATATCGAATTTATGGTCCAATATGGCGTCTTATCGGCAGCGGCGCGTGCGTCCCGTCTACTGCGCTATACCGACAATATCCGCCTGCTGGGTGAGCTGGGCGAGGTGGGTTGGATGAGTCAGGATGAGGTCGTATTGCTCGTCGATGCCTACAGGACTTACCGCACGCGGGTGCATCGTTTAACGCTGCAGGAGGAGCCTGCCATCGTGCCCGCGGAGACGTTCCGCGAGCTGAGCACCCAGGTTGCCGCAATGTGGCATCGGCTGATGGATGACTGAGCAGCAGCTCGGCTGTCCCGGAAACCACTAGAATGAATCGGCACAACCAACCCGCCGAGGGCGCGGGCGCAAGTGCGAGGAGAGCATGCGATGAGCATGGATGATCGCGACGGCGTCATCTGGATGAACGGCGACATGGTGCCTTGGCGCGACGCCCGCGTGCACGTGCTCACCCACACCCTGCATTACGGTATGGGCGTATTCGAAGGCATCCGCGCATACAAGACCGAGCGCGGCACCGCTGTATTTCGCCTGCATGATCATACGCGGCGTTTGTTCGATTCCGCGAAAATCCTGGGCATGACCATCCCCTACACGCCGGAAGCGATCAACCAGGCGATCCTCCAGTGCCTTCGCGACAATCGCCTGGAGACTGCGTATGTGCGGCCCATGTGTTTCTACGGCTCAGAAGGGATGGGACTGCACGCAGAGAGACTGCGCACCCACACCTCCATCGCTGCCTGGGAGTGGGGTGCTTACCTGGGTGCCGAGAATATCGAGCGGGGGATTCGCGTCAAGACCGCCTCGTTCTGCCGCCATCACGTCAACGCCACCATGTGCCGGGCCAAGGCCAACGGTAACTACATCAACTCCATGATGGCGCTCAAGGAGGCCAGCGAGGCCGGATACGACGAGGCCCTGCTGCTCGATACCGACGGCTTTGTCTGCGAGGGCTCGGGCGAGAACTTTTTTATGGTACGCAACGGCGTGCTGTATACCCCGGAGCTCGCCTCCGCGCTCGAGGGCATTACCCGCGATACCGTGCTGCAACTGGCCCGGGACATCGAACTCCCGATTCGCGAGAAGCGGATCACGCGCGACGAAGTCTATGTCGCCGATGAAGCCTTTTTCACTGGTACGGCCGCGGAAGTCACCCCGATTCGCGAACTGGACGGCCGTCCGATCGGCGAGGGCAAGCGCGGCCCGATCACTGAACGCTTGCAGTCCATGTACTTCGACCAGGTCGAAGGCCGGCGCTCTGCCTACGACCAGTGGCTGACCTACGTTTGAACAGCAGCGCCGGGGCGCGCCGCGCGAAGCGCGGCTCGCATCGATAAACGCATTCGCCCGTGAGGAGCCGCCGGGCGGGGGAGGATGAACAGTGGCTGACCCGCAGACACACGATCGCACGGATCTCATTCAGCCCAATGCCAAGAACCGCTATGAGGTCGGTAAGTCCGATCTCCCCCTGTCTTGTCCCATGCCGGGCATGTATCTGTGGAGTGCCCACCCCAAAGTCTACCTGCCCATCCACAAGACCGGCGAAGCCAAGTGCCCTTACTGCGGGGCCGAGTTCTTCATTCCGGATTTCGATCCGAATGACCAGGAGCTGGTGCGGTCGAGTCGGCGCGAGTAGGCCCGGGGGCATTGCGGCGATCGTGCTCCAGGCCATTTAAGGCCTCGGGCCCGGAGTCGAGAATCACGTGGGCAATCCGATTGAGCTCTGCGTTCTCCCCGGCGTAATGGCGTTCAATCTGCTCGCGCATGCCATGCCGCGCGAGCAAATCCCAGTCTCTATAGACAATCTTGTCAAAGCCATGCTGAATGAGTGTTCGTCGTAGACGGCGCAGCAGGCCCGTGAGCTGTCGTCGAGGTCGTGACGGTCTCCCGGCGTCGTCTGGTCCCGGACGCGGCAAGCGCCGGTGCACGCCCGGGTAGAACAAGTAGATAGCCAGTGCCGAATAACTGCGGTTTTGACTGCGCTCCCGCGGCGGTGCCGGAAGCTGATCAATGCCCAGGGCCTCGGCCAGACGCCGCTTCACATCCTCGGGCCGTCGCCGTAGATCCTCCTGCTGGAACAGGTAGATGTTCCCGGGGCCGTACGCGGCGGCATAGCTTCGGTAGATCGAGAGAAACTGGAGCGTCATCGCTTCCACGTTACGCACGCCGTGGGCCCAGCGGGCGACGCGGGGATGAAACGCGCCGTCATACCAGTTCAGAAATACCTCGATGGGTGCGCCTTGGTCCTTGACCAGCTGCTGGCGGTATGCCGACTGCAGCCAATCTGACTGGCGGCGCACGAAATAGATGATTGTCGCCTCAGGGAAGAGTTCGCGCATGAGCTGCAGATTCTGCGGATAGTCATGGTGGCTGCCGTACATGTCCCCGGAGATATGGGGCTCGGAGAGCAACAAATCCCGGCTGTCGCCGGATGTGCGCCATCGGGCCACTTCTGCCCGTGCACGCTCGGCCAGCTCGTGATCGCCGGGATTGCGAACCGCGTCCCGGATTGCCTGCCACAGCGGACCTGGGTTGTAGTTCACGCGGCGGTGATCGAGTTGGGCGAAGACCATGCGCTGGAGAAAGCGCGTACCGGTCTTGTGGAGACCGATATGGATGATCACGCGTGGCTCGCCTTGCACGCTCGCCATGGACCAGCTCCTGAGTTCAAGCGTGTTTCACCCGGGAGACAAAGGCCCGGGGCGACCGACGAGTGCCCTGATTCTAACGCGTGCGCGCCCTTGGTCACAGTGTGTCCCCATTGGGGGGACACACTGTGGGCTTGCCGCTAACCGGACAACGATTGCTCGCTGTCCGCTCCGTCAAAGGTATACCCGAAAAGTTCCAGATCCCGGCGGTAATGGGATTGCACCAGTTCCGCCAGATCGTCTGTGTAATAGCTCCGGTAGTCACGGCGGTTGGCGGCCTGACGCAGGCGGGGTAATTGCGGGGCCGCAACCCCGATGCGTTCGCAGATCGTGTTGAAGTCCGCCTGCAGGTTCTCGTAGCGCCCGATGAAATCGACAATCACATTTCCCCGTAGGTCGATCAGGTATTCGTGCTGGAGTTCGGCCGAGATGTCGAGCATGAAGCTGTACTCGCGCTCCGGGTCGAACTTGAGCTTGAGGAAATCCTCGAACGTTTTCACCCCATCCAGCACGGCTGGCTTCTCCCGCTGGATATGATGAAACGAGCTGACCTGCAGGTCCCAGGGGTTGCGGACGATCGTGAACTTGAACAGCCCCTGATAGACCTCAGTGGGCAGCATCTCCAGCGCGGCAATAGCCTTCGCATGTCGGGGGAATTTGATCCCGAGCTTGTGGCGTGGTTGCGTCATCTGGCTCGTCATGCTGGCCAAAGCAAGCGCAATGGAATACCAGCCGCCCCAGCGGTACTTGCGCAGCGCCGCGCGCACGCTGGTGCCGCCGGTCTTGGCAATGTGGACGAACAGGAAATTCCTGCTGTAGGAGATCAGCATGACCCCTCCGCCGGCGGTGTTGCTCAGAGCCCCCAGCGGCGTTCCTTGGCCTCGTTGGCCACGCGCCCCGGGTAGGCGATCACATTGATGATGCGCTGCATGTAACCGGGCAGTGCCGTCTTCCAGCCGTCATCGGGGCGAATGGTACTGCCTTCGGTCTTGTGGAGCACATCCGCCGCGCCGATGTTGTGATGGTACTGCTCGGCCCAGTTGAGCTGGTGTGGCTCGAAATCCAGACCGATGCGCGCCATAAGCTTGCGCAGCTGGCCCTCCGGGTCCGCTGCGAGCTTCTCGTAGTTCACCACGATATGCGTCACGCCGCGCAGCATAAAATACAGTTGCAACGAGCGGTGGCTGTAGGAAAACGTGGGCAAGTATCGCTGGCCCTTGCGCTTGCGGATCGACTGCGCGCGGCCGCGGGCGTCGCGCACCACATGGATGGGGATCACCTCGATTTCCGGGGCCGCCATGAGTCGGCGCAGCCGGCTGACGGATTTCGAGTTGTCGGTGACGAACTCGACCCCCGCCACCTCAGCCGCCGACTCGAACACGGCCTTGTTCTCGTTCTGGAAGGCGACAGCGTCTCGGGCGTGGACGTCGGCGGTGACTAGGTCCCGGCCGTTGCGTGCCTTGAGCGTGGCATTGGTCTGAGACCAGAACCCGCACTCCCAGAAGCTGGGTGCACCGCACGCGCAGGGATGCTTGCGCGCATAGTGAGCGAGACGCCGCACACCGCCTAGGCTGTGGACCTTGCTGTGTGCATCCAGGAGGATATCCAGCAATGTTGAGCCGCTGCGACCCATGCCGATGAGATAAATTACTTTCATTGTCGTGTCCACTTGGCCAAATGTGGGTAATGTGGGTAAGGAAGCTGCCTCCGGCGTCATACGCCGGCTCGCCGGGTGCACGTTCAGGCTTGGTAGCCAAGGCCTTGCAGAATGTCGGACCGACGCGCGGCGAATGCGGCAAGCTCATCGCTGTGCTGATAGGCATAACGGCGGCTGGGCCTCACGTCCGCGACGATCGACCCAACGCGCTCGTCCTCCAGCGCGATATCGCAAAAACCCAGCACGGCTTTGACGTGGGTTTCCGGCGTTTCCAGAAAGTCCTCGTATCGGAGTTCCAAAGCCTGATGACCCAGGGCCTGTACGTGTACCCGTGCCCGGTGCGTATAGTCGCGCCACAGCCGCAGTCCGTAATCGAGGGCGCTGACACTGGGGGCATGGGCGAAGCCGCTGCGCTTAGGCGCCAGAGGGTTGTTCACGTAGAGCCAGCGGCGCTGGGAATACCGCGCGGCTGCGGCCCTAAAGGCGAGTTGGTGACGCAGTCTGAGGCTCTCCGCCACGTCGACTCCGTGTCGGGTGATGTGGATCACCCGCGCCGAGGGGAACACATGCAGCCACAGCGGCAGCGTGTAGGTGTTGCGCGGATCCTTCCAGCCCCATTGCTCGGTGACGTTGTGCATGGACCGATACCTCAGCCAGCGCTGGAGACCGAGGTAGCGGATACTGGCGGGGCCATCCGTTACACCCGTGAGGTAATCCGTCACCAGGGGGCGGATGCCCGCGTGCTCCAGCAGGCTGTCTACGCCGCATGGCTTTTCCCAGGATGCGCTGGACTGCTCGAATACCCAGTAATTGAGCGAGTTCATGAAGCGGCACTCCGCATTCCGGGTCAGGCTGCGCCCAAGGAAAACCCCGGCCGCGCCCAGTAGGCGTGTCAGCATGCTTGTGCCGGCGCGGTGCATGCCGATGACGATAATCGGCGGCTTGTTGTTCGCAGAGGCAGCTTTCAAACCCGGACTCCTCAGTGCGTGTCCAGCAGCACGCGAAGGTATTCTCTCGTGCTGGTCGTGAC
>NZ_SKOG01000136.1 GCF_007120195.1 Aquisalimonas sp.
ACATCATCGCATGGTCGTTATGGCGACGAGCGCATCAGGCAGCAGCACGAAAAGCCCATCTCAAATCAAAAGCGCAACTGTAGTGCTAGGACGGGCATTTCGGCGGCGTCTGGGCCGATCCCCGCTGGTTCGAGCCGCCTATGTCGGTTGCCGCGGGGTGGGGCGCGATGCAGTGAACGTCTGGAGATTTGGAGGGAATGCTCCACGCGCCCACATGCGCATCTGGGTGCGCCCGCGGGATGTCGAGAAAGCGACAAACGCGTTTAACGTCTACGATTCAGGGCGCGTAATAGACGGAGATTGGGATCTGAATACGTTCGAAATTCTTGATATCCCGAAATTTCAGTACTGTCGCGACCGTTGGATCGGAGGACGTTCCTGGCAACAGTTGGGAGTTTTAGGCAACAATCAAGAATCATCCAAAGAAATTGACAGATTCGATGAGCTCGACAGGTTGTTTTATCATTCCATAGAATCTCGCCGATTCAAGACGAGGATCGAGATTGACAAATACAGTTTTCGCGAATGGGGCGGGACTCTCATTCATATCTCTCGCGATTTGAAGCCCATATTTGGATGCAGCGGCTATCACAGGATGGCGATCGCGAAGCTGGCTGAGCTGGATCTTATCCCCGCTCAACTGGGCTGCGTCCACCCCGAGGCGATCAGGGATTGGAAGTCGGAATACGCGCGCTAGTCTGGGATACCGGTTCAGCGGCCGAAGTCCTTCGCCCGACCCGGCCTGGCGATCGCATACTGATCGAGGTCGTGGGGCTCGGCGGATCCGGGAAGAGCAGCGTAGTTGCCGAACTCGAGCGGTCGGGCATGACGGCCATCAGGGTCGGAGAGCATCGACGCCTCGTGGCGCGGGGCCGGGCGGCGCTGGCCGCGCTGCAGCTGGCGCTCCGACATCGCTTGCCGCCGGCCCGTGCACTCAGCCTTTTCCGGAGGTGCTGTTCCGTGGAGACTGGCTTCTGCCTGATCGCTACCGCACCCGCAGGACCGGTGGTCATCGACGATGGTCCGGTGCGCACGTTGCACGACACGCAATGCCGATCGTATCGAGAGCGCGCGGCCTGGTGGGACTACGGCAAGCAGGCGCTTGTGCGTCTCGGCCAGTTCAGAACGCCGGTGCTGCTCGTGGATTGGCACATCGACGACCGGCTGCGGATGCAGCGATGGCGAAGCCGAGGCGCAACGACGGACCGCCGCAGAGGGGTGCTACCCACGGTGATGGTCCGGCTGCTTGATGCCCTTACCGGTCACCAACGGCTTGCCCCCGTTCCCGCGAATGGCCGGGCCGTCAGGGCGTTCATGCGGAAGCACCTGCCACACGTCAGCCAGCTTACAGTCGATGCGACGGCGGCGGACACGCCCGGCGAAATCGCGGAGCGGATCATCCGGCTGCTCGAATCCGCCCCGATCGGACAGCACGATAAACAGGCACCCGCCGGGTGAGGATACTCTACCTTTCCTATACCGGCCTCATGGAGCCGCTCGGCCGCTCGCAGGTCCTGGCCTATCTTGAGCACCTTGCGCGCGATCACCAGATCACCCTGCTTACCTTCGAGAAACCGGGGGATCTCGCCGACGCCGGGCGAGCGGACGGGCTGCTTCAGGAATGCCGTCGTGCCGGCATCGACTGGAGACCGCATCGCTACCATCACCGGCCACGCGCCATCGCGACCGCCTGGGACCTGATCGTTCTCCTGGCGGCGGCGCTGAGTGCGATCCGGCGCGCACGGCCCGATCTCGTTCACGCCCGCGGCTACCTTCCCGCCTTCGTCTCCTTGGCGCTGAAACGGATCTCCGGCGTTCCCTTCGTCTTCGACATGCGCGCCTTCTGGCCCGACGAGATGATCACGGCGGGACGGTTGCGCGCCGGATCGCTTCTCGATCGCGCGATCAGAAATGGAGAACGCGCCTGCCTTCGCGACGCGCACGGCATCGTCGTGCTCACTGATGCCGCCGCGTCGCGCCTGCGCCAACGTTACGGGCCGGACGTTATGGACGGTCGCTGCGTCGTGATTCCGACTTGCGTCGATCTGAGGCGCTTTCATCCCGCGCTCCGTGAAGGGCGGAGACGCGCCACGCGGATCGGGTCGGTCGGCAGTGTGCTCAGCGGTTGGTTCCAGGTCGACCGTCTCATGCGTTTCCTGGCCGCTTTTGCAGAGGCGGCGCCGGGGGTGGAGCTGTATATCGTAACGCGCGACGATCCGGAGGCAGTCGAGCACGTCGCCGCTGGCCACGGGATCGATCCAAGCCGGCTTCGAATCTTCCGGCGCACTCCCGAGGAGATGCCGGCGGCCATCGCCGAACTCGACGCGGCAGCGATGTTCTTCGCGCCACGCGAGTCGGAAGTGGCGCGCTGTCCGACGCGCATGGGCGAGATTCTGGCCTGCGGCGTGCCGATCGTCGCAAATTCTGCCGCGGGCGACGTTGCCGAGATCATCACCACGTATCGTGTCGGGGTCGTTGCCGACGGGGAGGCGCCCGACGCGCCGAAGCAGGCTGCTGAGACACTCCTCACGCTGATGGGGGACGGCGGGCTCGCCGAACGCTGCCGCCAGGCCGCGGAGGAACGTTTCTCGCTTCAGACGGGCGTGCGCAGCTATGACGCGATCTACCGCCAGGTCGACCGGGCGGTTCACGCCATCGCCACGGAAGAGCTGAGGCTGCTTTGAGTCCTTCACCCTCCGCCGACCGTCTGTCTCCTGAGGGATTTACGTGCTGCGTGTTCTTGCACTGACCCGCTATGGCAGGCTCGGCGCCAGCAGCCGCCTGCGCACTTACCAGTACCAGGCGCCGCTGCGCGCGCACGGCATCGACGTGCGCATCGAGCCGCTGTTCCGCGACCCGTATGTCGAGGCGCTCTACAAGCGACGAAATCGGTCGTTGCATGTGGTCGCCTCCTTCGGCCGGCGCATCGCGGCCGCCTGGACCTGCCGGGATGTCGATGCGCTGTGGGTGGAAAAGGAGATGTTGCCCTGGATCCCCGCCTTCGTGGAGCTGGCCCTGCTCCCCCGCCAGCGCCCGCTCGTCGTGGACTACGACGACGCGATCTTCCATTCCTACGACCGGCATCGTTCCGGTGCCGTTCGGCACTTACTTGCCGACAAGATCGACGCGGTGATGCGCCGGGCCGACCTCGTTACCGCCGGGAACGACTACCTCGCCGAAAGGGCCCGATCCGCCGGGGCGCCTCACGTGGAACTGGTGCCGACCGTGGTCGACCTGGACCATTACCGGCCTGTGCCGGCGCCGCGTGACGGGCAGACAACGGTCGGGTGGATCGGCAGCCCTTCGACCGCGTTTTATCTTGACGCGCTCAAGCCCGTAATGGCCTCCCTCTCCGCTCAGCACGGCATTCGTGCCGTCGCGATCGGCGCGCGGCCGGAGCAGGTTGCCGGCACTGCGTTCACGGCCGAGGCCTGGGCCGAGGACACCGAAGCCGAATGTCTGGCGCGCCT
>NZ_SKOG01000120.1 GCF_007120195.1 Aquisalimonas sp.
CAGAATGGGGTCGATTAGCAGGAACCCGGTGAAATGGATAACCAGTGCCGCGGCGATGATACCGAAGCTGCCCAGGAACGTTTGAACCACGTGCCAGAAGGCGCCGCGTGTGTTGATGTCCTCTTTCTGATCCCGGTACATGAGCGCAATCAGCCAGATCTCGGTCATCAACCCAACGGCGGCGACCACGAACATCGGCGTGGTCGGCAACTCGATGGGCGACTGCAGGCGCATCGCTCCCATAGTCAGCGCCACCAGCGCCATCACCAGCAGCGCCGCGCCGTTCATCAGCGCGCCAATGATCTCGGCTCGCTGCCCTCCGAACGTCTGGCGAGCTGTCGGCGGCTTGCGTGCGATTTTCATGGCCACAAGCGCCAGTACCACTCCTCCGACAGCGGAGAAGGTGTGCGCCGCATCGACGATGACCATCACCGATCCGGTGTAGAGGCCGACCGCCATTTCGAAGACGAAATAGACACCAGTCACCCAGGCGGCAATCTTCAGCCCGCGTTTATTACCTGGCGCGTGCGCCGCGTGGTCATGGGCACTCATCCGGAACTCCCCGGGCCACACCAATGAGTCGACGGTTCCCGGGCATCAATGGGCATGATCGTCGCTCTCGTCCGGGGTGTGGCCGCCATCGTCGGCATGTTCGTGCTCATCGTCATGGTGATCGTCAGCGTCATGGGCGTGATCGTCCTCATGGTCAGCGTCATGGTCATGGTCATCACCGTTGTGGACATGGTCGTCGGCATCCGGCAGGGACTGCACTCCCACCCCGTGTCCATACACCAGTTCACCGCCGTAGTGCCCGGCCATCACCAGCGGCACGGCGGCAATCACGGCCGCCAGAACGAAGCCGCGCCCCTCGCGCTGGTTGCGGAGCCAGTAGCGCGCCGCCCAAAGGGCCAGCAGGCCGAAGGCCGCCGCCGCGATCAATGCCCAGTTGCGATGGGTCGTCATGACCAAGTGGGAGGCATCATCATGGGGGACAGTGTTGTACGCGTACCAGCCGCTGAGCAGTGTTCCCACCGTGAACAGGACACCCAGCACCAGGTTCACCCGGGCGGCGAGGCGGATGGTGCGGCCGAACGTCCCGGGTGGGCTGAAATGCGAAACGAGGTAGAGCAGCACGGAGACGGAGAACAGCGCCACCGTGAAGTGAACGAATATTGGGTGCCAGTTGGGTAGCGATTGCAGCATCGGTTCCTCCGTGGGCTGCGCCGCCCCCAGGGAGCGGCGCAGTTGACTTACAGCTCAGTGGTGGTGATCGTCATGGTTCTCCTGATCATCATGGCCGTCGTGGTCGGCTTCCACGGTCTCGCCACAGGCCTCCCGAGTCTGCCGATCCACCATCACCTGTGAGGCCTCCATCAGGGCATCGCAGCGGGTTTCCGCGTCCACGCGCCCGGCGTGGATATACATGTGGCCGAACTGCGGGACCGGCAGCATCTCGTGCCGTTCGTCCGTGGCGTAGGGGGTTGGGTTGTCCCGCTCCAGGTAGGACCAGGGTCCCTCCCCGTCTCCGGCGTGATCTCCGTGGTCCCCGTGGTCCCCGTGGTCCCCGTGGTCTCCACCATGATCGTGGTCATTCTCTGCCAGTGCCAATGGTGAAACGACCAGGGCGAGTGCGAACAGAAGTGTTGCCAGTATTTGCCGACTCATGATCAGTTTCCTCCGAAGCTGGGTCCCGGCAGCAGCATGTCGTGCTCCAGGTGGATGACGTCATCGCGCCGACCGACCGACTTGTTGAAAGTGTGGTCGAACTGCATGCTGATACCGAACTGCACCGTGGTCTCGTGCTCGAGGCCGATGTCGCGACGCAGATCGCCCTCAAAGCGTTCGTGGGCCACCTGGGCGACCGCGTCGATGCCGTTACCAAGGCGCCAGGCGATGCTGGGCAACACCGCGTAGCGGCGGGCGTTGTCGAAATCGCTGTAGTCCTGCCCGGCCACGGTCAGGGCCGCCTGCCAGCGCTGTTGGAGGTGGGGTCGGTGGCGATAGCGCAGGGAGGCCACGGCAGCCGTTGCATCACTGCGCGCCCGCTCGAGGTCACCGGCGAGCGATCCCGAGTCCTCGCCCTGGCTCCACATGAGCTGGGTGTCCAGGTGCAGCAGCCGCTCCGGGTGGCCGCTGATGTTGAAGCCAAGCCCGAGCTGAGCCGTGACCAGATCGCCGTCGTCCAGGCCGCCGCGCTCGTCGAAGGGCTGCACGTCCACGGACAGACCCGCGAAGGTCAGCCCACGGTCGGTATCCACCGTCTCGGGGACGGAGTAGTGCAGGCCGAGCGAGCCGCTGTTGAGGTTCCCGTACCGCGGATCGCCCGCAAGCCCCTCCGGCCTGGCCAGGGCGGCCGCGGTCATCCCGAAATAGGGCGTGAACCACCAGTCCGCGGCCAGCTGCTCGCCGTACCGGGTGAGGGTGTCACTCTCCCCGTCCAGTCGCGCGTTGGGCACGTGCGTGTAGGCGAGCAGGTCGTCCGCCCGCACCGTGGGGAATCGCACCAGGTTGCCGGGCAGCCCCGTGCGACCCACGCGCACCTCCCACTGTCGGCCACCAACGCCGGCGTAGGCCTGGTGCAGGAAGACACTCTCGCCAATCTCGCTCTCTCCCAGCGCCTTGAGGCCAAAGGCGCCGAAGCCGTAGTGGTTGTCGTCATGCAGGTGCTTGGCGAAGCCGAACAGCAGGCTGGAGTCGTCGATGTTCAGCAACTCCTCCGAGGTGGTGCCGTCGTCGACGCGCTGGAGCTGCTCGAAGTCCACGGTTGCCAGGCCGCTCCCGCCGATGACGATCTCAGGCGGCACGTGAGGGTCGATCTCGAACGCGCTGGCCGGGAGCGCCACCGTGAGGAGGGCACCGGCCATCATCAAGGCATGCTGTCTCATGCGGCACCTCCTCACTGGTTGATGGTGGTGGAAGGGACATAAGGCGGGTCGCCCATGTCCTCGTACTCGAGCATGGTGATCATGCCCCCGGGGTAGATGCCGGCGTTGCGGCTGTGGATCTCCTTGTGGTCGTGGAAATCCCAGAAGCCAGGGTTGTTGCCGTAGACGATGATGTCCACGGTCTTGCCCGGGGTGACCGGGACCGTGTTGAGCTTGATCGGCTGCGGCAGCGGGTTGCCGTCCTCGGCGACCTTCCAGAACTGGTGGCCATGGAGGTGCATGTGGTGATCGGCGATGCCGCCGTTGATCAGACGAATACGGATGTACTCCCCCTGGCGGATGCGCAGGTGGCCGTGCTCGCCCACGGTGGACGGGTATGACTTGCCGTTGATGGCGAAGAAGTTGGGCGTGATGGTGCCACCCGGGGCGTTCCCCGGGGTATACGGCGGCCGCCAACCCTCCTCGATGGCCTTGACGAAGTCCTCGTAGCGCTTGAAGAAGCCATGGGTCGCCGGCGAGAGCCGCCCGTCGCGCATGAGCTTGTTCACCTGCCCCATGCCCTCGAGCACCTCGTTGA
>NZ_SKOG01000066.1 GCF_007120195.1 Aquisalimonas sp.
AGCGGTTTCTGCGGCCTTCAGGCGAGGTGCAACGATGAAACTCACCGGTTCCTGCCATTGTGGGGTGGTACGCTTCACCTGCGAGTCCAAGGCCCCCTACCCGTTCATGCACTGCTATTGCAGCATTTGCCGCAAAACCGCCGGAGGTGGCGGGCATGCCGTCAATCTGCATGCCGACGCCGAGAGCCTCCGTGTGGAGGGGGAAGAGCACATCACGATCTACAGGGCCTTTATCGATCATCCTGAAAGACAGGAGCGCAGCCAGGGTGAACGGCGCTTTTGCAGCCAGTGCGGCAGCGCCCTGTGGGTCTGGGATCCGGGCTGGCCCGAGCTTATCCACCCTTTTGCCTCGGCCATCGACACGCCTCTGAACCCCGCGCCAGACGGCTACCACATCATGTTGGACTCGAAACCGGCCTGGGTGCCGGTGCCCGAGGGTCCGCACGAGCGGCATTTTCCCGGCTATCCGGACGTGTCACTGATGGACTGGCATCGACAGCGGGGGCTGGCCGAGGAGTAACCAATAAGACATCCCTTCAGCCGGGGAAGTAGCAAGTTCCATCACAACCGTCAGAACACCCGTGAAACGGTTGGCGACGTCCCGCCCGCGCCCGGAACGGGCTGCAGTCCAAGGCAGGACCGAACCACCAACGTCCGGCCAATGACCAGCGGGGCAGCTCCAGTGTTCGAATCGAATTACCGCCGTTCACGTGGACGATAACCGCGTTTCCGCGCGTGTGCCGCTGTCGAACAGATGCAATGACCAGCCTTGCTGCTCATCGTGGCACAGGATGTAGATGCAACCATCATCGGCGCGCACTTTGAAATAACGCTGCTCGGGGGACAACCAGCGATCCAGGATCTCATGGACCTCGAACCAGCGTCTGCCTAGCCGAAATCGGCGGGGGTGCTCGTCGTTGCGGTAACCCGAGTAGGCTTCAACGGTGATCGCCAACGCAGCCATGGGCATTCCCTCCTCCGGCGTACAGGGCGCCAGGCTGGCGGTGTCGTTGCCGGTGACTCGGCGGTATTGATTCTCCTCCTTCTAAAGATAGGCAACATGAACCCGTTTCTCATGCGCTGAAACGACGACAGTGCAGCCGCCCGCGCCATTACACGGCTTCGGTTTGCTCCCGCGGCCCGGCGCGCTGTGGCCTCTAGCAGTCGAAACGCCAGTTCCCCAGCGGCCCTGCACACACCCGGACGCGAGGGTTGTCTTGCAATAGACTTGACGGTCACAGCAATGCGATGCATCCCTGCTCTTGCATCAGCGGATGGTTGGGGAGTCGACTCGGCAGCCTTCCTCAACCTGAATGGCAACCGGCGTTGGCGGAGTCCGTTTCGTCGTACTCGTCGTGGCGCCGCACCCAGTCCATAATCTCCTTCTCGTTGCGACCCTTCGGCGTAATATCAAGGTAGACGAACGCGCCGATCACTTCCTCGTTACCACGTGCGTAGCACGAGTACGTGTGGAACACGATGCCGTCGTCGTCTTTGTAAAAGACGCTCAGGCCAGGCAGTTCGTCGATCTGGTACCTGCTGTCCTCGATGAACTGGTAGTTGTAGTAGAACCTCCCGGCCGCCAGCTCCCGCGGCGAGACGGAGACGTTGAAGTCGAAGTTGAAATCGCTGCCATAGGAAGACACCCAGCGGGCCGTCCAACCCATGCGCTTCCTGTACGATTCAAGCTTCTCGAGCGGTGCCCGCGAGACGCGCACGTAGGCCACGTCGTGGTTCTCGAGGTGCACGATCGCACCTTCGGCATGATCGGCTTCCAGGGAGCAACTCGGGCAACCTGCCTCCCACTCCGGGCCAAACATGAAGTGATGGACAATGAGCTGGCTTCGCCCTCGGAACAGATCAGCCAGCGTTCTCTCACCCTCCGGCGTGTCGAAGACATACGTCTTCTCCACTTTTACCCAGGGCAGTGCCCGCCGTTCGGCGGCAACGATGTCGCGCATGCGCGTGAGCGCCTTCTCGTTCCTGAGGTGCGCCTTGCGTGCGGCAATCCACTCCTCGCGCGAAACGATCCGGGGACGGTCAGTCGGGTTCATGATGCACCTCCCTCGATGCGGTGCTATGGCCTTCGACAGTTAGTCGTCGGGTGGGCGCTGAATTCGACACTTCGGGAGCCCCCAACCGGGTGAGGAAGGTGAGTAAGCGCGTCCATCGGCGTACGTCTTGCGAACCACACCTTCTGGTGGCCAACCAGGTCTTCGATGAAACGGCGATCAAACCAACCGCGCCAAAGGCGACCAACAACATCCAAGTCTCGCAACCCCCTCGCTCCACTATCCCAAACCTTCGCCCCCAAGGCACGCGGGCCTTGATTCAGCCAACCACCTTAAACACTGTTACCCGCGGCAGGCGCTGGCGCTGTTCACCGCCGACGAGACCAAACATGGCCTGGGGCACCTATGAGGAGAAGTTCGAGGCCTACGTCGCAACGGTGCGGGGGCTGCTGGAGCTCGAGCGGGACCGGGAGCGGCGGTCGAAGTACATCGACTTCGTCGACATCTACGGGGGGATGACCGACGTCGTGCGCCTTCGGCACGGTGTGTTTGACGGTGCATTACGCTGGCGCTAATGCCACCCTACGCGGTCCGATCAGGGTCGTTGGCATGCGCGCTGCGTGCCGGAGCCCCGCAGGTTGGCAGTGTCCTCGACCGAGCCTGCGGTCCGGCATACCCTCTGACCTATCGCCCCGTGAGACAATGAAAGCGCGCTCGCCCGCGCCATCTCGACGGCCCTCGATTTGCCCCGCGGATCCGGGGCCAGGGCGGACAGCCGTGCGATGAACTCCCGCGGCTCGAGGTCCACAGGCGTGGTGCGATCAATGTAGGACGCTGTCAATGAGTTCGCCGTTACGAGCGTCCCGTCTCTGTGCCCTCCGATCCCGTTGAGGGCTTCTCGTTAAAAGCGTTGCGCCAGTGGGCCGAGCGGGCTCTGACTCCCGGCCCCCAGGTGACCACCGACGGGGTGCTCGGCTTCGAGGCCCTCGGCCAGCTCGGGCATACCCACCGCGTCGTGCTGGCACCCCGCGGCAAGGCGGGCTACCGAGATCCCGCCGTTTCGCTGGCTCAACACCGTGCTCGGCAACGTGAAGACGGCGCTCAGTGGTACCTACCATACGTTTAGCTTCCGCAAGTACGCCGCTCGCTACGGAGTCTCCCGGATATACTAGCTCCTGGATGTACTACACTGTTCGAGGTACATGTACTAGGCCGTTCGGGGTATATGCAGGCACACACTTAGATAATCCCCACATCACCATACCGATCAGAGATGGACTCGAGGGGATGGAGGATGGCCTTGATCGACGAGACGAACGCTTGGCCAGCTCCCATGGAGGGGTCTCACGATACCGCACTCCTCCAAGCACTCATGGATGACTCCGGTCTGCTGGTAATCGTCGTGGATCGGAATAGCCGAATTCAGCACTTCAATGGCGAATGCCAGCGCGTGACGGGGTTCACGGCCAACGAGGTTATTGGTGAGCCTGTCGAGACAGTCCTCAGCAACCCCGAGGCGCCATCTGGCACTCCGACCAATCCGCCTTCCGGTGACTCCACCGAAGAACACCCCGGGCTCTTGCTCACACGCTCCGGCGCGGGGCGGCCCGTGTGTTGGCGCTACAAGGCATTGCGGGATGAAGCCGGGAGTAGTCACCGCAGTGTGATTATGGGGACATGTATTGACACGGGCGTGCAGCCGGCCGCGGAGGAAGGTGCGTTTCGCGATCACCAGATTGCCCAGACCACCATCGACAACGCCCTCGACGGCATCATCACCGTCGACGACGCGGGAGTCATTCGCTCAGCGAACCCGGCCGCAGAACAAATATTCGGGTACCAGGCTCCGGAAATGTACGGCCACAATATCAGCATGCTCATGCCGGAGCCCCATGTTAGCCATCATGATGACTACATCCGTCGCTACCTGGAGACCGGTGAACGCCGGATCATTGGCATCGGCCGTGAGCTCACCGGACGCCATCGCGATGGCAGCCTGATCGAGCTGCACCTGGCTATAGCGGAAGGCTTTGCTCATGGGCAACGATACTTTGTCGGCTTCACCCATGACATTGGGCCCCGCAAGCGGGCGGAACGAGAAGCCCGCCAGCACCTTGCTCAGTTGGCGCGAACCACCCGCATCTATGCCATGGATGCACTGGCCTCGAGTCTTGCCCATGAAATTCGTCAACCACTCACCGCTGTCTATACGACGGCGCAGGCCTGCCTTATCCTTCTCGACACCGATCAGCAGGAACCGGCTACGCTCAAAGAGTCCCTACGGCAGATTACCCGACAAGCGCGCCGCGCCAGCGAAATAACCGACCAACTGCATCATTTCGTGCAGCAAGGGGAAACAAACGAACTGGCCGAACACGACTGCCTGGCACTGATAGACGACGTGCTGCTACTGCTGGCGCACAAACTCCACGAGGCGGGCGTATGGCCGGAACGGCATTATAATAACCTCAGCCAATGTGGAACAAAGATTAACCGTGTCCTGATCGAGCAGGTAGTGTTCAATCTGATCGACAATGCCATCGATGCCATGCGGGAGACGGCCCCCCCACGGGTGGTTACCGCCGCAGCCTGTCTCAGTGCTTGCGGCTCATGGTGCGAGATCGAGATCCTGGATACAGGGCCAGGGATTCCCGAAGAACACCTGAGCAAACTGTTCACCCCGTATTTCACCACCAAGCCCCATGGGACAGGGCAAGGTCTTGCGCTGAGCAAGTCCATCGTCGAGAAACACGGCGGTCAACTGAGCGCACGGAATCCGCCTGCGGGTGGTGCAGCATTTCGCTTGACTCTGCCACTTGACCAAAAGTGCAGGGGCCATGCGTAACTCTATACCGTCTGTATTCATTGTCGATGATGATGTGGCCATTCCGGAAAGCTTGTCCCTTATCTCTCGGCGCCGGAGTTCATTTACCTCGCGGACATACTCAACCGATAGCCACGTAACGTGACGCCGATCACGGACAGGCCACCCCGAGCCGGCGGATAATTTATGAGCTGGTCAAAGCCTGAGGGTAGGAGCGGCTCATATGGCGAATCCCGTCGTTTACGTTGTCGAGGACGATGAGGCCGTACGCAATGCTTTGGCGCTATTGATCTGCTCTCAGGGCTGGGAGGTTCGGGTCTTCGATTCCGCCTCCGCATTCCTTGAAGCGGGGCTGCCTCCGAAAGAATCTCTCCCATGCCTGCTCCTGGATCTGGACCTTGGCGACATGAACGGCGCCGAGTTGCAGGAATACCTTCAGGCCCAAGAGCACAACCTCCCGACCATCGTCGTAACCGCGAAGCCCGATCACTCACTTGCCCGGCGAGCCAGCGACGCGGGCGCCAGAGCCGTGGTGAGCAAACCGTTCGAGGCGACCGATCTGATTCGGGAAATCGAGCAGGCTCTACGACCGGCGTCGTGAGGCCAGCACGGTTACTGATCGCTCGACTCCGCGAGGATGGACACCACCTGGTCATCGGTGACCTGATCGAATTGACGGAAGAACTGGCCCACGGCCTGGAACGTCTGCGGTGTCAGCGGGCAGACCACCTCGTCGGCCTCGGCGCGCAGCCGCTCGCAGGCGTCCGGCGGCGCCACGCCCACGGCGGCGATTAAACGCGCGGGGCCCTGGGCACGAACGGCTCTCAGTGCGGCAAGCATGGTCGAGCCCGTGGCGATACCATCATCCACCACGATGACAATGCGACCGCCGGGATCGATGGCCTCGCGTACCGGGGTATATCTCTGGCGGCGCTCGCGAATGGTCTGCAGCTGCTTTTTCGCCTCGTGGCGCAGATAGTCTTCGTCGATGCCCATCCGGCGGGCGTGATCGGCCACGTGCACGCTCCCGTCCTCGCTGACCGCCCCTACCGCAAACTCCGGGTTCCCCGGGGCGCCCAGCTTGTGCGCCAGGACCACGTCCAGCTCGCCGTCCAGTGCCCGGGCGATATACGCCGCCATGGGTGCGGCGCCCCGCGGAATGGCCAGCACCAGCGGATTCTGCCCCTGATACGCTGCCAGTTCCCGCGCCAGGCTTTCGGCAGCCTCTTCCCGGTCCTTGTACATCTCGAAGCCCTCCTCAACAGCCAGTACTCCACCCGCGAGGCGGTCCCGCAATGCCCTTCGCGGCGTCACTCCATTCAAGCGCCACTGCAGCCACGGTCAACCCATCACGCAGTTGCCAAGATAGCAAGCGTGCTGGCACCTGTGTTTTGATCGAAATCATCGAAGCGAGCGACAAACGAGTGCCGCGATGGCTACAAGCGATTGGTTGGAAACCGACATCGCCCGCCACATTTGGGCGACCAAGTACCGGTATCAACCTCATGGGCAAGCTGGCGAAGCGGGCATCGAAGCCAGCTGGCGCCGCATTGCCGAGGCGTTATCGGCCCCAGAGGCCGACGCCAGCCACTGGTGCACCCGGTTTCAGAAAGCTCTCAAGGGGTTTCGGTTTCTACCGGGTGGGCGCATCCAGGCTGGCGCCGGAACCGACCGCGACGTAACCCTGTTCAACTGCTTCGTCATGGGTGTCGTCGAGGACGACATGGCGTGCATCTTCAACCACCTCAAGGAAGCGGCCCTGACCATGCAGCGCGGCGGCGGGATCGGTTGTGATTTCTCCACCCTGCGCCCTGCGGGAACGGTTGCCCACGGCAGCGGCACGATTGCCTCGGGGCCCGTGTCGTTCATGCGGATCTGGGACAGCATGTGCGCCACGATCCTGTCCACCGGGGCGCGGCGTGGAGCGATGATGGCAACGCTGCGCTGTGATCACCCGGACATCGAAACATTCATCGACACCAAGAGCCAAGCTGGGGAGCTGACACGCTTCAACGTCTCCGTGCAGGTGACGGACGCATTCATGGAGGCGGTGGAGAACAACGCTGACTGGGCCCTGGTATTCCCTGAAGAGGCACTGGACGGCCCGGCTGAGGGAACATGCGTATACCGGCAGTGGACCGGGCAACAACAGCCGGTACCCTGCCGCATCCTCCGCTGGGTTCCCGCTCGTGAGCTCTGGGAGCGCATCATGCGCGCCACTTACAACTACGCGGAACCCGGCGTGCTCTTCGTTGACAGGGTGAACCACTGGAACAATCTCGGCGATCGCGAGCACATCACGGCGACCAACCCCTGTGGTGAAATCCCGCTACCGCCCTATGGCGCCTGTGATCTGGGCTCGATCAATCTGACCTGCTTCGTGCGGGCGCCTTTCACCAAGCATGCACGGCTGGATTGGCAAGGACTGGAGGCCATAACCGCCACGGCAACCAGAATGCTGGACAACGTGATCGACGTGTCCCGATTCCCGCTCCCCCAACAGGCCGAGCGCGTCCGGGGCGACCGGCGCATCGGCCTCGGGATCACCGGTCTGGGCGATGCCCTCATCATGCTGGGCCTGCATTACGCCAGCGACGACGCCAGGGCTACCGCGGCCAAGGTGATGCGAACGATCTGCCTGAGCGCCTATGGCACCTCCGTCGATCTCGCTCGCACCAAGGGCGCCTTCCTCCAGTTCCACGCGCCGGCCTACCTGGCGCGTCCCTTTGTGCAGGGCCTGCCTGACGATATCCGCGACGGTATCGCCCGCCATGGCATGCGCAACAGTCATCTCATTGCCATCGCGCCCAGCGGCACCATCAGCCTGCTGGCCGGTAACATCTCCAGCGGCATAGAGCCGGTCTACCAGTTCCGACAACAGCGCTGGGTGCTGGACGCCGAGGCGCGCCGCCAGAGCTTCGAACTGACTGACTATGCCTACCGCCTCTGGCGCCAGAGGCATCCTGACGCCATGCTGCCGGCATATTTCGTGGACGCACTGCAGGTGGAGCCAGAGGCTCATCTCGCCATGGAGGCGGCGCTGCAACCCTGGGTGGACAACGCCATATCCAAGACCATCAACGTGCCCCAAGCGTATTCCTTCGAAGCCTTTCGCGATCTCTACAAACGGGCCTATGCGCTGGGCCTGAAGGGCTGTACAACCTATCGTGTCAACGCGGTGAGGGGTGCGGTACTGACGCCGTCGGGCGAAGCGTCAGGCGGGGACAGCGACCCGCAGCCCGAGCCACATTGCTGCAACGTCGAGCGTGAAGCGGATTAACCACCAACTGGAGTCCAGTCATGACAGCAGGCCACGAGAAGACGTCATTATTAGTGCGACCGGGAGGCCGCGCTGAACGGCGATCTGACGGTGCCCGATGGGGCCAGTGGATTTGCAGGTCCATCCTGCGCCGCGGGAGGAAACCATATTGCAGAGCATGCTTACGCGAAGCCCGGCGGATTCCACTCGTCCATCATCCGGCGGCGCGCGGCCTCCAGGCGCTCAGACATGAGGCCGGAGAACTTCTTCAGCACCGCATAACCGAACGCCGGATCTTCCTCGCAATGCGACAGGACGGCGGCGCCGTCGAATTCCAGGATTTCCGTATTCGTTTCGGCACGGGCCTGGAACGTCCATTCGTATGGCGGGATGAGCCACGACCAGCCCACGACCTGTCCCTGGCCCAAGCGCTGAATTTCCAGTGAGGGGCCTGAAATCGCTGGGATCTCGATGAGGATCTCACCGCTTAGCACGAGGTAAAACGCGTCCGCCCCGTCACCTTGACGGAACAACACATTACCTTTCGGGACCAATTGCGTCGTAGCGCAACCGCTTAGGTACTGGATCACCGTTTCATCGAGATCCGAGAAAAATGAGTGCTGCTGTAGCTGCGCGGTAATGTCGGGGTTCGTCATGGCATGGCTCCTGATTCTACGTGCGTTCTTTCCCGGTCAAAGCTCGGCCCAGTCCACGCAGGCAAGGAGCCGGGAGCGTTGATGCTGGGGTTCATTGCGGGCGATCTCCTCCAGGCAGGCCTCGCACATACCAAAGCGTTGTATCCACTTGAAGTCGCTCGTCTCCGGCTGCTGCATCGTCCATCATGGGCGCAGTCCTGCCACAGCGCATTGGTTCCGGGCGCAAGTATCGGTCATGAACTAACTGACCCGCCGGTAGCCGCCCACGAGGCCGCGCTTGGACAGCACCAGCTGCCAGAGCTGCACCTGCCGGGCGCGGAACATACCAGCGCAGCTTAGCAGGTAGTAGCGCCACATGCGGTAGAAGCGGTCGCCGTAGCGGTCCCGGAAGCGCGGCCAGGCGGCCTCGAAGTTCCGGTGCCAAGCCATGAGTGTGTGGTCGTAATCAGCGCCGAAGTTGTGGAGGTCCTCGATCACGGCCAGATCCTCCGCGGCATCGCTAATCTGCACCAACGCCGGGAGGTCCCCGTTTCGGAAGATGTACTTGTCGAGCCAGGGGTCTGGTGCGGCGACGCGCTTGTTCTTGCCGATGGTGTGCAGCATGCATAGCCCATCATCACTGAGGCAGCGATGGACGGTTTCCATGAACGTGCGGTGATTCTTCCGCCCCACGTGCTCCAAGATGCCGATACCAACGACGCGGTCGAAGGTCTCGTCTAACTCGCGGTAGTCCTGGAACCGAAACTCCACGGGCAGTCCCTGGCAGCGCTCGCTGCCCAGCCGCACCTGCTCTTGGGAGATGGTCAGCCCCACGCACTCCACCCCGTAGTGCTCGGCGGCGTATTCCATAAAGCTGCCCCAGCCGCAACCGATGTCGAGCACGCGCATGCCCGACTGCAGGGCGAGCTTGCGGCAGATCAAGTCCAGCTTTGCCCCCTGGGCGTCGTCCAAATTGTCGGCGTTGCGCCAGTAGCCGCTAGTGTAGGTCATGCGCCGGTCCAGCATGGCCTCGTAGAAGTCGTTGCCCAGGTCGTAGTGGGCCTCCCCCACCTGCCGGGCGCGGCGAAGGCTCTGGAGGTTGAGCAGTCGCGCGCGCAGGGAGTGGAAAATCAGCCGCAGCGGTTGGAACTGTTCCTGGATCCCGGACCGCAGCAGGCGGTAGAAGAACTCGTCCAGCTGTTCAACATCCCAGTCGCCGTCCATGTACGCTTCACCCAGCCCGAGGTTGCCGTAGGCCAGGGCGCGCTCGGGGGCGTTGTCGGCGTGGAGCTGGATGTCCCAGGGGCGGTCACCGTTGACGCGGATGTCCGCCCGTTCCAGCAGGTCTTGCATGAGAGGGTCCAGGCCACTGCCGTGACGTTGTGGGCGCAGCCGTGTACTGGTGTTGACTGCCATGGCAACCTCCAATGTATGAGGCTTTGGTATTTGCCCACCGCCGTGGTATTTGCCCACCGCCGTGTTACTGGAGGTGTATTAACGGGCATAGTGTCGCGCCTGGGTTTTACTGTCATGCGTTTCCGTAGGCAATGCGCCGCAAATTTGCCCGGTCAACAACCACGATGTGCTTACCTTTGGCTTGCACAGTATCGTGGTGAAGAGACACCTAGAAATGAGGGGATCCCCGTAATAGCGGGATCGACAGCGCGCTTCGTACGGCTTCGTCGTCATCGACAACAATCGGATTCGCCACCTTCTCCAGCCCCCTGTCCTCGGCTGTCCAAAGCGTGGACGGAGCCTTCGGACGCGTCAGTGAAGGCGGTCATGTCTTGCGTATCGATGATTCCCCGAGGAGCCGGTCCCAGCAGCGGACGAGTTCTGCCGCGGAGCGCAGGCCCAGCTTCCGCATGGCACGACCGCGATGGACTTCCACCGTGCGCTCGCTGATCCCGAGTTCCAGGCCGATCACCATGTTCGTCTTCCCGGCGGCGGCGAATCTGGCCACCTCGAGTTCTCGTGCGCTCAGCGCGGGAAGACCACGCCGGAATGCCTTGTCCCGCTCGTCGCTCGAGAGCTGCTGTTCATGCCGCTTGATGGCGTCCCACACGCACTTGACGAGCTCATTCGTTTCGAAGCCCGGTTTTTGCAGGAAATCCGTCGCCCCCCGCTGGACCGCCCGTACCGCCGTTGGTACGTCGGCTTTTCCGGTAAGGAAAATGACGGGAACCCACCAGCCTTGCGCCTGCATTCGTTCCTGGACCTCGATGCCGTCCATCCCCGGCATTTTCAGGTCCAGCAGGACGCACGCAGGCTCCTCTGGTGCTTCCGTCGCCAGAAACGCCCTGCCGTCGGCAAAGGTACGGGGGTGCAGCCCGGCCAACCGGAAAAGCAGGGACAGGCTCTCCCGAATGCTGGCATCATCGTCGACGATGAATACGGTCGGCATTTCCCAGCCCAGACCACTCATCACGCAGTTGCGGCAGAATGAACCGGAATGCGGCACCCCCTACCGGGACGCTGCTCCGCTGCAATTTTGTCTATCGTGCCTCTCGACAATGGCGCGGCACAACGGCAGGCGCTGGCCCATTCCGGAGAATCTGGTGGTGAAATACGGGGTAAAGAGGGAGTCGGCCTGCCCTTCGGGACGCCCCGGGCCGGCATCCAGAACCGCGATCTCGCACCACGAACGAGTGACGTAGGCGCACGTCACCACCGTACAACACACGCTGTCCTTCCACCTACTTCATGGCGCCGAGGGCGTTGTCGATCAGGTTGTATATCGTCTGCTCGATCTGCGCCCGATTGACCCGGATACGACACTCGCGGTCCGCATAGCGGCGCTCCACGGTCACGCCGGCTTATCCGATGAGGATATGGTTCGAGAGGCAGCGCTCTTTAGTATATACGAATCAAGCTAACATACGCCTTGAAGGCGTCACAGACAAGAGGGGACGCATAAAGGCAAGCAGACGTTCCGCTGGGTTACGGGTCATGCGGGGTGAGCCTGGAAAGTGCGACCCAGAGGAGTATCCGGAGAAATCGATGGGGGTCGTTCAGGAAATAGACGCAGCCCGCCATGTCGATAGCAGGCCGCTACGCTTCAATCGATTCACTTTACCTCGACGCGCCGGCGATGGGATTCCTTGCGCTTCGGTAGCGTGAGCTCAAGAATACCGTCGCTGAACTTCGCCGAGGCACTGTCGGCATCCACCGCTCCTGGGAGTGCCACGGTTCGCGTGAAGGAGCCCTGGGCGATTTCCCGGCGATAATAGTCGCTATCCTCGTCCTCGCTTTCACGCCGGCTCTGCCCCTTGACGGTGACCGTGTGCTCGTTCACGGAAACATCAAGATCCTTGCGTTCGATGCCCGGCAGCTCGGCACGCACCAGGATTTCCTTTTCACGGTCAACGACATCGACTTTTGGTGGCCGCGACGGGGCACTTGCCAGCACCGCGTCCCACAGCGGGAACTCCGCCAGCATCGAGCGCCGCGGCCCCCCGAAGAATCGATCGAAGAGTTGTTCGACGTCCTCCAAAGGGTTCATGCCACGTGCCGTGGACACCGGTTTACGCGCCTCCGGGCTCGGGGTGGATTTCTGCGGGGTGTTGGCCATGGAAAAAGCCTCCGTCTCGGGGAGTCAGGGTCAGCTAAGCAGTGAAGAAGGCGATGCCCCGCCGACCGTCAAGGGCAATCGCCACGACATCAGCCTATACCCGGCATCCCGCCATGGCGTTGATACTTGTCAACTGACGCCGGATTTCCGGGGACCCAGCCCCAGGTTGCCGTGGCCAAGGCGCGCTCGGGGACGTCGCCGGCGTGGAGCTGGATGTCCCAGGGACGGTCACCGTTGACGCGGATGTCCGCCCGTTCCAGCAGATCCTGCATGAGACGGTCCAGGCCACTGCCCGTGCGGCTTGGGTGCGCAGACGGATCATGGCGTTGGCCGACATGGCAACCTCCACCACGGTGCAGTGCAACCTGATCCAGCGTTTCCGTTACGCGTTGCCGTTGGCAATGCGTCGCAGATCGGCCGGATCGAGAACCACAATATGGTTCTCATTCATTTTCAGGATGTGCTTTTTGCGCAGACTGCCGAAAGCACGAGACAGGGTCTCCGCAGCAATACCCAGATAGTGCGCCAGATCCCGGCGTCCGAACGGCAGCAGAAACTCCTGCTCCTTGCATCCGCGTTGGGCCTGCTGGTCACCGTAGTGAACGAGAAAACGGGCGAGCCTGGCCTGCGCTGACCCACGGTTCATCTCCAGAACCTGCGCGGACAGCGACAGCTCGCGATAGAATCCCATCAAAATCGTCTCGGTAATGCCAAGCATCCCAGGCCCCCCTTCAACCGGCCCCTGCTCCGTCATTTTCCAGACTTTCGCCGTATCGACGGCGACGATCGAAGACACCGCTCCGCGTCGAGCCAACCCCTCGAAACCAAGCACGTCACCGGTAGAATACAACCTCATCACCCGTTCGAAACCGTCCTCATCGGTGTTGTACCCCTTGAGGGCACCCGTGATGACCATGTAAGGCCCCGCGATGCTATCTCCGGCGTGGTAGAGATGCTCGCCCTTGGCCAGAACGCGGCCGGTGTACCCCGTTTGCGTGCCAGCCGTCCCGCGGGAGCGAATCGGCGAAGAAAGCGGGAGGGGTGTGTTGATCGGGATGACGTGTCCGTGCATCTGCATTCTCTCCTGTTGGCCCATGGACTCACGGCGAGACCAATGTCCGTTCACTGCCGGTAAGTGTAGTGGCGGAGAGATGCCTCGAAATGAGGGGATCCCCGTACTGGGATGGACGCAGGACAGGCAAACGGGGCCACGATTAGCGGATGCGGTATCGATGCAATCCGGCATCGACGTCATCAATGAAAATTCTTGCCCTGGCTGTCGGGGGCTCGGTGACGTAGATCACCCCCACGAACAGCGCCGTGGCCAGAACCAGGCTCCAGATCCCCACCGGCGCGCCCAGGGGGAGAAAAACAACCACGGCAGGGTCAGGGGCCGACACCGGGGCCGCCAGAACGAAACCGAGGGCCACCAGGCTCGTGACGAGCATGATCGCCACCTGCAGAACGTCCGTCCACAGGACTGAGCGCAGCCGTTATACCCGCTGTCCCCGAAGTACGTAGTCGATGGCGGTAATCGCCGCAATGGCGAATAGCCTTTAGAAAAGGAACGGACCCAGTAACGCGTCAACTCCCCGGAGCAGCGCGTACGGCACCACAAAGGCCGCAACCACCAGTACCGCCAACACGACCAGTCCGTGGATGCTACGCCCGGTGTCATTCATGGACACGCGACCTCCTTGCTGTCGCGGCAGTGCTTATCGCACGACAGTAACCGGACATCGAACGCCATCGGGGATTCGACCATTGACTCCCCCTCACGGGTATCGAGGCCCATCGCACGGTGAATCAGGCCGCCCGCTCATAGGGCCGCTGACCCTCTCCTTGCTTGATCCTGGTCAACTCTGCCCCTTACAGGCCAGTTACGATGGACTATAAGTCTGATTGGGATCATGTTGAGGGGCCGCTATGCGGCAATGTCTGCGTTTGTTGTCGGCCGGCGCTTTGCTCGCGCCAGCATCCTTGCTTGCCCATGAGGCGCACAGCCGGCTCGCGAACTGGCTACCACTTCCATTACCTCACGCCAGATTGCTGCCGGGCCTGCTCCTGCTCTTGGCCGTGTTGCTGCTCGCCATTGTCGGACTGGTTGGCTTTGTGCTCCAGCGCATCCGCCACCGTGCTCAAGCAGACGAGGGGCACCGGTCGCAGCGCATACAAATTGGATCAGCACGGGCCCGCCTGACTGGCCCCCATTCAGCCGCCGGAGAGCAACCCCCATGTCCACGCCGGCCATTCTCGACCGCAAGGATTTCGATAGCCTGCTAGGTGCCCTGCGCGACCGGGGCCATGAGGTCATCGGGCCACGGGTGCGTGACGGTGCGATTGTTTATGACACCGTGGACACGGCCGCCGATCTCCCCGAGGGCTGGACGGATGAGCACGAAGGCGGGCATTACCGCCTCAAGCCACGTACGGACAAGGCCCTGTTTGGTTATGTGGTCGGCCCCACCTCATGGAAGAAATTCCTCTTTCCACCGCAACAGACAGTGTTCCGTGCCACCCGCGTGGATGGCCAGTTGCGGTTCGAGCCAGGCGTGGTCGATGACCACCCTCGGGCCTTTCTGGGCGTGCGTAGTTGTGAACTGCACGCGCTGGCCATCCAGGACAAGGTCTTCATGGCCGGCCCCTATGCCGACACCACCTACCAGCAGCGACGGGAGTCTGTGTTCATTATTGCGGTGAACTGTGTCGAGGCGGGGGCAACCTGCTTCTGCGTGTCCATGGACACCGGGCCGGCGGTCGGGGCCGGCCATGATCTGGCGCTGACCGAAGTCATCAATGCCCGCGAGCACTATTTCCTGGTCGAGGCCGGCAGTAATCGCGGCGCGGAACTGCTGGCGGCCGTACCGCACCGGGGCGCCACTGAGCAAGAAATCAACGCCGCCCGGGGGGGCGTGGCGCAGGCGGCCGAGAGCATGGGCCGCAAGCTGGAGACCGAGGACATCCGGGCTCTGTTGCTGGGCAATCTTGATCACCCGCACTGGGACGAGGTTGCCGACCGCTGCCTGAGCTGCGCCAACTGCACCCTGGTCTGTCCGACCTGTTTTTGTTCCAGCGTCGAGGACTCCACCTCACTGGATGGCGGCGAGGCGGAGCATACCCGGCACTGGGATTCCTGTTTCAATCAGGATTTCTCCTACATCGCCGGCGGCAGTGTGCGCGCCTCCACGGCCTCGCGCTATCGCCAATGGCTGACCCACAAGCTGGCGACCTGGTATGACCAGTTCGACAGCTCGGGCTGTGTCGGCTGCGGGAGTTGCATCACCTGGTGCCCGGTGGGTATCGACATTACCGCCGAGGTGGCGGCAATTCGCGCCAGTGATCAACGCCGGGGGGACCGCTGATGGACATGCTTGCCGCGATCAAGGCCGAACCGTTCTTCGAGGGCATCCCAGAAAAGGAGTTGGCGCTGCTCGCTGACTGTGGCGAAGCCGGGACGTTTCCGACCGGCGCCTGGCTGCTGCGCCAGCATGCACCCGCCAAGCACTTCTACCTGCTCACCGGCGGTTTGGTGGAGTTGAAGGCCTTTGTCCCCCAGCGCGGGGTGGTCACCCTGGAGACGCTCGGCGTGCATGAACCGCTGGGTTGGTCCTGGCTGGTGCCGCCCTACCAGTGGCATTACGACGCCCGCACCCTGGAGCCGACCACGGCGCTGGTGTTTGATGCCGTTCGTCTGCGCCATGAGATGGAGGCGGATCACGAATTTGGCTTCCAGCTCCAGCGTCGGGTGATCGATATCATGGCCCAGCGCCTGCAGGCCATTCGGATGCAGAGCCTGGATGTCTACGGTCTGCCTGGAGGGGCCTTTCTGTGAGCGCGCCGGCCAGCCAACCACTTGATCCCATGATCCCGCGCCAGTTCCGGATTGAGGAGGCCTTTGCCGAGGTCGGCTCCGGAGAGGTCTACAGCTGGCGCCTGAGCCCATTGGACGGCGAGCCGCTGCGCTTTGCCCCGGGGCAGTTCAATATGCTCTACCAGTTCGGCATCGGCGAGGTGCCGATCTCGATCAGCGGTGATGCGGAGGCGGCTGGCCTGGTGCACACCCTGCGCGCCGTGGGCGGCGTCACCAAAGCCATGCAGAAGCTTGAGGCGGGCGAGGTCATCGGCGTGCGCGGCCCCTTCGGCACGGCCTGGCCGGTGGCCGAGGCCGAGGGCCAGGACCTGGTACTGGTCGCCGGCGGCATCGGCTTGGCGCCGCTGCGCCCGGCCGTGTACTGCGCCCTTCGCCACCGTGACCGCTTCAACCGGGTGTTTCTGCTCTACGGCACCCGGCAGCCGGAGGACATCCTGTTCCGCGAGGAGCTTGAGCACTGGCGCGCCCAGCTCGATCTGGATGTCTACGTGACTGTCGATCGCGGCGGCCCCGGCTGGCACGGCAACGTCGGCGTGGTGACCAAGCTGATCGCCCGTGGCGGTTTTGATCCGGCCAACACAGTGGCCATGGCCTGCGGGCCGGAGGTCATGATGCGCTTTGCGGTAATGGCCCTGCAGAAGCACGGCGTGGCCGCCGAGCGGATTTACGTCTCGATGGAGCGCAACATGAAATGCGCTATCGGCTACTGCGGTCATTGCCAGTACGGGCCGCACTTTATCTGCAAGGACGGGCCGGTGTTCCGCTTCGACACCCTGCAGCCGATCTTCGATGTGAGGGAGCTATGAATACACCCGTGCAGCGCCCCAAACTGGCGGTGTGGAAATTCGCCTCCTGTGACGGCTGCCAGCTCAGCCTGCTGGACTGCGAGGATGAGTTGCTGGCCGTGGCCGATGCCGTGGAGATCGCCTACTTCCCCGAGGCCACGCGGCGCGAGGTCGCCGGGCCGTATGACATCTCGCTGGTGGAAGGCTCGGTGACCACGCCGCGCGATGCCCGCCGCATCCGCCAGGTCCGCCAATCCTCGCGCACCCTGATCACCATCGGTGCCTGTGCCACCGCCG
The DNA here is from genome assembly GCF_007120195.1 of Aquisalimonas sp. GTDB lineage: Bacteria > Pseudomonadota > Gammaproteobacteria > Nitrococcales > Aquisalimonadaceae > Aquisalimonas. The sequence goes on from NZ_SKOG01000066.1 coordinate 17,255, forward strand.
GGGGCATTCAGGCGCTGCGCAACTTCCGCGACGTCGAGGGTTTCATCAACACGGTGTATGCCCATCCGGAATACATCGACACCCTGGCCACCTCCACCCCCATCGATGAACACGTGCCGGTGGATTTTGAGCTGCGCGGCTGCCCGATCAACAAACACCAGTTGCTGGAAGTGATCAGCGCCTATGTGGCCGGGCGCCAGCCGAACGTGCCCACCTACAGCGTCTGCGAGGAATGCAAACGCGGGGGCAATGTCTGCGTCATGGTCGCCCATGGCACCCCCTGCCTCGGCCCGGTCACCCAGGCCGGCTGCGGCGCGCTGTGCCCGGCCTACAATCGCGGCTGTTACGGCTGCTTCGGCCCCAAGGAAACCCCCAACACCGCCGCCCTGTCCGGCCAACTCGGCGCCCTCGGGATGGGCCGAGAGGAGCTGGTGCGCTTCTATCGCAATTTCAACGCCCATGCCGAACCCTTCCGGCAGGAGAGCGAGCGCCATGACAAGTAAGACCATCAAGGTTGACTACATCGCCCGCGTCGAGGGCGAGGGTGCGCTCTATATCAAACTCGACAAGAACCGGGTCGAGGAGCTGCAACTGCGCATCTTCGAGCCGCCGCGCTTTTTCGAGGCCTTTCTCGAAGGCCGCGATTTTCGCGAGGCACCGGATATCACCGCGCGCATCTGCGGCATCTGCCCGGTGGCCTACCTGATGAGTGCCTGTCATGCCATGGAATGGATCACCGGCGATCACCCGGACGGTGCCATCCGCGAACTGCGCCGGCTGCTCTACTGCGGCGAGTGGATCGAAAGCCATGTGCTGCACATTTACATGCTGCACGCCCCCGACTTCCTTGGTTACCCCGATGCCATTACCCTGGCCAAGGACCACCCGGAACTGGTCAAACGCGCGCTGCGGCTGAAGAAAATCGGCAATCAGTTGATGACCGTACTGGGTGGCCGTGAGATCCACCCCATCAACATCAAGGTCGGCGGTTTCTACAAGGCCCCCACCCGGGCCCGGCTCGAGGCCCTGGTGCCGGACCTGGAATGGGCGCTGGAAGCGGCCAAGGAGACCGTGCGCGTGGTCGCCGGGCTGCCGTTTCCGGACTTCGAGCAGGACTATGACTTCATGGCTCTGCACCACCCGGACGAGTACCCCTTCAACGAAGGCCGGCTGGTCTCCAGCGCCGGCCTGGATCTGGGCATCGAGGACTACGACAACACCCTGATCGAGGAGCATGTCGCCCACTCCACCTCGCTGCACAGCAACACCCCCGGCGGCTCCCCGGTGCACCTGGGGCCGCTGGCCCGTTACGCACTCAACCGCGACCGGCTCCACCCCGGCGCGCGCCAGGCCGCCGATGCCGTCGGCCTGGGCGAGGTGGTCAGCAATCCGTTCAAGAGCATCATCGTGCGCGCGGTGGAGGTGGTCTACGCGGTGGAAGAGGCGCTGCGCATCATCCGCGCTTACAATCCGCCGGCGGAACCCGCGTTGGCGGTCACACCCCGGGCCGGCACCGGCTATGGCGCCACCGAGGCGCCACGGGGCATCTGCTACCACCGCTACACCATCAATGCCGAGGGCATCATTGAAAACGCCAAGATCGTCGCCCCGACCAGCGTCAATCAGAGCATGATCGAAAGTGATCTGCGCGAGTATGTGCAGCCGCGCATGGACCTGCCGGAGGATCAGTTGCGTTATGAGTGCGAGCAGGCGATCCGCAATTACGACCCCTGCATCTCCTGCTCCTGCCATTTCCTGGATCTGACCGTCGAGCGCACATGAACCGGTTGCTGATCGGCATTGGCAATCGCTTCCGCAGCGACGACGGGGTCGGCCCGGTGATCGCCGAACGCCTAGAGGCACTGGCGCTGCCGGCCACGCGGGTCTGCATTGCCAGCGGCGAGGGCGCGGCGCTGATGGATCTGTGGCGCGAGGCCGAGGCGGTATACCTGTTCGACGCGGTGTCCTCCGGCAAGGCGGCCGGCACCGTGCATCGTCTGGATGCCGCCAGCCAGACCATCCCGCAGGAGTTTTTCCATTACTCCACCCACGCCTTCAGCCTGGCCGAGGCGGTGGAATTGGCCCGGGCGCTGGACGAGCTGCCGCCCAGACTCATCATTTACGGCATCGAAGGCGGCAGCTTTCGGGCCGGCCGGGAACTGAGCCCGCCGGTGGCAGCGGCGGTGGACGAGGTGGTCGAGCGGGTCAGCGCAGAACTCGGGGCAACGGCCCCGGATGCTGGCTGAGACACCAGGCAAATACAGGAGCACGGCATGCATGAATTCTCCCTGATGGCGGATCTGCTGCGTAAGATCGAAAAGGTCGCCCGCGACAACGACGCCAGCCGGGTGCGCAGCGTGGATGTCTGGCTGGGCGCCTTCTCGCACATCTCCGCCCAGCACTTCCGCGAGCATTTCATCGAGGGCACACAGGGTACCGTGGCCGAGGGCGCGGAACTCCATGTAGAGACCTCGGACGACACCAGCGACCCGAACGCGCAGGACATCCTGCTCAAGGCCATCGAGGTGGATGAGACCGAGTCAGCGCAATGAGTCAGCTGGGGGCCGCTGGCGAGCTGGAGGTCCGCTGGCGCTTCCGCCTCACCGGCGCTGTGCAGGGGGTCGGTTTCCGGCCCTTTGTCTATCGCCTGGCACAGACCCTGGGTCTGGCCGGCTGGGTCTCCAATACAGCACAGGGTCTGGTGGTTGAACTGGAAGGCCCGCAAGCCGCGATTGCCGCCTTCCGCAGCCGTCTGCTTAGCGAGGCGCCAGCCGTTGCCCGAATCGATGCGGTAAGTATCGAAGCCATCCAGCCGCAGGGGACCACCGGTTTTGTTATCCGCCAGAGCGCTGAGGGCGGTCCGCGCTCGGTCAGTGTGCTGCCTGATCTGGCCACATGCCCCGGCTGCCTGGCCGACATCCGTGACCCAGCGAACCGCCGCCACCGCTACCCCTTTACCAATTGCACCCACTGCGGCCCCCGTCTGAGCATCATTCGCGCCCTGCCCTATGACCGCGCCGCCACTACCATGCAGGGGTTCACGCTGTGCTCGGCCTGCCGCGCGGAATACGAGGACCCGGCCGACCGCCGCTTTCACGCCCAGCCCAATGCCTGCCCGGAGTGCGGGCCCCAGCTTGCGCTGTGGGATGCGCGGGGCCGGGAGCTGGCACGCAGCGAGGCCGCGCTGGGCGAGGCGGTAGCGCGTCTGTGCGCCGGCGAGATTCTGGCGGTAAAGGGCCTGGGCGGCTTCCACCTGCTGGCCGACGCCTGCAATGAAGACGCGGTCGCGGCGCTGCGCCAGCGCAAGCACCGCCCCGCCAAGCCCCTGGCCGTGATGTACCCGGATCTTGAGCAACTGGAGCGGGACTGCCGGGTCAGCCCGGCGGCCAAAGCGCTGCTGGGCTCACCCGCCGCGCCGGTGGTCCTATTACCGCGCCGGCCGGAGGCGGGGCTGGCGGTCGGCATCGCCCCGGGCAATCCTCGGGTGGGGGCCATGCTGCCGTATACGCCGCTGCACTATCTGCTGCTCGGCGATTTCGGCCGGCCGGTGGTCTCGACCAGCGGCAACCTCGCCGATGAGCCGATCTGCATTGATGAACACGAGGCCCTGGACCGGCTGCGAGGCATTGCCGATGCCTTTCTCGTCCACAACCGCCCGATCGCCCGGCAGGTGGACGACTCCGTGGTCCAATTGATCGGCGAGCGGCCCATGCCCCTGCGCGTGGCCCGTGGTTACGCGCCGGTCAGCCTGCCGCTGGGGCAACCACCACCGGCCGTGCTCGCCACCGGTGGCCATCTGAAAAACACCCTGGCCGTGACCAGCGGCGAGAACCTGATCGTCAGCCAGCACCTCGGGGATCTGGAAACACCAGAGGCCTGCGCCGCATTCGAGCGCATGGCGGACAGCCTGGAGGCGCTCTACGACGCGCGCCCGTGCCTGATCGCCTGCGACCACCACCCGGACTATTTCACCAGCCGCTATGCCCGTGACAGCGGCCGGCCGGTCCATCCCGTGCAGCATCACCACGCCCACATCGCTGCGGTCATGCTGGAGCATGGCCTGCGCGGTCCGTTGCTCGGCATGGCCTGGGATGGCGCCGGACTGGGAGAGGACGCCACCGTCTGGGGCGGGGAATTCCTGCGCTGCGAGGGCGCAGACTGCCAACGGGTGGCGCATCTTCTGCCATTCCCCCTGCCCGGCGGCGACGCCGCCGCCCGCGAAGCCCGGCGCAGCGCCGCCGGCCTGCTGTTCACACTGGCCGGCAGTGACTGGGCACAGGCAAGCAATCCCGCCGTGGCCGCGTTTACCGCCCGCGAGCGGGAACTGCTCAGCCAAATGCTCAGGCGCGATGTGCAGACACCGCTGACCACCAGCATGGGTCGTCTGTTCGATGGCCTGGCGGCCGTGCTGGGCCTGCATACCGGCCCCGGCTACGAGGGGCAGGCCGCCATGGCGCTGCAGTTCGCCTCCGAACAGGGCGGCGATTCCACGCCCTATCCGCTGACCATCACGGCCCTGGAAGACGGGGCGCTGGGCGTGGACTGGCGGCCCATGCTGCGCGCCGTGCTGGCGGATCAGGCTGCCGGGATTGCAGCCGCCGACATCGCCCGGCGCTGTCATGCAACACTGGTGGAATCGGTCATACTGGTGGCGCAGCGTCTTGGTCTGCACCAGTGGGTGCTGGCGGGAGGCTGTTTTCAGAATCAATTGTTGGTGGAGATGCTCCAGGTCAAGGCCGGGGAGGCCGGGGCCATGGTGTACTGGCCGCAACGATTACCACCCAACGACGGGGCACTGGCCGCGGGCCAGGCCGCTGTCGTGCTGGCGCGACATTGAGCAGGATTCCTTATGTGCTTGGCAATACCCGGCAAATTGATCGCAATCGGTGAGCAGGAGCCGCTGTTTCGCACCGGCGAGGTGGACTTTGCCGGCAACCGGCGCGAGGTGTCGCTGGCCTGCGTGCCGGACGCGCAGGTGGGTGACTATGTGCTAGTCCACGTCGGCCTGGCGATTAGCACCATCGACCCGGACGAGGCGCAGCGCGTGTTCGATTATCTCCGGGAGATGGGGGAGCTGGAGGAACTGGGCGAAGCGGGGCCGCAGCCATGAAATATGTCGATGAATACCGCGACGGCGCCACCGCCCAGCAACTGGCCCGGGCCATTGCCAGAATCACCACACGCGAACACACCCTGATGGAGGTCTGCGGCGGGCAGACCCATGCCATCGTCAAATACGGCATCGATCAGCTCCTGCCCGGGCAGATCCGGCTTATCCACGGCCCGGGATGCCCGGTGTGCGTCACCCCGATCGCGGTCATCGACAAGGCCCTGGAGATCGCCGCCCGCCCGGAGGTGATCTTCTGCTCCTTCGGCGACATGCTGCGCGTGCCCGGCAGCCGGCAGGATCTGCTCGGCGTAAAGGCCGACGGTGGTGATGTGCGCATGGTCTATTCGCCCATGGATGCGGTGCGCATCGCCCAGGACAATCCGCAGCGCGAGGTGGTGTTCCTGGCCGTGGGTTTCGAGACCACGGCGCCGGCCAATGCCATGGCCGTGCATCAGGCCAGTGCGCTGGGCCTGGGCAACTTCAGCATGCTGGTCTCCCACGTGCTGGTGCCACCAGCCATCGAGAGCATTCTCGGCGCGCCGGATAACCGCGTGCAGGGATTTCTCGCCGCCGGCCATGTCTGTGCCGTGATGGGCTATTGGGAATATGCCCCGATTGTGGAACGCCACCGGGTGCCGATCGTGGTCACCGGCTTTGAACCGGTGGACATCCTCCAGGGGGTGTACCTGTGCGTCACACAACTCGAGCAGGGGCGTGCCGAGCTGGAAAACCAGTACACGCGCGCGGTCTCCGAGGCCGGCAACAGCCAGGCCCAGACGTTGATCCGGACCATATTTCGGACAGTCCCGCAGCACTGGCGAGGCATCGGCGAGATCGCCAGCAGTGGCCTCGGCCTGGCGCCGGAGTATGCTGGTTTTGATGCCGAACAGCGCTTCGGCGCCGTGGGCCGTTCCTCCGGGGAGGAAGGCGAATGCATCAGCGGCGAGATCATGCAGGGCCGAAAACGCCCCGGTGACTGCCCCACCTTCGGCAGCCGCTGCACCCCGGAACACCCCCTGGGCGCACCCATGGTCTCCTCCGAAGGCGCCTGCGCGGCCTATTATCGCTATCGCGGCACCGAGGTGAACGACCCGGAGACCGCCAGCCCGTGAGCGATACATCGGCCAACAACCTTCCCGTCTGCCCCCTGCCGCTGGACGACCACCCCTGCGTGCTACTCGCCCATGGCGGCGGCGGTCGGCTTATGCACCGCCTGCTAGATGAACTGATCCTGCCTGCACTCGGCGCCGAATCGGCGGGTGCGCATGATGCCGCCGTACTGGAAGCCACAGAGGGCAGGCTGGCGTTCACCACCGACTCCTTCGTGGTCAATCCGCTGTTCTTTCCCGGTGGCAACATCGGCCATCTGGCGGTACACGGCACGGTCAATGACCTGGCCATGAGCGGCGCCATCGCCAAGCAACTCAGCGTCGGCCTGATCCTGGAGGAAGGCCTGCCGCTGGCGGATTTATGGCGCATCCTGTGCAGCATGCGCGAGGCGGGCGCGGCCGCCGGCATCCGCTTCGTGACCGGGGACACCAAGGTGGTCGATCGCGGCAAGGGCGACGGGCTGTTCGTCAACACCTCCGGGCTCGGCGTAATCGCCGACGGCGTTGATATCCGGCCGGGCCGGGTCCAGCCGGGTGATACCGTCATCGTCAGTGGCGACCTGGGCCGCCACGGCATGGCCATCATGGCCAGCCGCGAACGGCTAAGCTTCGAGACCCCGATCCGCAGTGACAGCGCGGATCTCGGCACCGCCGTGCAGACACTGCTGCGCGCCGGGATCGACGTCCACTGCCTGCGCGACCTCACCCGCGGAGGCCTGGCCAGCGCCTTGCACGAGATCGCAGTGGCCACCCGTGTGGGCATCCGTATCGAGCAGGCACGCCTGCCGGTGGCCGAAACCGTTGCCGGCGCCTGCGAGATGCTCGGCCTGGACCCCCTGTATGTTGCCTGCGAGGGCCGTTTCGTCACCTTCGTGCCAGCCGCGCAGTCCGATCAGGCCCTGGATGTGTTACATGGCCATGCAGTGGCCGAACAGGCCACGCGGATCGGTGAAGTCATCGACACCCCCCGGCCACCGGTAACCATGACCAGCAGCATTGGCGCCCGCCGGGTCATCGACATGCTCAGCGGCGAACAGCTGCCGCGCATCTGCTGATCAAGGCGCCTGAAATGCTCCAGGTCGACCAGGTTCTACTGCCAGGGTGTCCCAGTGTTGTTCGTTTCGCCCACACCAATGGTCTGCTCGCTCCCGAACTGCCAGAGGGCCAAGTCTTTACCACCAATGGCGGCCATAACTGGTAGGGCTGGTTCCCGCCCTGGCGCATGATGCCCAACTCCCGGGCGCCCGCGCCTGGTTGCGCTCGCCTGTTGACGTTTCGTTCATGTTTGCGATCTTATTCATAATGTCGGCGTCTTTGCCGGCATGAACATAAACGCCGGGGACGACCGTTCTCGCCGACCTTTCCCGGATCTTCTCTCCACTCTCGTCGCTCTCGACACCGTATCTTGGTCGGTGCCTACACTATAGTGGTGCGCCTTCGGCGCGGTTTGTTTGACGGTGCATTACGCTGGCGCTAATGCCACCCTACGCGCTGGGATCAGGGTCGTTGGCATGCGCGCGCTACGTGCCGGAGTCCCGCAGGTCGACAGTGGCCTCGACCGCACCCTGCGGTCCGGCAAACCTTCTGACTTAGATGATCGGCAGCTGTCGTTCCAGGCCCCCGCCAGGACTTCGCGGCGGCGAGACGGCGGGCACCCCGTCGCCGGCGACCACGGTGAATTTTGGGGCATCGCTGTGGTGCTTGCCGTCGAAGCGCGTCCCAATCTCGAAGGTGTCGACGAAGGCCATGCCATCGCTAAAATGCTTGTGCATGAAAGGTTTTGTCGTTGACGCGCTTGATCTCGCTGTCGAGTATAGTCGATGGAAACCCGCTTCTCGTCCCGTGAGACAATGACACTGCGCTCGCCGGCGCCATCGGACTGCCTTCGATTTGACCTGCGGATCCGGGCCCAGGGCGGACAGCCGTGCGATAAAATCCAGCGGTTCGAAGATCACAGGCGTGGTGCCATTGCGTTCGTCGGTCTGGCCTGACGGGACCCAGGCAACTTGCAGCGATACGTAGTGTTCCCAATGGGAGTGCTCGCCGGTGGCGATTACGCTGTCTGACCCGCCCGTTGTGGTCGAGAGGTTATGATGGCCAATGCGCGATCCAGCAAGACCGGGCACACGCCCCACGAACGCGTGGCGTTGTTACTCCAGGGCGGCGGTGCATTGGGGAGCTATCATCACGGCGTCTATGAGGCGCTCGCGGCAACCGGGTACATAGTGGACTGGTTCGCCGGCACCAGTATCGGTGGTATCCAGGCCGCCATCCTCGCCGGCAATCCGCCGGAGCGACGCCTCGAACGCCTGGAGACATTCTGGCGACGTATTACCTGGCCACAGCTCTTGCCGGCACCACCGCCGGCCCACCCGGCCCGCAAGCTCATTAACATCGCCAGTGCCATGGGCACGATGATGTGGGGGCAACCCGGGTTTTTCCAGCCGGATTGGCTGGGCCCATTACCGGGGCCATGGAAAGTCAGAGGACAGGTCCACTACTACAGTCTTGCCCCTCTGGAGCGGACACTCACCGAGCTGATCGACTTCGATTACCTTAATCGATCCGATGTGCGGTTGAGTCTTGGCGCGGCGGAGGTCGAGAGCGGGCGGCATGTGTATTTTGATTCCAGCCATCAGACCATCGATCTGCGCCACGTTCTCGCCACTGGCGCTTTGCCGCCCGCTTTTCCCGCGATCGAGATTGACGGAGCGCACTACTGGGACGGTGGCCTACTGTCGAATACGCCCTTGAGCGTCGTTCTCGAGGACAATCCGCGCCGGAGTACGCTTTGTTTCATGGTGGATCTCTTTGATCCGAGGGGGTCGCCGCCAATGGATCTGGATCAGCTCGAAGATCGCCGCAAGGACATCATCTACGCAAGCCGTGCGCATACAGAGATCGAGAACCACAGCCGCATGCACGATCTTCGCCACGCCGTCAGTGTGTTGTTCGAGCACCTGCCGGAAGCCGAGCGTAACAAACCGGAAGTCGCCGCCCTGGAGGCCCTTGGCTGTACCACGACAGTCAACGTGGTGCACTTCGTCTACCCGGGGCAGGCCTATCGCTCGTCGGCGAAGGATTTCACCTTTCTGCCACAAACGCTGGCGGATCATCGCCGCCGGGGCTATGAGGACGCGACCACGGCGCTTCGCGATCCCCGGTGGGAGGAGCCCTTGCCTGCCCACCTGGGCGCGGTCCATTACGAGGTCAATGAGATGGCTCGAGAGTCGGTTGACCAGGAGCCTGGCGAGTGAACGAAGCCTCTCTCCAGGGTTTAGGTCGGCCCGCCGATCAACAGGGGCGCGGGCACCATCGGAAGGGCGTAAAGGCGACGAAAACATGCCCATCGGACACGGATACGGCGAATCCCCAGGCGGGTTCGGCACCCGGCCGAGGCCTCTGCGCAGTGGGACTGATGTTGCTGGTGACCGGGTGTACGCTCGACGACGCCAACTTTTCGCAGTATCCGGGTTTCGATGCCTACCTGAGCGCCTTTCCACCCGCCGACGAGCCCGCGAGCGAACGCGAGCGGCACCTGCTGAAGGCCTTTCGCCCGCGTTTTTACGTGGCGGCAGACGAGACCGGCCCGATTTCCTTCTACGACGACTACATCGCCGAGGGTCGCTTGTATGACGCTGCTGGGGAACTCGTCGCCACCGACGTCGACCGCGCACTGCTCAATGAATACCGGGACGATCCGCAGGCGTTGTTTGTGCACGAACCTGTCTCCGAAGGCGGTACGCCGGTCGTTGCGGCGCGGGCCAGCACGAGCGTGCTGCGATTGCCGGGCATGGAGGCACCGGAGGCGGCCGTATTCCTGCACTACCACTTGGTCTTTCGGCACTCCGGAATTGCGGCCGGCATTACCGGCTGGCAGCGCGCCGCCCTCGATCTCATCGGGGACGCGGACGACTGGCATCAACTCGACCATTACGCGGCTGTAACGCTGGCACTCGTGCCGGAGCCGGGCGTTGCGGTTGATAAGGCGGGCCCGGAGGAGTTGATTCCTTTCGCAGCGACCATGCAGCAACACAACTACATGCGTGCCTACGCGCTCGTGGGCGGCACGGTTGGGGGTGATCATCCCGGGCGCATGGTTATGGACGCGAACCATCGCATCGCCGTGGATGTGGCCGAGGCATCCCATGCGCTGTTCCCGCACGCCCGGGAGCGTCGCCGCCACCGCGCCGTGCGCTTCCTGGACGCCGATAGCGCGCAGTATCTGGTCAGCGGTCACTCCCGACCACTGATCTCCGGTGACGATGTCACCGATCCTGCCCGCGAGGTGGACTACGCGTTGCAATTCCTGCCCCCCAGCGATGCCTTCTACACGTTCCAGGGGTGGCTGGGCGAACGTCGCCGTCTGCCCGGCCGGGATTCCCCGCCAGGCGCGCTGTACAACACATTGCCGCCACTGCAGCCGGAACGCGTCCAGATGTCGGTGTTTTTCTGGTTCGAAGGCGCGGCGGATTATCCGCGGGATCTCGCCGGGCTCGAGCTGCACACCTGGCGTCCACCCCGGGAGGAGTCGCTGGCGCCGTTCCAGCACAGACTGGTCCGCGCCCTGCCTTGCCGCGACGATTGGACACTGCCGTGCGCCCGCGACTTGTGACCGCAGCCATCACTCGGCTCCGATCGCTGTGCCACGAGATTCGGCGGGCCACGCGCTCGCATCAAGACGACAGCACCGGTGCGGGCGCCCTTGTGGCGCACGCCCGCGTAAGTTGATCCGACGCATAACGATGGCGCGGGAGACGATGCCCAGCGCCTGGCCCATGATCACCGTGCGGCTGGCGGCTTGTTGTTATTGTGCCGAGCTGCGGCGGCGATATAACGCCCCGGCCACTCCCAGCAAGCCGACCCCAAGCACACCGTAGCTGCCGGGTTCGGGCACCCCCACTACCTCCTCGACAGTTGCGTTGGCGAACGTGGTGGACCCGATGGTTATCGAAGTCATCGAGGTTAAGGTGGCTGTCAGTGCCGTGATCAAATAGCCGTGATCAAATAATTCAAAATTACTGATGATGAGTGATGAAAATGCCTTGGCTTTACCCTGGGCATGAGCGGCGCCGGCTGCACCGAGCCCGAGTGCCGCAGTAGCGACTGCTGTCGGTTGGATTGTCGCTATCGACGGTCTCCGAGCACGTGACCATACTCATGGAGGCGGGGTGCTTGCTGCGGTGTCGGACCGCAGGCGTGAGCCCATGATCCTGGAACCCTATTGGTGACTCGGCAAGCGACGGATTACACTGATACAAGCCCGAGTCTGGAAATGATTATGTTGACCGATACTGATCTTTCAACCTTCCGGGAGCGCCTGGAGCAGCGTCTGGCCGCGCTTGCCGAGAACGCCGATCTGCGACGCTCCAGCACCGAGACCGTGGAACTTGACCAAACCCGGACCGGACGCCTGTCGCGCATGGATGCGTTGCAGGGACAAGCCATGGCCAAGGCGACTGAGGCGCGCGCCCATGAGCAGATTCTTCGCGTTCGTGCTGCCTTGCGGCGAATGGATGAGGGCACCTACGGGGATTGCGCGCGCTGTGAGGAACCCATAGCCCGCGGGCGGCTGGAGGCTGATCCTGCGACGCTGATTTGCATTGCCTGTGCCGAGCAATCGGAGCGGGGTTAGCTCTTGCGGCGTGGTTGAGGTTGTGGGTAAGGGTGGGTCTCAGAAGTAGCCCACCAGTCGCCCCAGCAATAGTACGCCGAGCCACAGGACGATTGATGCGACCGCACCCCGGCGAACCGGTGGCGGGATTCGGCCCGGCGTTGATCCGAGTCTCCGGGAGACCCAGATTGCGTTGAGGCCGGCGACCACGATTAGCCCAAGCTTACCCAGGAACAGGGTCGATTCGACATACTCGGTCGCCCGCGTGGCGAACAGCAACAAGCCCGTCATCAGCGCCAGGACAAACCCGGCACCGGCTGTACGTGACAGCACCCGCCAGAGGGGTTCGATCGCGATGGACCGCCAAAGCCCAGCCAGCCGCAGATCAAGCGGCACGATGCTGCCCACGAGCAGCGCCACGCCAAGCACATGCGCCGCATTGACGATCGGGTAGGCCAGCACGGAGTTCCGCAGCGCGACGATCGGCGCCCAGGCTTCAACACTAACCAGCGCCTCGGCGATCAATCGGAGTCCGGAACCCGGTCCGGGTACAGGTCGTGATGCCCCTCGCGGGTTGTCACCCGGACCGCTTTCAGCAGCTGCTCCCCTTCGCGGTTGGAGACGTGCCCCAAGGCCTTGATTTCGTTGCCGAACTCCAGGAGTTCGGCCGTCAATCCGCTGCGTTCGTTGCGCCAGGGCTGGCCGACTTCCACCGTCCAGGTTTCACCGCCGACATCAATATCGACCTCACCGTGGGGATTACCCAGCCTCACGTCGACAATCTCACCGGTCAGCTCGGTGATCTCGTCGCTGGCCCAGCCCCAGCCGTGATGCCCGGAGGCCAGTGGCACCAGGCCGATGCACAGCAAGAGGGCAACGATCAAACGCATGTGCGCGGGATTCCGAGGGCTCATTGCACGACTCCTCCAAATGCCGGGCGCGCCTGAGCGAGCACGGCGGCGTGTTTGTTCCCACCTGTTCTGACTTGATAACACAATGCCGGCCCGGCTGTCGCTCCGCGGGTTGGGGGTGACAAGGCGCATGACCGACACCGGATACCGCGGCATCACGATTGGCAGTGCGCCAGGCACGGCTTCTGTTTCCCTGCGGCGCTCGCTATAGTCCCTACGCATGACTGCCATAACTGTGCTGCTGTGGATCCTCGCCACCCTCCTCACGGGTGCCGGCCTGGCGGGGTTGGTGCTACCCGCGCTGCCCGGCCCGCTACTGCTGTTCGCTGGACTGTGGGTGGCCGCATTGGCCGAGAGCTTCGTCCATGTCGGCGCCACAACCCTAATCATCCTCGGTGTCATGGCTGCATTGGCGTCGCTGGCGGACTTTGTGGCGGGTGCATTCGGCGCCCGTCGCTACGGCGCCTCGGCCCGCGCGGTGACGGGCGCGACCCTGGGGGCGGTCGTGGGCATCTTTTTCGGCCTGCCCGGCCTGCTGCTCGGGCCTTTTATCGGTGCGCTGGTGGGGGAGCTTTCAATGCACAGCGGGCTCGCCGCTGCGGGGCGTGCCGGCTGGGGCGCGACGGTGGGGCTTGCGCTCGGCACGGCAGCCAAGCTCGCATTCGGCATCGCCATGGTGGGGCTTTTCCTCGTCGTGCGGTTCTTCTGAGAGGCTTTGGTGCGCCAGCGGCGGCCACCCTCACCTGCCCGGACTGCGTATGCCGGAATCCGAATGACAGCTGGGGCCGTTGCCGCCAAGAAGGGAAGACGACGGCTGCGGACAGGTAGTTTAACTCATCGAGCAGGCACGTAGAGGGATCAAGGCCGCCGACCTTCGAGGTCTCGATGAGGCTGCGGTGCCGCGATCCGTTAACTGGTCGTGTCGCCGCGCCGGCAGCCGCCCCTCCGGTTTTGACCCTGCAGTGGGTGTCCGCGCCGATCACTGACCTGCCGGGAAGGCATCGGGATCAGCCGCTGGATCGGTGAATACCAGCTGGTGGGCAATACCCATATGCTCACGCTGGAGGGTCATCAGTATCAACGCATCCGGGGTATTCCAACCCGCGACCAGGACCAGTTTGCCGCCGGCGAGCGCCATGCCCTCCATACCCTGCTGCTCCCGGAGGGCATCACTGCGCCATTCGCGTACATCCAGCTCGGGCTCGTCATGGGCATCGACAAGCGTGCGACGCAGCCGCTCGAAGTCCCTCATGTAGTCGGCGGGGCTGGCATGACCGGCGCTATTGAAATACCGCACCTGGCGCAATCCGTCGTCGTCGAAACGGCGAATAACCGTCACCGGCACCCCGGCGTACTCCCCGTGGTGGATGAGCCGCCCCGGGGACTCGATCACCAGTGTGCCCGATGCCGCGCTGCGAACAACCTCCTGATCGTCACCCCAGTCGTGCGCCGACAGCGCCATACCGGGCAACAGCAGAACGGGCAGCAAGAGGGCTTTCCAGGACACGGCGTTACCCCGCAGTAATGTGTTCCGGGGCCAGGTTGGCTGGCTCCACAGCCGCCAGCGGTCCGAATTGCATCGCCTGGTCGATACAGCGCTCGGTTTCCGGGCGATTGAAGTGCAGGCTGCACACGGTCGACGATACCATGGCGCCTTCGGCGTAACGCAACAGCGCTTTTTTAAAAGCCAGCACGCGCGGCGCGGGGACCTCGGTCGAGGGACCGGACCGCAGTGTCACGCTCGCCCCCACCGCCGGCTACTTGCAGGGTGGGAATCACCGACAGAGCCGCGGGCTGTCTACTCGGGCTGTTCATCCCGGCTACGGCGGCGGTCCAACGCCGCCAGCATGACTGGGGTAAACAGGAGTGTCAGTGGCGTGGCGAACAGCAATCCCCCGGCAATGGCTGTGGCGAGCTGCACCCAGTAGTCCGTGGATGGCGCGCCCACGTGGAAGTCGCGGCCGACGAAGTCCACCGTCAGCGCCAGTACCATGGGCATAAGCCCCAGGATGGTGGTCACCGCGGTCACCACCACCGGGCGCATCCGCTGGGCGGCGGCGCGTAGGGCGGCCTCCCGCGGCGCCAGATTGCGGGCGAGCTGCTCGTTGTAGGCGTCGATGAGCACGATGTTGTTATTCACCACGATGCCGGCCAATGCCAACACACCGATGCCGCTCATGACCATGCCGAAGGGCTCACCACGGATCAGCAGCCCCATCAGCACCCCGGCGGTGGAGAACACAATGGCCGAGAGCACCAGCAGCGCCTGGGAGAAGCGGTTGAATTGCGTGACCATCATGAGCAGCATCAGGAACAGCGACAGCGCAAAGGCCACGAGCAGGAACTGCGCCGCCTCGGCCTGTTCCTCCGCCTCGCCGCGGAAGCGCACATCCACCGACTCGTCGAGATCCGCCTGCTCCAACGCCGACTGCAGGCGCCCCACCTGTTCGTCCACCAGACGCCCGGGGGCGGCGTCCGCCTCGATGATGTGGGCGCGGCTGCCGTCGCGCCGCTTGATCAGCCCGGTGGAGGGCACGGGCACCAATTCGGCAAAATTGGCCAGTGGCACCAGGCCGGCTTCCGTGGGCAGACGCAGGTTGGCGAGCTGCTGGAGGTGGCGCTGCTCCGGCGGTAGCCGCAGGCGGATGTCCACCTCATCGTCGGTGAAGTCCGGGCGGTAGGTGCCGAGGATCATGCCCTCGGTGAGCAGCTGCATCCCCTGACCGATCAGCGGCACGTCCACACCGTACCGAGCCGCCTGCTCGCGGTCGAAACGGATCTCCAGCTCCACGCCGGGCAGTGGCAGATCATCCTCGATGTCCACGAACCCGCCCAACCGCTGCATGTGCGCACGGATGGTGTGGATGGTCTCGCGAATGCGCTCGGCGCTGGCGCCGCTGGCCTCGATGACGATGGGCCGTCCCTCCCCGGGACCGCGGTCCTGGGCGCGCACCTGCAGCTCCAGCCCCGGCAGATCCGCGAGCCGTTCGCGGATGTCGCCCAGCACCTCGCTGGCCGGCGGACGCACACGCCAGGGGCTGAGCTCCAGCTGCACCACGCCGATGACATCCTCGGCGTAGTTGCCCTGCAGCCGCGCCAGCTGCGTGCCGATGGTGCGCCCGTAGACGTGCTCGACCTCCGGCGCGCCGTAAAGACGCTTCTCCACTTGGCGCACCAGCCGGTCCGCCTCCCATACGGAGAGATCACCGCGCGCCTGCACCTGCACCTGGGCGAACTCCGGTTCGATGTCCGGGAAGAAGTCCACGCCCCGGCCCTCGGCGATGTACAGCGTGTAGGCAAAGGCCATCAGCGCCAGCGTACCGGCCAGGGTCCAGCCGGGCCGCTCGACAAGGGTGCGCAGCACGCGCACGTAAGCGGCGGTGACGCCCTGGAGTTCATCGTAGCGGCCCTCCTGGGCGGCGCGCACACGCCGCCCCTGCTCCGAGTTGACCGCACGGCGCGGCCCCATCACAGCCCCCATAGCAGGGATAAACACCAGCGCCATGGCCAGCGAGGCGATCAGCGTGATGATCACGGTGGCCGGCAGGTAGACCATGAACTCACCGATCATCCCCGGCCAGAAGAGCATGGGCACAAATACGGCGAGGGTGG
>NZ_SKOG01000247.1 GCF_007120195.1 Aquisalimonas sp.
ATTGGCGTGGATCCTGACGGTTCCTGGCAAGGCGCGCCGACGAGGCGTAGCGGGGACTACGGCGAGGAGGCGCAACGCCGCCAGGGGCCGTCAGGGCCGCGACAATCGTAACGGTATTTGCAGGACAGGACACTAGTGTCCTGTCCTGCGCTCGCGCGTGGAGGCAGAGCTGGCTTCGCTTCGGCACGAACGCGTTTCTTACCTACTCCATTCGCGCTGGTATAGACTCGTGTGACCGTCGACAGCACGCTTTCAGGAGACACCATGCACCCTCAGCAGGCCCTTGTCCGCCGCACCGGCATTCCATCCGTGTTGCTCGCAGTTGCCCTGGCGCTCCCCAGTACCGGCGCCCAGGCGCAGGATCGGTTCTACCTGGGCATGGACGCCATGAACTGGTTCTTGGACGAGGACGGGGGCAGTGATTTCTCCGCCCTTGGCGTACGCGGGCGGGTCGGGATCAAGATCAGCGAGCAGTTCGCCGTGGAGGCCCACTTGGGCGGGACCGGTACGGATCGCTCCGGGGGCGAACGACGCGAGCTGGATTTCTTATACGCAGGCCTGGTACGCGGCGATTTACCGATTACCCGTTACACGTCGCTATATGGCGTCATGGGTGTTGCCGGCGTTGAGCTTGGCGGACGCGACACGGATGACGCCTCAGTCAGTCGCCGCGATAGTGGCGTTAGCCTGGGCATCGGCGCCGACTTCTCGATTGCTGACGGCGCCCACGTGAACATCGATTACATCCGCTACGTGAACGCCAGCGATCTTGACTTCTCCGCCATCAGCGTGGGGGCCCGCTGGTCATTCTAAACCCGGGCGCCCCTGGTATCAGGGGCGCAGCTTCTCGCCCTCGGCTTCCTGCTCTTCTCCTTCCTTGGCCGGGGGCTGAAGGTCATACTTGGTGACGCCCATGGCGAGAGCCGAGGCACTGGCAACGAAGATTGACGAGTACGTCCCCACCAGGACACCGATAATCAATGTTAAGGCGAACCCGGAAATTACCTCGCCCCCGAGGAGGTAGAGGGAGACCACCACCAACAGGGTCGTGAACGACGTCACCAACGTCCGCGAGATGGTCTGGTTGATTGAGGTATTCAAGACCTCCTCGGTGGTGCCCTTGCGCATGCGCACGAAATTCTCACGGATGCGGTCGAACACCACGATCGTGTCGTTCAGCGAGTACCCCACCACAGCCAGCAATGCGGCGAGCACGCTGAGATCGAAGGATATCTGCAACAACGAGAGCACACCGAGGACGAGCACCACGTCATGCACGAGCGCCGCCACGGAAGCGGCAGCGAACCGGTACTCGAAGCGAAAGGCGACGTATAGCAATATGCAGCCAAGTGCCCCCAGCATTGCCAGGGCGCCCTGCTCCGTGAGCTCTTCGCCGACCTGCGGGCCAACGAATTCCACCCGCCGCAGCTCCACATCCGGATAGGCGTCCCGTAGCGTCTCCACCACCTGGTTGCTCAGTGCTTCGGCATCCTCATCCTCCCGCGGCCCCAGGCGAATCATCACCTCACGGGCTGTGCCGAAATGCTGGGCCACGGCGTCTCCGTGGCCACCGCCATCCAGGGCGCCGCGGACCGCAGCAACATCCACCGGCTCCGGAAACCCCACCTCGACCACCGTGCCGCCGGTGAAATCAATCCCGAAATTGAGCCCACGCACCACCAGCAGCCCAACCGCCAGGCCGAGCAGGATCACGGAAACGAGCCCCGCGAGGCGGCGCCAGCCCATAAAATCCAGGTTGGGCGTTTTCTTGAACAGCCACATGGCGCGCGTCCTCTGCGTCCTCAGATCGGTAAACGGGTGAGCCGGCGTTGCCGGCCGTAAATCAGATTAACCACCGCACGGGTTCCCACAATGGCCGTGAACATGGAGGTGAGAATCCCGATCGACAGCGTCACAGCAAAGCCTTGCACCGGGCCTGTGCCGAAGAGAAACAGCACCAAAGCTGCAATCAGGGTCGTTATGTTGGCGTCGGCGATCGTGGAAAGTGCCTTGGCGTAGCCAGAGTGTATCGCCTGCTGGGGCGACAGCCCCGCCGCCAGTTCCTCGCGTATTCGCTGGAATATCAGCACATTGGCGTCCACGGCCATGCCCACAGTCAATACGATCCCGGCAATGCCCGGTAGCGTCAGGGTCGCCTGAAGCATGGAGAGCACCGCCACGATGAACACCAGGTTGAGCACCAGCGCCATGTTGGCGATCAGGCCGAAGACGCGGTAGTAGAACGCCATGAACAGCACCACGAGCACAAAACCGATGACAACCGCCATAAAGCCACGCTCGATGTTCTCCTGGCCCATGCTCGGACCCACCGTGCGCTCCTCGATGATGTCAAGGGGTGCGGCCAGCGCGCCTGCCCGCAACAGCAGCGCGAGATCCCGGGCCGCGCTGGTGTCTTCAAGGCCGGTAATGCGGAAGCGAGTCGACAACGGCTCCTGAATGGTGGCGACGTTGATCACTTCCTCGGTACGCACGCGCTCCCGGACTGTCTCGCCGTTTTGCTCGCGCGTTTCCTGGCGCGTCTCGATGAAGACGACCGCCATGCTGTTGCCCACGTTCTGGCGGGTGGCACGGTGAAAGATGTCACCGCCGGCGGAGCTCAAGCGGATGTTGACCTCCGGCCCGCCCGTTTCCTGGTCAATGCCGGAGGAGGCGTCGATGATGTACTCACCCGTCAGCATCACCTCGCGTTCCAGGATCACATAATCGCCGTAGCGGGGATTACGTGACGGGTACTTCACAGTGCCCGGGGGTGGGGGATCATCCGCCTCGCCCCGATAAGGGTAATGATCCTCGTCGACCATGCGGAACTCGAGCGTCGCGGTGGTACCGATGATCTCCTTGGCACGGGCGGTATCCTGGACACCCGGCAGCTGGACAACAATGCGGTTCGTCCCCTGCTGCTGGATGACCGGCTCCGCCACTCCGAGCTCGTTCACGCGGTTACGCAGCGTAGTGATGTTCTGCTGCACAGCAAAGCGCTGGATTTCCTCCTTTTCCTCTTCGGGGATGTTGGCAATCAGCCAGTACTGGCCATCCCGCTCTTCCTGGTCCAGGCCGAGTTCCCGGTATTCGCCGCGAAGCAGATCGAAGGCACGCTCGCGATCCGCCGCGTCATTGAATCGGGCAACCACCCGGTTGTCCCCATCGACTTCAACACGCCCGTAACGGATACGCTCCTGGCGCAGCAGGTTACGGAAGTCGTTCTGGTAGCGCTCCAGCCTCTGCGAGACCGCGGCGTCCATGTCCACGTCCATCAGAAAGTGCACACCGCCGCGCAAATCCAGGCCCAGATACATGGGCTCGGCGTAGACCGACCGCAGCCATTGCGGCGTCGCCGGTGCCAGGTTCAGCGCGACGGTCACCTCATTGCCCAGGCGGGCCTGGAGGAGATCCGCCGCGGCGACCTGCAGATCCTGACTGTCGAATCGAATCAACACCCGCTCTTCGTCGATCTCGGTGGCGAAATAGTCCATGCCCTCCTCGTCCAGAGCGTCTATCGCTTGCCGTTCGATCTCAGGCAACTCAACGGCACCTCGCACGGGCGTGATCTGTACCGAAGGATCCTCGCCGAACAGGTTGGGCAAGGCGTACAGCACACCGACTCCGATGGCGCCGAGGATAAGGAGGTAGGTCCACAGCGGGTAACGATTCATGGCAAGTAGCCTGGCACCTATTTGGTGGCCTTCTTGGCCTCGGCGGGTTCTGGCCTGCCCTTCATGGTCCCTTTAGGCACTACCTGCGCGACCGCGTTCCTCTGGACCTTCACCTGGTTGTTGTCGTTGATCTCAACGGTGATAAAGGTCTCTTCCACGTCCGTAATCCGCCCGAGCAATCCGCCCTGGGTGATCACCTCGTCACCCTTCGCCAGCTCGGAGACAAGCTTCTTGTGTTCCTTCTGGCGCTTGGCCTGGGGCCGGATCAGCAGGAAGTAGAAAATAGCGATCAGCAGTATGGGAAAGAGCAACGCCGTCCAACCGGCGCCCTCGCCGCCCTGTTGAGCGAACGCACTGGAGATAAAGAATTCCATGGATCAACCTCATGTGGATGACTAAAACGAGCCAAACAATGCATCCGCTTCCAGGCGGCGTCAAATCCATACGTGGCAAGCGGGCGCGCATTATGCCACAGCCGTGCCGACATGGCGCGCTCCGCACTGGCAGTCGTGGACCCACTTACAGGCTGTCGATACCCGCCGACAGCCGAGCGTAGAACTCTTCGGCATAGGCAGCCAACCGGGCCTGCTCAATGGACTCGCGCAGCTCCTGCATCAGGCGCTGGTAGAAATACAGGTTATGGATCGTCGCCAGGCGCTTGCCGAGGATCTCATTGCAGCGGTCCAAGTGCTTGATGTAGGCGCGGCTGTAATGCCGGCATGCATAGCAGCCGCACCCCGGTTCGATGGGCCGCGTGTCCTTACTGAAACGGCTGTTTCGTATCCGCAACATCCCTCCACGGGTAAACAGGTAGCCGTTGCGGGCATTGCGCGTGGGCATCACGCAGTCGAACATGTCCATGCCGCGCCGCACGGATTCAAGTATATCCTGAGGCCGTCCCACTCCCATCACATATCGAGGACAACCATCGGGCAGTTCCGGTTCCACGTTGTCGAGCACGGCATTGCGCTCGGCCTCGCTCTCGCCGACGGCCAGCCCGCCCACGGCATAGCCTTCAAAGCCGATATCACGCAGTGCGCGCGCGCAGGCCCTGCGCAGCTGATGGTACATCCCACCCTGGACGATACCGAAAAGCGCGTTGTGGTTATCCCCGTGGGCCTCGCGACTGCGCGCGGCCCAGCGTAGGGACAGTTCCATGGAATGCTGGGACTCGGTCCGCGTGGCCGGGTGCGGCGTGCATTCGTCGAAGCTCATCACCATATCCGCGCCGAGCACCCGCTGCACGGCCATGGATTCCTCCGGCCCCATGAACACGCGACGCCCGTCCACCGGGGACCGGAACGTCACCCCCTCTTCGCGGATCTTGCGCAGCCTGCCCAGACTGAAGACCTGAAATCCGCCCGAATCGGTGAGCATCGGCCCCTGCCACTGTGTGAAATCGTGCAGGTCGCCGTGCGCCGCGATGACATCGGTACCCGGCCGGAGCATGAGGTGGAAGGTGTTACCCAGGATGATCTCGGTGCCGAGGTCCGTCAATTCACCCGGCGTCATGGCCTTGACGGTGCCGTAGGTGCCAACGGGCATGAATGTGGGCGTCTCAACTGTGCCGCGGGCGAACTCAAGCCGTCCGCGCCGAGCCGCACCGTCGGTGCTCATGCACTGGAAGCGCATCATGCCCGCGCCCCGCGAGCCGGACGAGCAATAAACATCGCATCGCCGTAACTGAAGAAGCGGTAGCGCTGGGCGACCGCATGGGCATAGGCAGCCATCGTGCTGCCATGACCAGCGAACGCGCTGACCAGCATGATCAAACTGGACTCGGGCAAATGGAAATTGGTTAACAGGGCATCAACGACGCGGAAGCGGTAGCCGGGGTAGATAAAAATGTCGGTTTCCCCCTGAAACGGTGCCAGCTCGCCGTGGCAGACCGCGCCTTCGAGCGCGCGAACGACGGTTGTGCCCACCGCCACCACACGGCCGCCGCGCTCACGGCACGCTTTGACTTGCGCGCAGGTTGCCTCCGAGACCTGCAACACCTCGCTGTGCATGCGGTGCTCCTCCACCGTCTCGGTGCGCACCGGCTGAAAGGTCCCGGCTCCGATGTGCAACGTCACACGTGCCTGCGCGATACCCATGGCCGCAAGCCGCTCCAGGAGCGGTACATCGAAATGCAGCCCGGCGGTTGGCGCCGCGACAGCACCGGGCTCTCGGGCAAACACTGTCTGATAACGCCCATGGTCCAACGGCTCGTCCTGCCGCCGAATATAAGGCGGTAACGGCACGTGGCCATGCGCTTCCAGGAACGCCAGGAGATCCTCCACGCCGTGGATGGCGAGCACAAAGCAGGCACCCCGCCGGCCTTCCACCTGTGCCTCGGCTCCGCCATCGAGTGAGATGGTTGTGCCGAGGCTGGGCGCCCGGCTGACGCGCAGGTGGGCGAGCACGCGGCCCGCATCGAGTATCCGCTCCAGGAGGATTTCCACGCGGCCCCCGGTTGCCTTGCACCCGTACAAGCGCGCCGGAATCACACGGGTGTCGTTGAGTACCAGCAAATCCCCCGGTCTCAGCAGATCGGGCAATTCGACGAATCGACGATCCTCAACGGCGCCGGAGTCACCGTCGAGACACAACAGACGGCTGTCCGTGCGCCGCTCCAGCGGCCGCTCAGCAATGAGCTCCTGCGGTAGTTCGAAACAAAAATCCTTTCGACGCATGGAGGGCGTAAACCAAGGAGATTGGTGCCCCGGGGGAGATTCGAACTCCCACGGCCAAAGCCACTCGATTTTGAGTCGAGCGCGTCTACCAGTTCCGCCACCGGGGCTACTTGGTTGGGACTCTCTGTGATCTGCGGCCCGGGGACATACCCAGGGCCACAAAGATAGTTTGACACACGCCACCGACGCATGCCCATCACGGGCGCCTCGGTCACGGGGCCGATCCGTTGCCCGGCCCCGTGACCGCGAGTGACGATTGTCAGTCGATGACCTCGTCCCAGGCATCAAATATCGCGTCCGACGATTGCTCCTCGACTCCCTCCAGTGGATGGCTGGTATGGACGTGCCAGGCGGCGACCGTCTCGCGTAGCAAGGCCTCTGCAATCTCCTGATAACGCTCCACGGCCACCCCGCGATCCGGGCGGTAGGCCCCCTCCACCAGCCCCCCGTCGCCATCGAGTGTCAGATTTACTCGGTAGCTCACTGCGTCTCCCGCGCGGGTACCGTGCTCGACCAAGCCGGCCGTGGCCGCCCCGCGTGTGAGTTCGTAGAGTACCGCGCCGTCCGCGTCGCGGATGATCACGGCGTAGTGCGGAGCCCGGTCACCCCGGGTCCGCACGTGTATCTCGCGGGCATCTCCGGGCAGGGGCGCAAGCTCGGCGAGAACCGCCTCCATGCGTTCATCCAGCGCAGCGCTCGGCTGCGGGTCACCCAGACCGAGCCGAAAGCGGCTTTCCATGATAACCACAATGAGCAGGACCACCACAGTGACAATGAGCGCCAAGCCAATCCAGAGCCGACGACGTGTCGTGGCCTCATATTCATTGGCTTCGGCTGGCGTGAGTGGTTCGTTGTCGATGCTCATGGACCGCGCCTCCTGGATGCGGGCGGAACGCCTCGACGAGGGGGCTCCGCCACTGTTGCCGGGTTCTAACGTGTGTTGTGGGACCACTTCGGCAGTTCCACTGCCCATTCAGCATAACGCAGTCCGCGCCATCGTGAAGCCTACGGTCGCACCTCAATGCCGGGGCACTAGGTCAAGGGAACGGTCTTCGCAGTAGGCTTCAGGTCGGCGTATGCGTTCACTTCCCCCGTTACGGGATCGGGCATTGCAGCGGCGGTGCCCCCCTCCAGGCTGGCAAAATCGTAGCGTTCGGTATCCGCCAGGTGCGACGGACGTACATTTTGCATGCTCCGCAGGATGATATTCAGGCGGTTCGGGTCGTCCTTTTCCCAGGCGCGAATCATGCGCTTGATTTCGGCACGCTTTAGGTTCGGCTGAGATCCGCAGAGGTTACATGGAATAATCGGAAACGCTTTGCGCGCGGCATACTCTTCCAGATAGCGCTCGGGCACATAGGCCAACGGCCGGATCACGACGTGCTTGCCATCGTTGCTCTTGAGCTTCGGCGGCATGCTGGCCAGTCGGCCGCCATAGAACATGTTGAGAAACAGGGTCTCGACGAGGTCGTCCCGGTGATGGCCCAGGGCGATCTTGGTCATGCCCATTTCCTCCGCGGCCGTGTAGAGGGCACCGCGGCGCAGGCGTGAGCACAACGAGCACATGGTCTTGCCTTCGGGCAAGACGCTCTTGACGACGGTGTAGGTATCCTGCTCCAGGATGCGGTAGTTGACGCCGAGCTGATTCAGGTAATCGGGCAGGGTGTACTCTGGCCACCCGGGTTGCTTCTGATCGAGGTTCACCGCGGTAATGTCGAAGCGCACGGGCGCCCGCTCTCGTAACAGGCGCAACATCTCCAGCATGGCGTAAGAGTCCTTGCCGCCGGAGAGGCAAACCATGATGTGGTCGCCGTCCTCGACCATCCGGTAGTCGCGGATGGCGTTCGCGGTGAGATACGTGAGCCGTTTTTCCAGAGACTTCAAATTCATCGCGAGATCCGAATGGGTTGATATCATCGGCTTTATATCATTGGAGCCGGTTTCGACCCAACCGCCATGGTGCGGTTGGGGGCAATGGCCCTATCTGTTGACGAGTTGCAGGCCGACACAGCACACATGCAGCATGCAGACGGAACGACACAGCAGCCAGACCCGCGACGCCTGAGGCCCCTGCGCCACTTGCTGGGTTTTTTGCGCACGTATCGCTGGCGCGTGGCCGCTGCGGCCATCGCCCTGGTGGTGGCGGCAGGCAGCGTGCTGGCGGTTGGCCAGGCGTTGCGGCTGGTGGTGGATCACGGGTTTCTGGGGGATGATCCAGCGCAGCTCGACCGCCTTCTGGCGCTCACGCTGGGCGTGATCCTGGTCATGGCGGCTGCCTCTGCGGTGCGGTTTTATTTGGTCTCGTGGATTGGGGAGCGGGTGGCCGCTGATCTACGCAAGGCGGTGTTCGATCATGTCACGCGCCAGGAACCCGCCTTTTTTGAGCTCAACGGGGTGGGTGAGATTCAGTCGCGGTTGACCACCGACACCAGCGTTCTGCAAACGATTCTTGGTTCGTCATTTTCCATTGCGTTGCGCAACATGCTGCTTTTGGTCGGTGCGGTGGCCATGCTGTTTGTCACCAGCCCGCGATTGACAGCGCTGGTGCTGGTTGGTCTGCCGGTTGTTGTGATTCCCATCCTGTTTTTCGGGCGACGGGTGCGGCGGCTGTCGCGATCCAGCCAGGATCGGGTCGCCGATGTGGGCAGCTTTGCCGGCGAGACGCTGCACGCCATCCGCACAGTTCAGGCCTTCGGTCACGAAGAAGCGGATCGGCGCCGCTTCGAAGGTCACGTGGACGAGGCCCTCGCCACCGCCATGAACCGGATACGCCAGCGGGCGTGGCTGGTGGGCATGGCCATGGGGCTCGCGTTTGCTGCCGTCGGCATTATTCTCTGGCAAGGCGGCCACGACGTGCTGGCCGGTCGCATGAGCGCAGGCGAACTGTCGGCCTTTGTGTTCTACGCCGTGCTCGCTGCCGGGGCGACCGGGGCGATCTCGGAGGTTTCGGGCGAACTCTTTCGCGCCGCGGGCGCGACTGAACGCCTCATGGAGCTGCTCGCCGCAGAGCCAGCCATTCAGACGCCGGCACACCCGGTTGCGCTCGCCCGACCCGCGCGCGGTGCCGTATCGCTGGAGCGGGTGCAGTTTGCCTACCCGGCGCGCCCCACGGATCCGGTGCTAAGGGATCTTGACCTGGCGGTCGCGCCCAGCGAACGTGTAGCGCTGGTGGGCCCCTCCGGTGCCGGCAAGAGCACGCTGTTCGCCCTGCTGCTGCGCTTCTACGACCCGCAGGGGGGACGTGTGTGCTTCGATGGCCGGGATGTCCGTCAGGTGGATCCAGCCGCTCTGCGGGCGCACATCGGTCTGGTGGCTCAGGAGCCCACACTGTTCACCGGTACGGCCTGGGAGAACATCCGCTACGGGCGCCAGGACGCTGACGATGCCGCGGTCCGGCGGGCGGCGGACGCCGCCCATTGCACGGAGTTTCTGGAGCGGCTCCCCAAGGGCTTCGGGACTCCTCTCGGCCCGGGCGGGGTGCAACTCTCTGGCGGGCAGCGACAGCGGATCGCCATCGCCCGCGCCATCCTCCGGAACCCGGCGCTATTGCTCCTGGACGAGGCCACCAGCAACCTCGACGCCGACAGTGAGGCACGCATCCAGGCAGCGCTGGAGGATCTCATGCGCAACCGCACCAGCCTGGTCATTGCGCACCGCCTTGCCACGGTGCAGTCCGCCGACCGCATCGTGGTGATGCACGCCGGCCGCATCGAGGCCCAGGGGACCCATGCGCAGTTGCTGGAGCGCAGTCCGTTATATGCGCACCTGGCGGCATTGCAGTTCAACCGGCAAACAGAGCCGGGCATGCGTGTGGCGTCCGGTGTGTAACGTCTCGTCGCCTGCACTGAGACCTGTGACAACAGCCACCTGCTTCGAGGCATCGATGCCGTCACGATGAGTAACCGCCGGTAAACCGTCGTTTTGTCGGATTGCAGATTGACGGTGAAGACACCTTCGCCTGCCTGGCACCGAGTGGCGGCTGGGCGTGGCCGTCCCCATGAAATGTGTGCGCCGGATCACAGCCTGCGCCGGCGACGTCATATAGGTTGGCAGAGGCGTGCTGGCACGGGTGCCAAAGGAAGGCGAGCGCACCAATCGAAAAATAAAGCCGGAAAACCGAATTGGCAGGGGGCGATCACGGATGACCAAACAAGCAACCATCGCCGCGGGTCTGGCCGCGGTCAGTCTTATTGGCGCCCAGGCGGTCCAAGCGGGGCAGTCGGCGGGGGCGCAACTAACCTATGGTGCCGCCCCTCATGAACTGACCGTCACCGCCACCGCGAATCCGGCCACCCCATCCCTGGGGGATCGGCGGATTCGCGTTGGCATTTTCTCAAGTATCGGCGGGGGCTTGGAGATTGGTGCGGCCGACGATTTCGACCGTGATGTCGAGCAGATCGCTGACGACTTCTCCACTCTTGAATCCCGGATTCAGAATCTTGACGAGCAGGCAACCCTCGAAGAGTACGCGGCGGTGATCGATGCCGTAGTCGCCTACGAAGCCAGCAGCAACCACCTGGTGAACAACCTCGCAGACGACGCGTACATCAAGGTCAACGCCAGTGCCACCGGTCCAGGTGCTCCATTGAGTATTCGCTCCGAGCAACTGGACGGCGTGATTACGTTGGATTACGGCGTCTACCTGGAAGGGCGCGTGGGAGTGTCCTCGAGCGGCGATGCCTTCAACACCGGGCTCGCCGACTTTGATACCGATCGTCTCGGTGAAGGCGCCGACTTCGAGGTCATTCCGAGCGACGATGGCTACGCGGTGCTGCGCATTGATCCGGGCGGCGATGGCAGCTTTGAAGAGTTTGAATTCCGCCCCAGTAACGACGCCGGTCTCGCGGTCCAGGGCGGCGTCGTCAGGCGCCTGAGCGGCGGCTATGCACGTCAACTCTGGAGCGACGCGGCCGGCACACTGCATGTCGGGACCACACTGAGCGCGTACCGCGTAACGCTGGCACGCTCCGGCGCGCTGCTCGATGACTCGGATGACACCGGCGAGACGGCCGAGGACGCCTTCGACGAGAACCAGGAGACATCCGGTGGTTTCGGTGTGCATGCCGGAGCGATGTGGGTGTCGGAAATCTATTCGCTCGGAGCCACGCTTCGGAACATCAACGCGCCGTCCTTCGACTATCCGGACCCCTGCGACAACCCCGGCAGCAAATCCTGCGCCTTCTTCCAGGCCAATCCCCAGGCCAAGCGCAACGGCAGCTCGTGGACCATGGAGCGGCAGTTGACCCTGGAAGGTTCAGCCTATACGCCCGACCGCCGTTGGGTGGCCCATGCCGGGCTTGATGCCAACAGCGCTGCCGATACCACCGGGGACGACTACCAGTGGGCAACCATCCAGGGCAGCTACATGCCCGACCGGTTCTGGGCGCCAAGCCCGCGCCTGGGGTACAAACGAAACCTCGCCGGCGAACAACTGAGTTACCTGAGCGCGGGTGCCACCTTCTTCCGGGCATTGCACCTGGATGCCGCCTACGCCCTGGAAAGGAGCTCCTTTGCAGGCGATTCGATTCCCCGCGCCGTCCAGGCGAGTCTTGGATTGGACCTGCAGTTCTGAGAGGAGAACGGCCTTGCGAGAGTGGCTCATCATCCAGCAGCTCTACAGTGAATGCTCGCGAGCGCGCATCCTGCTGGCGCTGTTGACCCATGACCTGCGCAGTTCCTCCGGAATGGCACTCGGCGTCTGCCTCGTATCCGGACTGACGGCGCTGGCCGTGCTACCGATCCTGACGGAGGGTTGGTGGACAGCCATCAGTGTTGGCACCGTCGTGCTGATCGTCGGCCTACTCGGTGGCCTTGTGCTCGAGGACAGGGCCGTCGCCGCATTCCAGTATCGGCACAGCGCGCTCCACCTGAACGGGTTGCTGCGGCGCTATCGGCGCGGCGCGCTGGGTGCGCGGTATACCCTGCTCTGCGAGCGCCTCCGGGACACCGATTACTTCTGTTGTGAATCCCTTGAGCGCGCACTGCGCTGCTGCGATGCGGAGCTGGAGATGCAACGCCAGGGTCAACCACAAACGAGCAGCCTCCCCGGTGGATTGGCCCTGACGGTCTCTGTGGGGCTGCTCGCGGGAGCCCCACACCTCGCTTCGCACGGCATGGACGCGCTCGCGTATGGGACGGGACTGCTCAGTGCCGGGCTCGCGGCAGTGCTGATCGCCTGGCGGGCGGCGCAGCCGGCGATGGGCCAGAAGGAACAGTTACGCTGCCTGCTTGTCTGGGCCCTGGAGGAAGCTCGGTCAGCGTCTGTCGAGCGGCTTCACGCTGCGCGGCCAGCTGGCACGGCCCCGGTCATGGCGAGCGGGGCCGTGCCCACATCGCCCAGGCATACCCCAACCGCACGGATTCAAGTACCCTCGGAGGCTACTTCCCCATGACACGACAGGAGTTGCGGGCGTTGCAAACGGTATCCCCCGAACAGGCAGGACTCTCCAGTGAGCGCCTGGGCCGCATCAGCCGCTGGATGCGGGACCATGTCGAGCGCGAGCTGCTCGCCGGCGCGAGCGTTGTGATCAATCGCGGGGGCGAGACCGCCTGGTTCGACAGCACGGGCTCGCTGGATGTCGAGACGAAAACGCCTGTGCAAGCGGACTCGATCTTCCGCATCTACTCCATGACCAAACCCGTCACCAGCGTCGCTGCGATGATGCTCTACGAACAGGGTGCTTTTCAGCTGGACGAACCCATCGCGCGATTTCTCCCTGAGTTCAAAAACATGCAGGTGCTCGTCAGCGGCAGCGTGGACGAGCACCAGTGCTTGCCGGCCCGCAGCCTGATCACGATGCGCCATCTGCTTACGCATACCGCCGGCTTCACCTACGACTTCTTCATGGCCTCGCCAGTGGATGCCCTGTATAACCGCCACGGGATCAGCTTCGCATCAGGAAGATACGAATTAGCGGAGATGGTGGAACGGCTGGCACAGTTACCGTTGCTCTTCCACCCCGGCACCCGTTGGAATTACGGCGTCTCGACCGACGTCCTCGGGCGCATTGTGGAAGTCATCTCTGGCAAGCCCCTGGATCAGTTCTTCCAGGAATACATTTTCCACCCCCTGGGGATGCCTGACACCGCGTTCGCCGTGGACCAACAGCGGCTTGACCGCTTTTCAGCCATGTACACATCCAGCACGCGAATGCCCCCGCCGCGCGTCGGCCCGGAGCCGACACTGCTTGCTCCCGAGCTCACAGGTGGGCTGAAGTTGTTTGATCCGGCGGCGGGCGGGCGTTTCGAGGCGCCGGTGCGCATGTTCTCCGGGGGCGGCGGGCTGACATCGACGATCCCCGACTATCTGCGCTTTTGCCTCATGTTGCGCAACGGCGGCGAGCTGGAGGGCGCCCGCCTGCTGGGGCGTAAAACGGTGGAGTTCATGCGCAGCAATCACCTGCCGGGCACCATGGCGGACATGGGCGAACCGCGCTTCAACAACTGCCACATGGGTGCCGGCCTGGGCTTCGGGCTGGGTTTTGCTGTGGTGCTCAACCCTGCCCGCGCGGAAAGCATGGGCTCCGAGGGCGAATACTTCTGGACCGGCATGGCCAATACCCAGTTCTGGATTGACCCGGCGGAGGACCTGATCGTCATCCAGATGGCCCAGCTCATGCCATCGACCCTTGTCCCGATGCGGCGTGAGCTGCGATCGCTGGTCTACCAGTCCATCATCGACTAGTGTTCTGGTTTGTGAGCCCGCGATTTCGGCACACACTTGACTCAATCAGAATCCTGGCACGGGAGATCCGCTCGCCGATGCGCAAAGTCTTCCTGGTCGACAACGGCTCTCTGCGCCCCTCGTCCACACTGAACCTGCGGCGGGTAGCCGCAGCCCTGACCACACGCACCAGCGTGGAGGTGGAGCCCGTCTCGCTGCTGCACTCCAACAAGGTGCCGGCAGCGGACCTGGGCGGTGAAGCCGCCAAGACGTTCGGCCCCACCGCGACGCGCTGGGCCAAGCATGGCGTCGATGACATCATCATCCTGCCGTTTTTCTTCGGGCCCAGCCGGGCGCTCACCGACTACGTGCCCGAGCGGGTGCGAACACTCCAGGAAAACTGTCCGGATGTGCGTGTTCGCGTTGCCCGGCCGCTGATGGATCTACACGGCACCACAGACCTTCGGCTGGCCCAGATTCTAAAAGACGGGGTACTTGCGGCCACGGGAGAGGATAGACCGGCGGTCGCACTCGTGGACCACGGCAGCCCGATCCCTGAGGTCACCGCCGTGCGCAACGTGCTGGCGGGACAACTGAGCGTGCTGCTCGCCGGCCAGGTCTCGCGGGTGACCGGCGCCTCCATGGAGCGTCGGGAGGGCGACGCATACCGTTTCAATGAGCCGCTGCTGGAACGCTTGCTTGACCGCCCGGGCTTCCGCGACCAGCACGTGGTGGTGTCAATGCTGTTCCTCTCCCCGGGCCGCCACGCCGGCGAGGATGGCGATGTGGCAACAATCTGCAACGATGCGCAAGCCCGGAACCCCCGGCTGCGAACGACGATGACGCGCCTCGCTGGCGAGCACGATACGATTGTGGACATCCTCGCAGACCGACTTCACGAGACCGTCAACGATGGCCCCATCCTGCTGGAGCAGCGGCCTGAGCTGACACGCGCGATTGCAGGCGAACAGCGATTCCCTGGTGTCCAGTAACCGCATCACCTCGGCCATGTAAGGCTCCAAAACGCCGGTGTTGCTTTTCGGAACATGACCGGACTTCGCCGCCAGAGCACGCATCTCCACCTCCGTCCGCTCGCGGACAACCGCGGCTCGCTCTTCGGAGCTACGGGAATCCTCTGCGAGCTCTTGCACGGCGTCCATCCACATCCCGCTGCGTCTCCGGGATCGCCTGCGCCATGGCCGACAGCGGCGCATGGACACAAGCCTTTCCAGTGGGCTACATTGACGACACGATAATGGCTACTGCCCAAGGATTGGTCGCACCAGCATTCGCGCCCTACCGACCCCTACACGTCCCGCCACGCAGGAGCCTTGAGCAGAGGATTAAGGAAGATCGCGCACCGGCTGATCCAACGGCTACCCGCGCCGACACGCCGGTGTATTCGCGCTTTGAAGGAGCAAGCAAATGCGTGCATACCGTCGTCGAGCCACGGCAGCTCTGATCGCCGCCGGCGTTCTGGGTCTGGGGGGATGTTTCGGCAGTGGCAACAGCAGCCGTGGTGGTGACGTTGAAACGCGCCCCCACGACCAACGTGAGTTTGTCATCAACACGGAGCGATCGGACCCCCTCGAGGAACTGCCGGGGCTCCCCACGCAGCGCTGGACCGGCGAACTCAATGGGGCCGCCTACCACGTTGAAGTCCCCGAGCGCGACTGGAACGAAATCCTTGTGATGTACGCCCACGGTTTCCGGGGCGATGACAAGGATCTGTACGTCTCCAACCCTCGGATCCGCGAGTTTCTGATCGAGCAGGGCTTTGCCTGGGCGGCGTCGAGCTTCAGCACCAACTTCTACGATGTGCGCGCCGGAGTCGAGGACACCAATGCCCTGGCACTGGCCTTCCAGGAGATCGCCGCGGAGAACGGACGCGACGACCTGCCCGCCCCGTCGCGACAGTACATCATGGGGATCTCCATGGGCGGTCACGTAACGGCTGCAGCCATCGAGCAGGAAACGCGGCAGACCGCCAACAACGTGGTGGACTACCAGGGCGCCGCCCCGTTCTGCGGGGTCATGGGCGACACCGAGCTATTCAACTATTTCCTGGCCTACCACCTCGCCGCCATGGAACTCGCCGAGGTCGGTACACGGTTCCCCGTGCCGGAACAGGATGCGCCAGACATCGTCGCGGCGATTCGCGACCACCTTTGGGAGGATTACCCGGAGGAGGTCAATGCGCGGGGCCAGGAACTCAAGGACGTGCTGATGCACCTCTCCGGTGGCGAGCGGCCGGGGTACGCGGCCGCGTTCGCCGGATGGCAAGACCTACTGCAAGGCTTCATCGCAGACGACGGCACCATTGACGGCATTCTCAATGCCAACGTCCTGGATACCAGTGGAATCACCTACCGGGGTG
Organism: Aquisalimonas sp.; assembly: GCF_007120195.1. Classification (GTDB taxonomy): domain Bacteria; phylum Pseudomonadota; class Gammaproteobacteria; order Nitrococcales; family Aquisalimonadaceae; genus Aquisalimonas. Next base: position 16,390 of record NZ_SKOG01000247.1, read on the forward strand.
CCGACGGCACACCAACGGATTTCAACGATGACATCCTGACCGTGAGGCCGGACGACGGCGCCAATGCACGCCGGGCCGACGGCCTGCGCTGGATCCCCAGGGTTCTCGGCCAATTCAGCGTTCCCGTTGTCAGCACCCACACCACTGGTGATCTATTCGTTCCCTTCAGCATGCAGCAGATCTACGCCCGGCGTGCCAACGAGAACGGCAACGATTCCCGCCTGGTGCAGCGCGCCGTCAGGACGACGGGGCATTGCGATTTCACCGTGCAGGAAAAAGTCGAGTCGTTCATGGCGATGCACGAATGGGTAGAGACTGCGGACAAGCCGACCGGGGACAACATCCTTGACCCCGGCATCGTGAGCGATCCGGATTTCGGTTGCGAGTTCACGACGGCCGATCGCCTGGACCAAGGCATCGGGCCATGCCCCACTGAGTGACACATCCTTGCGCGACAGGCATGAGACATGAAATGGCCTAATGGTATCCCATCAGGCCTTTACGACCGTCCAGAGTCGCTCATCCCGGCGAACGCCCGAGACCGCAACCCCGCGGGCGCCTACTCATCCATCACCCGCATGATGGCGTCCCGATTACGGCGGACGGCCTCAACATCGCTTTCCGGGACATCCTCGAACATGCCAGAGAGCATTTCCATTTGACTTGTCATCTGCTCGCGCATCTGTGCCTTTTGCTCATCCGACAGGTGCGGGGCGTCCTCGATCTCCTGCAGCGCTTGTTCCATTTCGCGCTCCATCTCCGGGCTGACCCCGCTCTCAGCGGCCATCATGGCACGAAAGATCCGACTGCCGGTTGCGGACCATTCGTCCACGTCGCTGTACCCGTGGCGCTCAATTATCTGCTCCGCTTCGCGGTGTTCCCGAACCGAGTCCGACAGCATGCTCTCGAAGTCCAAGTCTCCCGGGTCCACGTCGGCATCGAACTCCTCCTCGTCCAGGTCTGGCTGCGCTTCACCCCACTCCTGCAAATCCTTCATGGAACCGAGCCATTGATCAATGGCCGCATCATCCAGGGCATGGGCATTTGCGAAAACCAGCACACCAGCAAGAGCGAGCGCAAGCCCGGTCAGTCGTATCGACATAAAAGCATCTCCATTCCGTGATCCTAGCAGCGACGTACAGACACCGCGTCCACTCTAATCGGCCTGAGCAGCACTGGCCACACCAAAATTGGCCACCAAGCGTGGGAGCTCCCGCATATCACCTGACCGCCCAACAGGGGGCTCACCAGGCGCGTGTCGCGGGAGGCGACATTCGCCCTGGAGTCCGGATCGACTGGGTGCTGATCCGCATACCGAGGGCCAGAATCGCTGGCTCTGACAATCGCAAAGCATTGCAGCCCCGCGAGCGGCAGCCGAAACTGGTGACGCCCGGTGTGGCGTTGCTCTGCGGTCACGCCGAAACCCGGGGCACGAGCCGTTTGAGGGCGTTGTCCGCTTGCGGGCACGCGGCGCGACGCAAGAGTTTCTTGATTTTTGCGCAAACGCGATTACTACTGTTACAGGCGAAGCCGTCTGGCGCGTGGTTGTATTGCAGTCACCGTGGCTACACCCTTGATGGAGGCGTCACCCTCTCGCCACACGCGGCCGGCCCCGGATGGCCACAGCGCGCAGAGCACGGCATTACAGGGAGCCAGTGGCGATCACGCCGCTCTGCAAGCCTTGCCGCGAGTGTTGTCCGGGCCCGCGCGTTCAACGGCTCATCGATGATCAGTATGGGCATGGGGAGACGGCATCCGGCGGGTGTCGCGGTTATTGAGCCCGAAGCCCCGTCAGGCGGCGAGATCAAAGGTCCTGATCGAATCAGGTCGTGCATCGCACAAGACCATCAAGACTCTCGGAGGAGACACACCATGCAGACGGCTCAATCCATCTTCGAGCAGCACCTGGGGCAAAACCCGGCCAACTACACACCCCTGTCGCCGCTGACCTTCATCGAACGCGCGGCAAGCGTTTATCCCGAGCGCACAGCCGTGATTCACGGCGCCGTGCGCCGCACCTGGGCGCAGACCTACAGCCGTTGCCGGCAGCTCGCCAGCGCTCTTGAGGGCCGCGGAATCGGCAAGGGCGACACCGTGGCGGTCATGCTGCCCAATACCCCTGAAATGCTGGAAGCGCATTTCGGCGTTCCCATGATCGGCGCCGTTCTGAACGCCCTGAACGTGCGCCTGGACGGTCAGACGATTGCGTTCATGCTGGGCCACGGCGAAGCGAAAGCCCTGATTGTGGACCGGGAATTCGGCGCCATCATCAAGGACGCCCTCGCCCGGGTCGAGCGGGAGATTCTCGTCATCGATGTCAACGATCCGGAGTACGGTGAGAGCGAGCCTGTTAGCGACCTCGACTACGAGGCGTTGCTGAACGAGGGCGATCCTGGGTACGCCTGGCAAACACCCGAGGATGAGTGGAACGCCATTTCCCTGAACTATACCTCCGGGACGACCGGCGACCCGAAAGGCGTGGTCTATCACCATCGGGGCGCCTATCTGAACAGCATCGGCAACATCATGGTCTGGGACATATCCGGCCACCCCACCTACCTGTGGACCCTGCCCATGTTTCACTGCAACGGCTGGTGTTTCCCGTGGACCATCACCGCCTGCGCGGGGACCCATGTGTGCCTGCGCAAGGTTGAGCCGGAGAAAATCCTGGACCTCATCCGAGAACACCAGGTGACCCACATGTGCGGCGCGCCCATCGTGCTGAACGCCATTCTCAATGCGCCCGAGTCCTCCAAGCAGGGCATCGGTCACGGGGTCAAGGCCATGACCGCCGGCGCCGCTCCCCCGGCACAGGTCATCGGCGGTGTCGAGGCGATGGGCATCAGCGTCAACCATGTCTACGGGCTGACCGAGACCTACGGGCCCGTCATGGTCTGCGCCTGGCACGAGGAATGGAATGAGTTGCCCCTGCAACAGCGCGCCCGCTTGAAGGCCCGCCAGGGCGTGCGCTATCACACACTGGGCGGCGTCATGGTGGCGGATTCCGAGACCCTGGAGCCCGTGCCCAAGGACGGCGAAACCATGGGCGAGATCTTCATGCGCGGCAATACCGTCATGAAAGGCTATCTCAAGAACCCCAGCGCCACGGACAAGGCCTTCAAAGGGGACTGGTATCACACCGGGGATCTGGCCGTATGGCACGCCAATGGTTACGTGGAAATCAAGGACCGCCTCAAGGACATCATCATTTCCGGCGGTGAGAACATCTCTACGATCGAGGTGGAGGACACCCTTTACCGCCATCCAAGCGTCATGGACGTCGCGGTTGTGGCCCGCCCCGACGAGAAATGGGGCGAGGTCCCCTGTGCTTTCATTACGCTGCGCCCCGGGCATGAGGACACGACCGAAGAAGACATCATCAAATTCTGTCGCGAGAATCTGGCGCGCTTCAAGGCACCCAAGAAGGTGATCTTCGGAGAGCTGCCGAAGACATCGACCGGGAAAATACAGAAGTTCCGCCTAAGAGACCAGGCCAAGGCCGTTTGATCACTCCAGTGGCGGGCCGCCCACCCGGCCCGCCACACACGTCAAAAGCGGGTGACGCCCCGCCCCCTCTAGTGGCCCGCGCCGTTGCGTCGCAGGAGCGGCCGTTGATCGATCGCTGAGTGCTCCGGAGGAGGAGGAATCCTGATGCAAGTCTACAAACGCGAACACGGGCAAGAGCAGCCGTACTGGCCGGCTGGTCCCTTCAAAATCCGCCTGCCGTTTGTGCATTACCGCTGGGAAATGCCGGAGATGGTCCAGGCGCTGATCATGTTCGTGGTCAGTCTGGGCATGATCCCGCTGCTGGAGCAGTATCTTGGCCTGCCCTACGATGTAGCCCTCGCTTACGTGGTGGTCTGCGGTATTGGTTTCATGCTGCCGGCGCTGCTCGGCGTGCCCTTCATTCCCGGGTGGATCACGCCCGCGATTCCCGTGGTCGTCCTGTTCCTGGGGGATTTCGAGCCCGGCACCGAGGCGATCCAGGCCATGTTCGCCCTGCAGTTCCTGGTGTTTCTGATATTTCTGATACTCGGCATTACCCGACTCGGCACAAAGCTCGTCAACATCATCCCGCGATCGATGAAGGGCGGCATTATCATCGGCGCCGGCATCGCCGCCATCATCGGCGAGATCCAGGAAGGCGGCCGCCTGGCGCAGACGCCCATCTCGCTGGTCGTCGGCGGCATGCTTTGTGCCTATCTGATGTTCAGCCTGTCGTTCAAAGGGATGGTCGAGCGCTACGAGCTGGCGAAAAAGGTCGCCAACTACGGCATGGTCCCGGGTATGATCGTCGCCATCGTGGTCGGCTTTTTAGTCGCCGAGTATCCATTCCCCGACATCGAGTTCGGCATCACGCGCCCGGCCTTTGCCGAGATGTGGGGCTATCTGCCGTTCATGGTAGGCTTCCCGGGGCTGGACATCTTCATGTTGGCGATCCCCACCGCGCTAATCGCCTACATCATCGCGTTCGGCGATATCATCGTCGGCAAGACGCTGATCGAGCGCGTTGATCACCTGCGCACGGATGAGGCCATCGACCACGATGTGGATCGCGTCCACCTCGTCACCGCCATCCGCAATGCCATGCACGCGTTTTTCGCACCCTACCCGGGCCTGGCCGGTCCGATCTGGACGGCGGTTGCTGCCACCATGGCGGAGCGCTACAAGTATGGCCGAAAAGCCATGGATTCCATCTACAGCGGCGGGGGCACCTTCTGGATTACGGGTTTTATCGCCCTGTTCATCCTGCCTTTGGTGTCGTTCTTTCAACCGGTGTTGCCGATCGCCCTGTCGCTCACACTGCTGCTCACCGGCTATATTTGCATCATGGTCGGCTTGGAGCAGCTTGAGTCCCAGGTCGAACGGGGTGTCGGCGGTGTCATGGCTGTCGTTCTCGCCGTCTACGGCGCAGGTTGGGGCCTTGCGGCAGGTGCGCTGCTGTATCTGTTCGTGGAAAAGGCCAATCTGTTTGGTAGAGAACCCCGCGACGAGAGGGGTCGACGGCCTGCTCAGAAGGCGGACGAAGAGTAATCAGCCGGCCGCGGCGCCCCACGGTGGCGCCGCGGGGACCAGCGGAGATGAGGAATTAGTGCCATGAACCAGAATACGTTCTACAGTCGGATCCTTCTCCCCGTCGATGGGTCCGAGACCGCCAAACGGGCGAGACGAGCCGCCGCGGACCTGTCCAGGATGAGCGGCCAACCCATCACTGTCCTGAGCGTGATTGTCGATCGGGACATCATGCCCTCGGAACTCATGGGTCCGGGAAAGATCAGCACCAAGGATATACAGGAATCCCGGCGGCGGGAGGCGCAGGCGACTGTCAAGGCAGCCGCGGACGCGCTACGGGAACAGGGGCTGACCGTCGACGAGGAGATCCTTGTCGGAGACCCGGCTCAGGAGATCATCCAACGCACCCGGGAAGTCGATGCCCCGGTGGTCGTCATCGGTCGGCGTGGCCTGACTGGTTTTCGCGAACTGGTGATGGGCAGCGTAAGCAACAAGGTGGTCCACTATGCCGAGTGTCCGGTGCTCGTGATCAACTGAAACAAGACAGCAAGCCACCGCCCTGCTGCCCAGCAGGGCGGTTGTTCGCGCCACGCCGCGCCAAACACTGGCCCTCCACCGGTCAGGCATACCTGCGTTGCCCGCGCACCAATCCCAACTCGCCCCGCTCAGCGCATTCAGGGGCAACGTGAGAAAGCCTCGGGCCGTTCGCCCCGGGCTCCGGCAGGCGCCCGGTCAAACGCTAACGCACCGCCAGCAGCCCGGAGAAAAACTGCTTCGTATTCTCCGTGAGGCTCTCCAGATGATAGCCACCCTCCTGCACCACCAGCATCGGCGCATCAACGCCGCCCACGGTCTTCGCCAGACGGTTGAAGCCTGCCGAGGACACGGCGACCTTGGCCTGTGGGTCACGCTCATAGATGTCGAAACCCAGTGTGACGATAAGCAGGTCCGGCTCGAACACCTTAATGCTGTGCATCGCCGTAGCCAGCCGGTCGAAGAAGGTCTCTTCCGGGGAACCGTGAGGCATCGGCAGGTTGATGGTGTAGCCGTATCCGGCCCCCTCACCGCGCTCATCATCGTGGCCGCTCACCACCGGGTAGAAGTTGGTCGGATCACCGTGAATGGAGATGTACAGGGTGTCATCCCGAGTGTAGTAGAGCTCCTGTATGCCCTGGCCATGATGTACGTCCGGATCCAGGATGGCGATGCGCGGATACCGCTCCCGCAGGGCCTCGGCGGCGATGGCGGCGTTATTCAGGTAGCAGAATCCACCCGCCGCGTCGTAGCGGGCATGGTGCCCGGGCGGCCGGCATACCGCGTAGGCCTCTCGCGCGCCTTTGCGCAGTTCGTCCGCAGCTGAGAGCGCAGTCTGGGCAGACCAGTACGCGGCTTCCCAGGTCTTGTCCCCGATCGGGCAACTGCCGTCCGCCTGGTAACGAGCGGATTCGGCCAGAATCCCGCGCAAAGAGTTCGGTGAGCGGACGAAGACGTTGGACATCACCTCCTCACCCCAGTCGTCGGGGATCTGCTTCCAGCGCCGATGGGCGCTTTCGAGGAAACGCAGATAACCGAAGTCGTGCACCCGCGTGATCTCGCGCATGCCGTGATCCACCGGGCGCTCCACCTCAATGCCAACGGCCTCCAGGCCCTTGAGGATATACCCCGTGCGCTCCGGGATTTCCAACGGCGTACGCATCTGCCCGCGCGAGAGATAACTGCGCGGGATGTGGCCATCCTGCATCGGATCGAAAAAGGCTTTCACGTCGTCACCCCTTGTTATTGGCAGAGTTTTTGGCAGAAACGCTTCTGGGTGGAAGACGCCAGCATCACGGTGAGCGCGTCTTCCAGGACAGCGGCGGAACCAGGCGAGTTGTCCCCTGCGCACTCAATACCACACAGATGCATTACAAAGGAACCACCCCGAACGGTCCGCCACCCCCTGCCTGTAACAGCCCCTGCGTCAAGCCGACTTGACGTCCGGCCGTTCCAAGGCGTAGTGCTCCAAACGACGCACCTCATCGCGCAATCGCCCTGCTTCCTCGAACTCCAGATTGCGGGCGTGGGCGTACATCTGCTGCTCCAGCTCCTTGATCCGCTTGACCGCCTGGGCCGGGGTGCAGTCCGCGTAGCGTGCGGCCTCTTCCGCCACTCGGGCCTCGTGCCTCAAGGGCTGCGGAACGCCAGCGCCGCCGCGCTCCATGACATCGGCCACGGCCTTGCGGATGGTCTGCGGGGTGATCCCGTGGGCTTCATTATGGGCAATCTGCTTGGCGCGCCGACGCTCGGTCTCGTCGATGGCCGCGCGCATGGAATCCGTCACTTTGTCCGCGTAGAGCATGGCCTTACCTTCGGAATTGCGCGCGGCACGGCCGATGGTCTGAATGAGCGACCGCCCCGAGCGCAGAAAGCCTTCCTTGTCCGCATCGAGAATGGCCACCAACGAGACCTCCGGAAGATCCAGCCCCTCGCGCAACAAGTTGATACCCACCAGCACGTCGAACGTCCCCAGGCGCAAGTCGCGGATGATCTCCATGCGCTCGACGGTGTCGATGTCCGAGTGCAGATAGCGCACGTGAACGCCATTCTCCGCGAGGTACTCCGTGAGATCCTCGGCCATGCGTTTGGTCAACGTGGTGACCAGCACCCGCTCATTGCGACTCACACGATCGCTGATCTCGCCGAGCAGATCATCCACCTGGGTAATCGCGGGTCGCACTTCGATCTGCGGGTCGACCAGTCCCGTGGGTCGGACCACCTGATCCACAACCTGACCGGTGTGGCGGGCTTCATACGGCCCCGGCGTGGCCGAGACGAAAATCATTTGCGGCGCCAGCCGCTCCCATTCGTCGAAGCGCAGCGGGCGGTTATCCAGGGCCGAGGGCAGGCGGAACCCGTAGTCCACCAGCGTCGTCTTGCGCGCCCGGTCACCCCGGTACATGCCGCCAATCTGCGGGATGGTGACGTGGGACTCATCAATGAAGAGCAGACTATCGGACGGCAGATAATCGAACAGCGTCGGCGGCGGCTCGCCCGCCTGGCGGGCCGAGAGGTAGCGGGAGTAGTTCTCGATGCCGTTGCAATAGCCCAATTCCTGCATCATCTCGATATCGAAGCGGGTGCGCTGCTCAAGCCGCTGCGCCTCCAGCAGCTTGTCCTGGGTGCGCAGCTCGTCCAGGCGCTCGCGCAGCTCCTGCTTGATCTCCTCGATGGCATCGACAATGGTCTTGCGCGGCGTCACGTAGTGCGTCTTCGGGTAGACGGTCACGCGGCTGACCTTGCGCAGGACCTCGCCCGTGAGGGGATCGAAATGGCTGAGCGCCTCCACCTCATCATCGAAGAGTTCCACGCGCACCGCCTCGGACTCGGACTCCGCCGGATAGATGTCGATGACCTCCCCACGCACCCGATAGGTGCCCCGGCGCAGCTCCGCGTCGTTGCGCGTGTACTGGAGCTCGGCCAGCCGGCGCATGATCTGCCGCTGCTCGGCGACATCGCCCCGGACCAAATGCAGCACCATGCTGAGGTAGGACTTGGGATCGCCCAGGCCGTAAATGGACGACACCGAGGCCACGATGATCGTGTCGCGCCGCTCGATAATGGCCTTGGTGGCGGACAGTCGCATCTGTTCGATGTGCTCGTTCACCGAGGCGTCTTTCTCGATGAACGTATCCGAGGACGGCACGTACGCCTCGGGCTGGTAGTAATCGTAATAGGAGACGAAATACTCCACGGCGTTGCCCGGGAAGTACTCCCGCATCTCGCCATAGAGCTGGGCGGCCAGGGTCTTGTTCGGCGCCAGTATCAGCGCAGGTCGCTGCTCGGCCTCGATGAGATTGGCCATGGTAAAGGTCTTTCCCGACCCGGTGACCCCGAGCAGCGTCTGGTGATACAGCCCGTCTCTCAGTCCATCGAGCAGCTTGGCAATGGCCTCGGGCTGATCGCCCGCGGGCTCGTAGCTGCACTGCACACGAAACGGCTTGGTCATAGGGTCAGCAACTCCACCGGGGCGAATGGACCACTCACTTGCGAACTGGGCAAGCGCGTAAGGCGCCTTCCGCCTGGGTGAGACTGCGCGGACGGCGGAATTTCGCACCGGCGGAAGGCCCGTATCGGGCTTGGCGCGGGCAGGCCGAACCCCAGACACCGGAGCCTAGCAAAGTTGATGCGATCCCCGGAAGCGCCTGGTCATCGGGGTAAATACGCCTGCAGGGAGAGGGGGAAAAGCGTTTCCTTCATGTGGAGCATCCTTTCCATTATCATTAACCGAGACGCTTTACCCAGCGGAGACCTGAGTACCGGGTCCCGCGGGTGAGTCAACTTAAACCGTCCCGGAACCCGTCGGAGAACAGCTTGGACAACTCGCTTGCAATCCGCGTTCAGCGCGTACGACCCTCTCCCACCCTGGCGGTGACTGCGCGGGCGGCAGAACTGCGCGCCGCCGGCAAGGACATTATCGGCCTCGGGGCCGGGGAGCCCGATTTCGACACCCCGGATCATATCAAAGAGGCTGCGATCCAGGCGATTCATGCCGGGGAGACCAAGTATACCGCGGTGGACGGCACCCCGGCGCTGAAACAGGCAATTCAGAAGAAGTTCTCGGAGCAAAACGCGCTGGATTTCGAACTCGAGCAGATCATCGTCTCGGCGGGTGCCAAGCACAGCATCTACAATGTGATGCAGGCGATCCTTGACTCAGATGACGAAGTTGTCATCCCGGTACCCTTCTGGGTCTCTTATCCAGACATGGCGCGCCTTGCCGACGCCGTGCCCAGGGAGATCGAAACCACCAAGGAACAGCGGTTCAAGATCACGCCGGAGCAGCTGGAAGCGACGCTGACCAGCAAGACGCGGCTGGTGGTGCTCAACAGCCCGTCCAACCCGACAGGGGTTGCCTACACGCGCGCGGAGCTGCAGGCGCTCGGCGCCGTGCTCGAGGAGTATCCCCGAGCGCTCATCCTCACGGACGACATTTACGAGCACATTCTCTGGGCGAATGAGCCGTTCACAAACATCGTCAACGCCTGCCCGGGGCTGAAGGAGCGCACCATCGTCATCAACGGCGTCTCCAAGGGCTATGCCATGACGGGCTGGCGCATCGGCTACGCCGCCGGCCCGAGGAACGTGATCGGCGCCATGAAGAAGATCCAGTCACAGAGCACATCGAACCCCTGCTCCATCGCTCAGGCGGCGTCGGTAGCAGCGTTGACGGGGGATCAGGGGTGCATCGCCCCCATGCTCAAGGCCTTTCGTGAGCGGCATGATTTCGTCGTCAACGCCCTGAACGCCATCAACGGTGTCGAGTGCCTGGAAGGCGATGGCACGTTCTACTGCTTTCCACGGGTCCAGAGCGCTATCAAGAATTTAGGGCTCAGGAACGATGTCGAGTTCGCCGAGCACCTGATCAATGAGGCCAATGTCGCACTGGTGCCGGGGTCGGCGTTCGGCCTTGAGGGTTACGTCCGAATCTCCTTTGCGACGGGCATGGACAACCTGGTCACGGCCATGGATCGCCTGGGGAACGCTTTAGGGGAGCGCTGAACAATTACCGCGGTGGCGAAGTGAACACGCCACCCGTTGCAACCCAGCGACCGAACCGCTAAGGTTTCGATTATGAACTTCCGGCAGAACGAACTCGTACAGAAGGTTCGCGAGCAAGGCTTCGTTTCGATTGAGGATCTCGCGCAAGTCTTCGACGTTACACCGCAAACCATTCGGCGAGACGTCAACGTGCTGGCCGGCCAAGGCCTGCTGCGGCGCTATCATGGAGGTGTGGCGCCGGCCTCCGGCGCCGAGAATGTGGCCTACATCGCCCGCTGCGGCCTTCTTCTGCCGGAGAAGCAGCGGATCGCGGCGTTGCTCGCCGAGCACATACCCAACCGGTCGTCGCTGTTCATCAACCTCGGCACCACCACCGAGGCGGTCGCGGCGGCCTTGACGGGGCACACGGGGCTGCGGGTGATCACCAACAACCTCAATGTGGCGACCATGCTCTGCAACGACCCCAGCTCCGAAGTCGTCGTTGCCCCCGGCGTTGTACGCGGGCGGGACCGCGGTGTGACCGGTGAGGCAACCATCGATTTCATCCGCCAATTCAAGGTGGACTACGGCGTCATCGGCATCTCCGGCATCGACCCGGACGGCACCCTGCGCGACTTCGACTACCGCGAGGTGCGCGTGTCCCAGGCCATCCTCGCCCATTCGCGGCGGGTGTTTCTCGCGGCTGACCACAGCAAGTTCAGCCGCGATGCCCTGGTGGAACTCGGCCACCTGTCCCAGATTGACACCCTGTTCACTGACGCACCCCCGCCACCAGCCATGCTCCCCGTACTGGAGGAAGCGGGTGTTACGGTGCGGGTCGCCGGACCCGCCAGCACGAGGAGCGAACCCGCCGCATCGAGCGGTGGCTGAAAGCGCGCGAAGCCCCACCATCTTCTGCACCCGCTGCCGCCACGTCGACGTCCCGTTTCCGGGAAATCTCAGACCGTTGCCGCCTTCTCCTCACGCACTGCGCTGACCGCAGCGCTGCGGTGAGCTGAATACAGCCCTTCCTCCCAGTCAACCGACATCAGGAATCTCCGCCCCACCAGCGCCGCGTCGCAGCCAAACCTCGGCCTGCGGTTTGCTACGCGAACATAGTGAACATTAATTTTTCATTTATGTTGTATTTCAAATCCACTTGCCGTAGCATTCTACTCATGTTGTTCGGTTGTGATCGGTTTTGATCGTTTTATGACATGGATTCAGTGCACTCCCGGCGCAACGTTCAGGTGCTGCACCCACAGCGCAGCGCCCCACCGAGACCTGAGGCGGACTGAGAGCCGCGGGTTAAAGCGAGGAGGAGACAATTCATGCCGGCGGGTTATGCCATCGCCGTAACGCCACGCGGCGTCACCGTCAGCGCGTGCAGCCGACGGGACGGCATCGCCCGGAACGTCACACCGCGGGAACTCGATGAGCTTGTGGAGGAGATGGCCCAGGCCCTGACCGACGCCCTGACCCGGCCGACTTTGGTGGGCACCGTCGAGGCCGCCGCCGCAGTGGGACAGCACCACCCGGACTGCGCGCCTGAATACGCGCAGAAGAATCGCAACCTTTCGGGACAAGATCACCCGCGCCGCCACCGCCAGGGTGCCAAGGCCCGACAGACCCGCGAGGCGGCCGGCTAACCCCCGGCCGGAACCAAAGCGAAACGGGGTGTCACGCCCTGACATACTGATACAACAGGAGTAATTCCCATGGCTGCAAAACGCATCCTGATGCTGGTCGGCGACTTTGTTGAGGACTACGAAGTAATGGTCCCGTTCCAGGCCCTGATGATGGTGGGCCACCAAGTCGACGCTGTCTCCCCAGGGAAATCGGCAGGTCAGTCGATCAAGACCGCCATACACGACTTCGAGGGCGACCAGACCTACACCGAGAAACGAGGCCACAACTTCACCCTCAACGCGACCTTCAGCGACGTCAACGCCGCCGATTACGACGCCTTGCTGGTCCCCGGCGGACGCGCGCCCGAGTACCTGCGCCTGGACCCGCAGGTGGTCGACATCGTGCGCCACTTCGCCGCCATGGAGAAGCCGATCGCCGCGGTCTGCCACGGCGTCCAGATCCTGGCCGGCGCGGGCGTCATGAAGGGGCGGCGCGTTGCTGCCTACCCGGCCTGTGCCGCCGAGGTGCGCCTCGCATGCGGAAGGTATGCCGATATCGCCGTCGATGCGGTTGAGACCGACGGCAATCTGGTGACCAGCCCGGCCTGGCCCGGGCATCCGGCCTGGCTGGCGGCATTTCTGCTGGCGCTGGGCACGCGCATTGCCTTGTAGCGATCAACCAGCGGATGCCTGCGGCCATTCCCGTCCAACCCCCGCGCCAGCCCCAGGCTGGCGCGGGATCCCTTGCGCATCCGAGCGCTTGCCACCGTGGTGGCCTGCTACCGCGGGGACCGCACCTGCGGGACGAGCCGGCACATGCCCCGTGTTGCCGGTACCCGAGCGGGCGCAGCCGCCTCAATTCACCACAAGCACCGGACAATCCGCTGTGTGCGTGACTTTGTGGCTGACGCTGCCCATGAGCAGCTCGCGAAAACCGGTGTGACCGTGCCGACCAATGACCACCATCGGTGCCGGGTAGTCGTGCGCGACGCGCATGATGGTCTGGGCCGGATCGCCCTCGGTGACGATCTCTTCCACCGTGACCTGCTGTTCCTCGAGTTTTTTCCTGGCATTCGCGGCGATCTCGGCGAAGTGTTCCTTGCGACCCGCCTTGATGTCCTTCCGGGAGGTCCTCATGGCCGCCAGCTCGGCGGGCATCTCTTCGTCCTTGTCGTCCACTGTCAGGACGATGACTGGCAAACCCAGTCCCGACGCGACGCTGCCGGCGACCCGGGCTGCCCGCTGACTCTGCTCGGAGCCGTCGGTCGCCAGCACGATGTGTGAAAAGCGGTCTTCTATTGCCATACTGCGGACCTCTCGTTTGGGGTGATGCGGTTGTTGTCGGGCCACGCTCGCGCAGCGCCACGCTCAGGCATTCTTGTCGCCATCGAGTCCCAGCTCCTCGACCATCTGCTCGCGGATGAGAAACTTCTGGATCTTGCCGGTGACGGTCATCGGGAACTCGTCAACGATGCGAATGTAGCGCGGAATCTTGTGATGGGCGATCTCCCCGCGGGCGAACTCCCGCAGCTCCTCCTCCGTGGCTTTCGCGCCGGATCGCAAGCGAACCCAGGCGCACAGCTCCTCGCCGTAGCGGCTGTCCGGCACGCCGACCACCTGCACGTCCTCCACCGCCGGATGGGTGTAAAAGAAATCTTCCACCTCACGGGGGTAGATATTCTCGCCGCCGCGGATGACCATATCCTTGATGCGGCCAATGATCGAGCAGTACCCCTGTTCATCGATGACGCCCAGATCGCCTGTGTGCATCCAGCCCTCCGCGTCGATGACCTCCGCGGTCTTCTCCGCATCACCCCAGTAGCCCTGCATCACGCTGTAGCCGCGCGTGCACAGCTCGCCGGGCTCGCCGGGGGCGACGATGTTGCCGGCGTCATCGACGACCTTGACCTCCAGGTGGGGGTGCACCCGGCCCACCGTGGACACCCGCCGTTCGACCGGGTCCGTGGCCGAACTCTGGAAGCTGACCGGGCTGGTCTCGGTCATGCCGTAGGCGATAGTCACCTCGCCCATGTTCATTTCGTTGATCACCCGCTTCATCACCTCCACCGGGCAGGGTGAACCCGCCATGATGCCGGTGCGCAGGGACCCCAGATCGAACGTCTGGAAGTCGGGGTGGGCAAGCTCTGCATTGAACATGGTCGGCACACCATAGAGGCCGGTACAGCGCTCGGCCGCCACAGTCCTGAGCACGGCCTCGGGTTCGAACGCCTCGCTCGGGTAGACGACACAACTGCCGTGGGTGAGGCAGGCGAGATTGCCCATGACCATGCCGAAGCAGTGATACAGCGGCACGGGCACACACAGCCGGTCCGCTTCGGTCAGCCGGATGGTCTCGCCGACGAAAAAGCCGTTGTTAAGGATGTTCCTGTGGGTGAGGGTCGCGCCTTTGGGGCTGCCGGTGGTGCCGCTGGTGAACTGGATATTGATCGCGTCGTTGCAGTCCAGCTCGCCGGCGATGCGCCCGAGCTGATCGACGTGCTGCTGACGGGCGTGATCCGGAAGATCGACAAAGCGCAGCATGCCCGAATGGTGCTGCTCGCCCAAGGTGGCGACCAGCCGCAGCTCCGGCACCTTGGCCGCCTGCAGACGGCCGGGCTCGCTGTCTGCGAGCTCGGGGGCAATGCTCTGGATTATGTCCACGTAATCGCTGGTCTTGAACGCCGGCATACTGATCAGCGCCTTGCAGCCGACCTTGTTCAGCGCAAAGGTGAGCTCCGAGCGCCGGTAGGCCGGATTGATGTTGACCAGGATGACCCCGATCCTCGCGGTGGCGAGCTGGGTGACCAGCCACTCCCAGTTGTTGTGCGACCAGATACCGAGCCGGTCACCGCGCTCCAGCCCCAAAGCCAGCATTCCCGCAGCGTAGGCGTCCACGCGCTCCTTGAGCGCCTGGTAGCTCAGGCGAACGCCCTGGTGCGCGGAAACCAGCGCCTCGCGCTCACCCCAGCGGGCCGCCGAGCGGTCCAATTGCTCACCGATGGTATGTTCAAGCAACGGAACTTCCGTTGATCCCACGACAAAGCTGCGCTCCAGTTCGGACATGAGCGTCTCCTGCTGTCAGCCTCCGTCCAGGCGATGGTCACTGCGATCATGAGCCTATCGCTCCCGCTCTCGCATTGCCGATCAGCTCTGCTGGCGAGCTGTTTGCCAGCGCCGATCTACCGTTCGCAGTGCACTGTCGGCGTAGCCGAACGGCGTAGATCCATTTTCCATGGTGACGCCCTCGGCTGCCAGTGTTGGGATACTCGCCGTGCCCCCGGCCGCCGCTACCAGGACCAGGACAGCCGGCGAAAACGCCCAGCCAGTGGCAAGAGCGGGAACATGGGCGCAATTGGGGCATGCTGCCACGGTGCCTGCCATTGGTCTTGCGCCCGCAGCTCGCCACCGCAGCGCCACTTCCTGCGCGGCCTTACCGCAGCGCCGCAGGAAAACGGTGGTCTCTGCGCAGGCATTGTCGACGATAATAATCTCCTGCAGAGACACCTGCCTGCGCTAACGCAGGACGAACCGCTGCAATCCGGCCAGATCGTGGATGATGCCGCTGTCGGCAGCGAGCCCAGCGTCGGCCCCGGCACGCTGCAGGTGGAGGGCATGCAGCCCCGCCGCCTGAGCCCCCTGCACGTCTTCACGGAACGAGTCGCCCACGTGCAGCGTGGCATCCGCCACTGCGCCCAGACGCTCCAGGGCGTGTCGGAAAATGGCCGGATCCGGCTTGGCGACGCCGACCCCTGCCGAATAGACGATGGCACCCACCCGCGACTCCAGGCCGAGGCCGCGGCAGATGGGCAGCAGCCGCGCGTCGAAGTTGGAGACGATGGCGGTCGGCACCCCCGCGGTCTGCAGCCGGGTGAGCACCGCCAGCGTCTCCGGGTAGGTGCACCACAGCGCCGGGTCGGCGAAGGCGGCGTAGACGGCGTCGAAGAACGCGTCGAACTCCAGTGGGCCAAGATCGGCCATGACCCGTCGCACGAGCTGCCCCCACCACGCCCGGTCCACCGCCGCATTGTGCGCGGGCGCGCCCGGGCGATAGGCGGGCGCGGGCATGGCCGCAAACCCCGCCCGAAAGCGGGCCTCCAGCGTGGCCGCGAGCCCCGGGAAGGCTGACAGCCCGTGGGCCACGGCGTAGCGCGCGTAGATCGCCCCCACCGCCTCGCGGGGGCGAAACAGCGTGCCCGCGGCATCCAGACAGACCGCCTCGATCGCGCCACCCGCCGCCGTCATGGCCTCATCCCGTGCTCGCTGTCCATAGCTGCAGTGTAGCGTCCCTGCCGGAGGCCTTTGCCACCGGGGCCTTACGGCCGCCGCGCAAGATAGTTCTACCGCACTGCAAGATACTCCAAGCGCACACGACCCGGACCGGGCAGGCTGAGTCACGGGGCATTTCTCCCCGCCAGGCGGGCCGCCCGCGGCGGCCGGGGCCTGGACAACTCACTTGGAGGTAAGACCCATGAAACACAAGCTTTTGGTTGGAATGCAGCGCTTTCTGCGCGAGGAAGAAGGCACGGAGGTCGTGGAGTGGGCCCTGGTTGCGGGGCTCATCGTGGCCGTGGGTGCTGGGATCTTCTTTACGATCGGAGAGCACGTGCAGACTCATCTCGAGGCTCTGCGGGACGTCATAGATCCGACCTACGACGGGACCTAAGTAAGCAAACGGTCCAGGGGAGGCGCTGGCGGGGCCTGGGCCTCCCCTGGTTTTCCCTCAAGGGTGGGAGAGACAACCAATGATGACCCGGGTCGACGCTGCCGAATCCCTGCTCCCCGTGCTGCTGCTCGGCGTGGTTTGGCTGGCGCTTGCGTTCGATGTGCGCCAACGGCGCATTCCCAACGCCCTCACGTTCGGTGCCGCGGCGATGGGCGTAGCGGCACAGGCAATGCTGGGCGGCACCACCGGGCTGGTCACGGCAGTCACCGGCCTCGCCGTCGGCCTGGCCATCCTGCTCCCCGGTTATCTAATGCGCACCACCGGCGCCGGCGACGTCAAGCTGATGGCGGCCGCCGGCACCTTTCTCGGGCCGTTCTGGGCGCTCGTCGCGGG
>NZ_SKOG01000274.1 GCF_007120195.1 Aquisalimonas sp.
ATGAACGGCGGGAACCATTCGAGCGACCCATGCGTCCTGGCGACTACCTCGGGGACAGTGCCCCGGGCTCAGCAACCGAATCAGAGGACACACATCATGGCGACCAGCACACAGGCAATCGGAACCGCTGCCGTGGATCGGCAGGCACTGGAAGAGAAAGTCAAGGCCATGTACCACCAGGTCGCAGAGAACCCCCACGGCGACTTCCATTTCGCCCTGGGGCGCGGCCTGGCGGAGGAACTGGGCTATCCGCCGCAGGACTTGGACCGCATCCCCGCCGAGGCCATCGACTCCTTCGCCGGTGTCGGCAACCCCGTGGGGATCGCCGGCATCCAGCCCGGCGACGTGGTCCTCGACCTGGGCAGCGGCTCCGGTCTGGATGTCTTCCTGGCGGCCCTCTACGCCGGCCCCGATGGCCGCGTGCTGGGGGTGGACATGACGGAGGCACAGCGCCTCAAGGCGCAGCGACTGGCCGATGCGGCGGGCTTCGACACGGTGTCGCTGCATGCCGGCTATATCGAATCGCTGCCGTTCGACGATGCCAGCGTTGACGTCGTTATCTCCAACGGCGTCATCAATCTCTCCGCCGACAAAGCGCGCGTCTTCGCCGAGGCCGCCCGGGTCCTGAAGCCGGGCGGGCGCCTGGCGATCGCCGATATCGTCTCCGAGAGCCGGCTGCCGGAGCAGGTGAAGTGTGACGCGACGCTCTGGGCAGCGTGTATTGGCGGCGCCGCGCAACAGGACGAGTACCAGGCCGGCATCACGGCAGCGGGGCTCCAGGTGCGCCAGGTCGAGCACAACAGCCAGTACCAGTTCCTGACCGACCAGGCTGTGGCTGCCAGCCGCAGCTACGGCGTCAAGAGCATCAATCTTCTGGCCACCAAGCCAGCGTAAGCAAGAGAGCATCAGCAAAAAGGAGGAATGCAATCATGAAAACCGCAACGACGATCGCAACCGCCACCGCGCTCACCCTTGGTCTCGGCTTTGCCAACCTGACCGGGGCTGACCAGAACCACTACGAACCGGGCTCCGGCGGACACCTGTTCGTCACCCCGGATGAGCTGGAATGGGGTGAGGTCGGCTCCATGGAAGGCGATGCCCAGATGGCAGTGATCGAGGGTGACCTGAGCGAGACCGAACCCTTCACGTTCCGCCTCAAACTGCCGGAGGACTATGTCGTTCATCCCCACACCCATCCGGCCTATGAGCGGGTCACGGTGATCTCCGGTACATTCCATTTCGCCCACGGCGAGGAGTTCGATCGGAACGCCACCAAGGCCCTGACCGAAGGTTCCGTGGCCATCATGGCCCCGGGCGAGCCGATGTTCGGATACACCGAGGAGGAGACGGTGATCCAGCTCCACGGCGACGGTCCTTGGGGAATCGAGTACGTGAACCCGGAGCATGACCCCCGCGAGTAGTGCCCGCGGGGGGCCTTAATCGCAGCTGAAGGCGGGGGTGCCCCGCCTTGCTCCGTCGGTCGGGCCAGGAGGTGCCATGGACACCCGCGCTAAGCTGGTAACGCCAAACCCGCTAGCGTCCCGAAGGCACCTGGCCCGCTCGGTTCGGATTGGCGTGTTGCTGCTGTGCCTGCTCGTCGTCGCACTCAAGCTCGGGACGGAGCCGCCGGCATGGCTCATGGCGGGCACTGGCAGCACCTTGGCCCTGGTCGCCGCTTGTGTGATCTATGCGGTGTTACTCGTTGTGCCATTCATTCCTTCCGTGGAAATCGGGCTGCTCATCATGGTGCTCTTCGGCGGGCCGGGGGCCATCGGTGCGTATCTCGCGACCCTTGTGGGGCTGAACCTTGCTTACCTGCTGGGGCGCCAATTTGGCAAAGACCTCGCCGTTGCCCACCTTGCCAATACGACCACCTGGCGGTCCTGGCCCCGGGTGCAACGGCTCATGAGGCGGGTGACGCACCAGCATGATCAATCCGGGCGACGCCAATCCCTTGCGCCAGTGCTCGGGCTGGCCGTATTACTCAACCTGCCGGCGAACACGGTACTGGGCGGCGGGGGTGGCATCGCTCTTCTGTTCGGCGCTGCCCGTGTGCTCTCCTGGCCCCGATTCGCGGCGACGGTGGCAGCCGCCACGGTCTTGCTACCGGCGCTGGTGCTGCTGGGCATAGTCGGCGCGGAACACGTCTGAGTCGCTACCACCGCGCGGCAGCAGCGCGGCGGGAGGTGACGAACCCTTGACCTGTCGGCCGTTTTGCTCAATCTCGGCCTCTCCAGTGCTCGGCATCCATTTCTGCCGTGCGTCGGGTGGCTGCCGCGGAGTCGCGTGCAGTCCCGGGCGACACGTCGGTGGTTTGTCGTCGTGTTCCGTGAATAAGGCGGACACTCATCAGGCGCGCGCTGGTGTTCCGGGCCAGAAACGAGACCCGGCGTCACCGTCTCGGTGGGAGCTTTGCAGGCCTCCACTCGACCTTCAGGCGTCCTTGTCCACGGGCGTATCGTCCCGCGCACCCCACTCCGCCCATGAGCCGTCATAGACCGCCACATTGTCACGGCCCAGCCGGTGCAGGCCGAACGCGAGCGCACAGGCGGTGACGCCGCTGCCGCAACTGCAGACGACGGGCCGGCCCTCGGTCTCTGCGAACAGCTCCGCGAGCACGTCGGTGCCGTGCATTCGGCCCGTGGCCGGGTCGACCAGGTGATGGAACGCGACATTGATCGAGCCGGGAATATGGCCGCGCCGCAGGCCCGGGCGGGGCTCGGGGGCGCGGCCGGCGAAACGGTCCTCCGGTCGCGCATCGAGCATGGCCGCCTCACCGGAGTCGAGATTCTGCCGCATGTCGGCGAGGTTCCAGACCCGCTCGCCGGCGAAGCGTGCGCTGAATGTTCGTGGCTGGACTGACGGCTGACCCGCCTCCAGGGTCATGCCGGCACCGATCCACGCCGGCAACCCGCCGTCGAGGATGGCCACGGCCTCGTGGCCGAAGGTCCGGAACATCCACCACACCCGGGCCGCGGAGAACAGGCCGTAGGTGTCGTAAATCACAACATGGCTGTCGTTGCCGATGCCGAGAGCGCCGACGGCCTGGGCGAAGTTTTCTTCCGCGGGCAACATGTGCGGCAGCTCGGCCTTCGGGTCGACGACCCGGTCGATGTCGAAGAATACGGCGCCCGGGATATGGCCCTGCTCGAATTCCACCGCCGCATCCCGGTTCGTGCTCGGCAAATGCCAGCTCGCATCGACAACGCGCACGCCGGGGTCATCAAGGTGGCGGGTCAGCCAGTCCACGCTGACCAGCGACGAAAATCCGGCAACACTCATCCCGATCGTCCTCCCGATAAGGATAAGGGGTCAAGGATAAGGGGTCAAGTCTTGTAATATATAGTCCAAATCCTGCTGCAATGACGCATCTCCTTGCATCAAACGCATTCGAACATTACGCGCCGCTGCGCCAGCGCTAGCATAACCGCTCAGGCCGA
>NZ_SKOG01000147.1 GCF_007120195.1 Aquisalimonas sp.
GCGGTTAGCTCAGCGGGAGAGCACTCGCTTCACACGCGAGGGGTCACTGGTTCAAATCCAGTACCGCCCACCAGTCAGGGACGAAAAACCCGGGTTCAGAGCGAGCCCGGGTTGCCGATTTGTACCAGGATTCATACCATGACGGCTCAGGTCACCGCGTCCGCTCCTGCCGGCCCAGTAGGTCAGTGAGACTCAGTGCCCAGTGCCGTTGCTTGCCGCTCCACTTCATACAGGTGCCGGAAGATGTTCAGGGTAATGTCCGCCCTAGCGTGGGCCAGGCGCTCTGATACCACCCCGACGGGCACCCCATGTTGTCTTAGAAACGCAGCAAAGCGCTGTCCTTGCGTTGGCACTGCGCCACATGGTTTGAGCGTTATGGCGCGTACGAACCGGATCAACGCATGCCGGGTCTGGCCCAATTATCGCGCTAGTCGCCAATTACCTCAAAGCCCACTCGAATCGTATACGTGATCCGGAACTCGTGGACATCGATTGTCCGCGGCCGCGCAGAACCCGGGCGCTGGCTATCAGGTGGCAGGGGCGGAAGGCCGGGGCCGAGTTGGTCTGCCGGCACGAGCTCGTTGCGGTGCGTGAGAAGCGTGCGCCGCCCACCCGTGAAACCGTCGCCACGCTCAAAGAGTTCCCAGCCAGCCCCGCCTAGGCTGTCCGCGACGATCACAAGCAGCGCCTCAAGGTCGCTTACCGGCAAGGCGATCGCCGCATTGTCGAGTACCAGCGTCTCGCCTGGTGCCAAAACCAACTCGCCGACATTGGGAACGCCGAGATGCACGTGGTTTACGTAGAACTCGAAGGTTAAGGGCTGTACTGGGTCTACGTTGGTCAGTACGTGCTGACGCCTGATGCTTTCAAACCGAACGGTGATAGGTTCGCCGACAAAGGTGTGCCCTAGCTGCGGCAGGCCAGCCGTTACCGGCGCGTCCCAGACAATCCCGTCTTGTTCCGCAAAACCGGCGTCAAACGCGCCAAGCGTCCGGCAGCGCGCCGGCAAATCTTGCAGGGCAACCCCGCCCGGCCCCAGGGCAGCCCTGACTCGATCATTGATCCGTCGTGAGAGGTCGAGTGGCGACAGGATGAAGTCCAAGACCGTTTCGATAACCCCTAGGCCGTCGGCCACGAACGGCGGCTGGACCTCCACGACAATGCGCAGGTTGCCGTCGCCATGCGCCCATCCATGACAGCTGGCACGAACGGTGAAGTTGGACACGACGCGCCGATCAAACGGAAAGCCGCTGATGTCGAGATCAAACTGGAGTCGCCCGAAGACCTGCACGACGTTCTCGTTTGGTTGATTCAGATGGCGCGTCATACTCATGAACGGACGACCGAAGCAATCGTAGCCGCACTCGCTTGGTCGGGCACCGCCGGCCCAGCTCAGCTTGTGTTCGCTTGCTAAGTTGTTGTCGGCAATAACCTCGTCGCCTTCGGCCTCGATGAGCCCGCGAATGACGGAGAGCGGAAGATAGCCGTCGTCGGGCGAAGCGAGCGGAGGGCCCAGTGCAGGCGGCGGACTGTGCTGGGCAAGTCCGACGCCGCTGGCGCAGAGCAGCGCCAGCAGGCAGAGACTGAGTCTATACATATGCAGACGGAGACTGTACGTCGGTTTATCCACAACGGGCGTCCTTTTCTGCCTGGTCCGCAAGTCGCCCAGGCACGAGGGCAGGTACCTCCGGATGCGAATCCTCAAGCTGTTGCGATAGGAGCCTGCGCCGGCCAAGC
Organism: Aquisalimonas sp.; assembly: GCF_007120195.1. GTDB lineage: Bacteria > Pseudomonadota > Gammaproteobacteria > Nitrococcales > Aquisalimonadaceae > Aquisalimonas. Next base: position 1,738 of record NZ_SKOG01000147.1, read on the forward strand.
TACCGGTGTCGCAGGTCAGCTGCGCGGCGCATGGAATGGAACCTCCAATCCGCCTGCGGAAGCGAAAGGTGTCGTCTCCCGCTAGGCTCGGCACCAGTTGCAGTTGGGGTTCGAATCCGACGTGATGGAAAGCTCGCTGGTGTGCGCAAATGCTACTCCTCTACTCGCCCTCTGTCAATACCGCGAAGCAGCGGCGACAAAGGGGGAGAGTCAAGCCGCCGGTCTATGCGTGCAATTAGGCATCCGGGGACGCTGATGGGCTTCCTGCAGCAGACTACGGGCCGCAGCTTCTAAGTCGCTGTGAGGGGCCTAGCAACGTGGCCAGTGATGCGGTCGCGAGTCGACTGGGGGGACAGAGTAGTCCCCAAAAAGGCGATTACGCGAGCTTAGCCGAACGCGGAGCAACTGCTAATACGTCCTCTTCGGGACCCATCAGAGGGCCGTCGCTAACACACTGGAGCCCTTGAGAGCATCCGCAGTCGGCCACCTAGCCTGTCGTAATCGGTCTGCTAAAGCATTTCATCCCAACTGAGCGGCGAAACGCATGGTGCCAATCGCTTTGCCCGCACGCTTCAAGCCCATCGAACGGGCGACGTGCGGCAAGGAGGGCGCCTATTGCCCGCCGAAGGGGTGTAAGGCGTGTCAGTGTGGCCGATCATCGCCGGGGCAATGGACCCGGCATGAAGCCGGACCCCCACCGCAGGGCGGTGAATCGCTCAGAGGTAGTACTGCCAGTTCGAGTCGCGGCTTCTTGCATAATCTAGCGACTTCTCGCTCCTGGCGAACATAGAGGCGCTGCAGCGCCTGGCTTTAGCCGCACCGCCTTTGGGTGAGACAATCTCTTGTGATCGGATCAATGATTGAGGTCTATGATCCGCCCAAGGTCAAACTTGCGCTGCACCCCCCTCGACCGGCTCGAGGTGGTAGGACATGCGGCACAAGGTGAATTGCCCGGTTCGAAGCGATCAACTAGCTAGGGGCTATGAGCCCGCGCTCGCACCATCCCCGCCACCATCACGCAGCACCACCACCTTGTCGTGCGCGATGCCGAGCGTCACGCGCATGTCGTCCGCCAGTGCTGCACGCGAGTGGACCGGCATGTCGACCACCAGCTGCTCCTCCAGTCCCGGCACCTCCACCCAGACTTGCGCGTGCGAGCCGAGAAAGCTGCTCGCCTTGACCTTTGCGCCGAACGAGGCGCCGATGTCGGCCGCAACCGCATTAGGCACCTCTCCTAAGGCCACGTCGAACCACTCCGGCCGAACCATGACGGTAACCTCCTCGCCCGGCGCATATGCGCCCTCTAAACCCCCGGGGATGCGGCACCTAAGGGTGTTTCCCGACAGGTCCACCTCGAGGTGCGTCCCCGAACCGCCCTTGACGATCGCCGGTATGAAGTTCGCGAAGCCGACGAAGTCGGCCACGAAGCGGTTCACCGGCTCGTAGTAGACGGTCCACGGATCGCCGAACTGCTGCAAACGCCCGTCAGACATCACTGCGACCTGATCGGAGAGCGACAACGCCTCATCCTGATCGTGGGTGACATAAATGGTCGTGATCCCTAGCGCCCGCTGGATCTCCTTGAGCTCGGCGCGAACGCGAATGCGCAGCTTGGCGTCAAGGTTGCTCAAGGGCTCGTCCATCAGCAAGACGTCGGGCTCCATCACGATGGACCGCCCGAGGGCCACGCGTTGCTGCTGGCC
>NZ_SKOG01000237.1 GCF_007120195.1 Aquisalimonas sp.
CCCTACGGCGAGGACCGGCAACACCGCCTCGGAGGCGCACCGGCAAGCCCTCCGGGAGCGCCTGTCCGGCCGCGCAGCGGTGTTGCGCCTCTTGCCAAGGGCGACGGCCATTGGCTGCGAGTCGCGCCTTGCTCCACGGCCGGACAGGCAGCTCAAAAGATAACGAATTTCGGTTACAGGACACTAATGCGCTGACTCAGCGGTGCGTGCCGGCACCACAGCGCAGCATCAGAGCCAAGCGGGCCGTCGTCGCTGTGGTTGTGCCGCTGGACGCGCTCCTGCCACGCCTTCTCGCCGCCGCCCAGCGACTCGCGGAGTGGGTGCGCACGCTCGAGTCAGGAGACGCGGATCATTCCGCCCACTGACCAAGCCGTTCCGTTAGCGACCCGATTCTACACGGACGGAGCCGGACTGAAGACATGCAGACTCGAAGGACCCTGCGGTTTCTGATCACTTACGCCCTGGTGGGTATTGCTGCCGCGGTTACCATTACCTGGTTATTCCCCGGGATGCTCGGCCTGTCCGACAATGGGCAGCCCGTGGTGACGGTGCGGGAAGCCCCGCACACGGGCCGGGACGCCGGTGAACAAGGGGTTGGCAACACGGGCCCCGCGTCCTACGCGGATGCCGTGGATGCCGCGGCTCCCGCGGTGGTGAACATTTTCACCGCGACCCGCGTCGGCCGCGGCGACCATTCGCTGTTCGACGCACCACTGTTCCCGGATTTCTTCGGCGAACGCGGCGGGGCGCAGGGGCGGCCGGATACCAACCTTGGCTCCGGGGTCATCATCAGCGACAGCGGATACGTCCTCACGAGTCATCACGTCATCGAGGGGGCGGACGCCATCCAGGTCTCCCTGAACGACGGCCGTGCCCGCGAAGCGCAGCTCGTGGGCACGGACCCGGAGACGGATCTGGCCGTGCTCGTCATCGACATGGACGACTTGCCCGTCATTACACTCGGCCGCTCCGAGGATCTGCGCGTCGGTGATGTGGTGCTGGCCATCGGCAACCCCTTCGGCGTCGGCCAGACAGTCACCCAGGGGATTGTCAGCGCCACGGGGCGCAGCCGCCTCGGCCTGACCACCTTCGAGAACTTTATTCAGACCGACGCGGCCATTAACCCCGGCAATTCCGGCGGTGCGCTCATCAACGCCCATGGCGATCTCATCGGTATCAACACGGCGATCTTCAGCCGCTCCGGTGGTTCCCACGGCATCGGATTCGCCATCCCTGCCATGCTCGCCCAGGGCGTGATGGAAAGCATCATCGAGGAAGGACGGGTCATCCGCGGCTGGGCCGGCGTGGAGGTGCAGGACCTTACCCGATCCCTGGCGGAGTCCTTCGACCTGGATTCCCGCGACGGCGTTCTGGTCGCCGGCGTCATGCGGGGCGGCCCGGCCGACGATGCGGGCCTCGTGCCAGGGGATGTGGTGCTGTCGGTGGACGGGGAACGGCTGCGTAACAGTCGTGATCTACTGATGCGGATCACCGAGCGCAAGCCAGAGACCACCGTGACCATCGCTGGGCTGCGCGATGGTGTAGCCTTCGAGCGGGAGCTCACGGTGCAGGAGCGCCCCGCTGCACGGCACCTGCAGCGTTAGTGTCCCGTCACCGCGACTAGCCCGCCAGGGCACTATCGAGCGCCTGCAGGAAGCTGGCGTTCTCCTCGGCGGTGCCCACCGTCACGCGCAGGCAATCCGTGAGCATGGGATGCGAGCCGTCCAGGCACTTGATCAGCACGCCATCGTTGCGCAGGGCGCCATGGATGGCAGCGGCCCGCCCCGGCGCCGTACGAAAGGTAATGAAATTGGCGTCGCTCGGCCAGGCCGCCACGCCCGGCCGCCTTGACAACGCGTCAAACAGGCGCTCCCGTTCTGCGCACAGCGCCTGCGTTTGGGTGCGCAGGCGATCGGCATGATCCAGGGCGAACGCCGCGCTCGCCTGGGTCAACGCATTGATATTGTACGGCAAGCGGCATTTCTCGAACTGGGCGATCCAATCGGGATGGCCGGCAAGATAACCCAGGCGCAGACCGGCCAGCCCCATCTTGGAGACGGTACGCATCACAAGCAGGTGCTCGTAACGTTCCAGGGCCGGCATCCAGCTGCGCCCACAGAAGGGCTCGTACGCCTCGTCGACCACCACCACACCCGGCGCGGCCTCGATGACCGCCTCCATGGCGGCAGACTCAAAAGCGTTCCCCGTGGGATTATTCGGGTAAGCCAGGTAGACGATCGCCGGCTGGTGTCGGCCAATGGCCGCCACCATGGCGCCGGTGTCCAGGTGAAAATCCCCCTCGCCCAGGGCGACTTCCTCGAACCACATACCGGTAAACCCGGAGATCAGCCGGTACATGACGAAGCTCGGCCCCGGCGACAGCACAACACGCTCGCCACCGCCCCCCAGGGCAAGACCCAAGAGCTGTATTAACTCGTCGGAGCCGTTACCCAGCACCAGGCCCGCCTGGGCTGGTACGCCACCCTCGCGCTGAAGGCGCTGTTTCAGCACTGCCGCCGTGGGATCCGGGTAGCGGTTGATGCTCACCTCGGCGAGCACCTGCAACCAGGCCTCCCGGAGTTCACCGGGCCAGGGATAGGGATTTTCCATGGCATCGAGCTTGACCATGCCGGTGGCGGGCGGCACATGGTAGGCCTGCATGGCCTGTACCTCGGGCCGCACCAGCCGGGTGATCCGCTGCGCCAGGGCGTCACTCCTGCTCATAGTCGCGAACCCGGTAAGCCGCGGACTCGGCGTGGGCTGTCAGCCCTTCCGCCCGGGCAAGGATGGCGGCCACGCGCCCAAGCTCCGCAGCGCCCGCCGGGGTCGCCTGAATCAGGCTGCTGCGCTTCTGAAAATCGTACACGCCCAACGGCGAGGCGAAGCGCGCCGTCGCGGAGGTGGGTAGCACGTGGTTCGGGCCGGCGCAATAATCACCCAGCACCTCCGGGGTGTGGCGACCGAGGAAAATGGCACCGGCGTGCCGGACCCGCTCCGCCATCTTGCGGGGCTGGGCCACGGACAGCTCCAGGTGCTCCGGCGCAATGGAGTTGCTGACCTCCTCGGCTTCGACCAAATCCCGCACGTAGATCAGCGCACCGCGGTTGGCAAGCGCCGCGCGTATAATCTCCGAGCGCTCCATGCCGGGGAGCAGCCGCTCCATGGAGTGCTGGACCTGATCCAGGTAGAAGGCATCCGGGCAGACCAGGAGCGCCCGCGCCATCTCGTCGTGCTCCGCCTGCGCGAAGAGGTCCATGGCGATCCAGTCGGGGTCTGTCTGCCCATCGCAGATGATGAGAATCTCCGATGGACCGGCAATCATGTCGATGCCAACGCGTCCGAACACCCGACGCTTCGCGGCGGCGACGTAGGCATTGCCCGGGCCGACGATCTTGTCCACCGCCGGAATGGTCTCGGTGCCGTAGGCCAGCGCGCCGATCGCCTGGGCGCCACCGATGGCGTAAACGCGGGTGACTCCGCCCAGATGGGCCGCGGCCAGCACCAGCGGCGCCACCTCGCCGTCCGGTGTGGGCACAACCATGACAATATCGGCCACTCCGGCCACGCTGGCCGGCACGGCATTCATCAGCACCGAGGATGGGTACGCCGCCTTGCCGCCCGGCACATACAGCCCGACGCGATCCAGCGGCGCCACCTTCTGGCCCAGTACGGTACCGTCGGCTTCGGTATACTCCCACGACTCCATACGCTGGCGCTCGGCATAGGCCCGGATGCGCTCCGCGGCCCGGTTGAGTGCGTCCCGGGCCTGGTCATCCAGGCCATCGAAGGCCGCTCGCAGGCGCTCGGGCGCGATCGCCAGATCCGCAACCCGAGCCACGTCGAGCCGGTCGAACTGACGGGTGTAGCGCAGCACGGCTGCATCGCCTTCCTGGCGCACAGCCCCAAGAATGGCGGTCACGGCCTCTTCGACACCGTCTGTCTCGTTGGCGGCTTCCCTGGTGAGCCGAGCCAGGCTCTCCCAGAAGTCCGGCTGGGTTGTACTCAGCCGCGTAATCTCCAGCATGACGCCTCTCGTTCCTTCAGGCTGCGCGCTTGCCAACAGCGCCGGCAAGGCACTGGGTGAACGCCTTGATCCGGCGATGCTTCATCTTCATCGCCGCCTTGTTGACGATCAGTCGCGCGCTGATCTCTGCCACGTGCTCCAAAGGCTCCAGGCCATTGGCACGCAGCGTATTGCCGGTGTCCACCAGATCCACGATGAGATCCGAGAGCCCGGCCATCGGCGCCAGCTCCATGGAGCCGTAGAGCTTGATGGTCTCCACCTGGCGTCCCTGCTCGGCAAAGTAGCGCCGTGCGATATTGACAAACTTGGTGGCCACCCGGACCTTGCCGCGCCCGGCGTTGGCTCCGGGAAAGCCCGCGACCATCATCCGGCACCGGGCGATACCGAGATCCAACGGCTCATAAAGCCCCTCGCCACCGTGCTCGAGTAACACGTCCTTGCCGGCAACCCCCACGTCCGCAGCGCCGTATTCCACGTAGGTGGGCACGTCGGTGGCGCGCAGGATCACGAGTTTGACGGCCGCGTCGCTGGTATCCAGCACCAGCTTGCGGCTCGTGTCTGGATGATCCAGCGGCGCGATTCCGGCATGGGCGAGCAGCGGCAGGCTCTCTTCCAGGATCCGTCCCTTGGACAGGGCGATGGTCAGCGTTTCGGTCATGGTCTCAACCGTCCTGATGCCTGTCAGGCAGGCACACGGCGGATTTCCGCGCCGAGCTGTGCCAGCTTCTCTTCGATACACTCATAACCGCGATCGATATGGTAGATGCGGTCGACTTGCGTTTCCCCTGCCGCCACCAGCCCCGCCAGCACCAGGCTCGCGGAGGCCCGGAGGTCTGTGGCCATGACCGGTGCACCCTTGAGCGTGGAGACGCCGCGACAGATGGCGGTATTGCCTTCCAGGCGGATATCCGCACCCATACGCTGCATTTCAAGGACGTGCATAAACCGGTTCTCGAACACTGTTTCGGTCACCGTGGCGGACCCGTCCGCGACCGCATTGAGCGCACAGAACTGCGCCTGCATATCCGTGGGAAACGCCGGGTAGGGAGCGGTACGCAGGCTCACCGCCCGGGGGTGCTTGCCATGCATGTCCAGGCTGACCCAGTCCTCACCGACCTGGATCTCGGCGCCGCACTCCTGCAGCTTCTGCAACACGGCATCCAGGAGCCCGGCGCGGGTATCGCGCAGATGCACACGCCCTCCGGTTATTGCCGCCGCCACAAGGTAGGTGCCGGTCTCGATACGGTCCGGCAGTACCTGATAGCGGGTGCCGTGCAGGCGCTCGACCCCCTCGATGGTAATGGTATCCGTCCCGGCACCCCGGATGCGCGCCCCCATGGCCATGAGGCAGTCGGCAAGGTCCACCACCTCGGGCTCACGGGCTGCGTTCTCGATGACCGTGGTGCCCTTGGCCAGCGTGGCGGCCATCATGAGGTTTTCGGTTCCGGTGACGGTAATGAGATCCATGACGATCCGCGCGCCGTGCAGCCGATTCGCCCGTGCGCGGATGTAACCACCCTCGACGCCGATGTCGGCACCCATGGCGATCAGCCCATCGACATGCAGATTCACCGGCCGCGATCCAATGGCACAGCCACCGGGGAGCGAGACGTCGGCTTCGCCGTAGCGCGCCAGGAGCGGGCCCAGTACCAGGATGGACGCCCGCATGGTGCGCACCAGCTCATAGGGGGCATACAGGCTATCGATGGTCGTCGGGTCCACCTCGATGCCCATGCGCTCATCCACCGTGAGCCGCACGCCCATGCGACCCAGCAGTTCCATGGTGGTGGTGATGTCCTGGAGATGCGGGATATTGCCGATCGTCATCGGCCCATCGGCCAAGAGGCTGGCGGACAGGATGGGCAAGGCAGCATTCTTGGCCCCGGAGATACGGATGCTGCCGTCCAGGGTGTTGCCACCGTTGATGATCAGTTTCTCCATGAATCCGTATCCGCTCCGAGTGCAGGGCGCGCGGCGCGCGAGGACTTACGTCTGGCCTTGCTCCCACTGCTGCGGGGTCAGCGTGCGCATGGACAATGCGTGCAGCTGGTCCGAGTGGATATGCTCTTCCAACACACTGTAGACCAGGCGATGCCGGGCCAGTGGTGACTTCGCCTCGAACGCCGAACTGACAATGACGGCCTGGAAATGGCGGCCATCGCCCTCCACCTGCGCGCGGCAGTCCGGCAAGCCATTCTCGATCAGCTGTTTAATGTGCTGGGGGTCCATCATGACGGGCGGTCACTCCTGTACTTCAGTGGCCGATGTGGCCCCGCTCCCGCGGCGCCGCGGACAATGCGTGGCGTGGCTCCTGGCGTAAAAGCCCAAAGGGCGAGGAGCAATGCTTGCCCGCACGCATTAGTCGTCGGCCAATGGCAAGACGGTGTCCACGCCACTGACCCGGGCGAGGGCAAGCATTTGATCGGGTATATTAGCAAACTCGATACGACCACCGAGATCCCGTTGTTGCCGGGTCCAATGAATCAGCAGCGCCACGCCCGCGCTGTCGGCTCGGGTGACCCCGGCAAGATCGATGGTCACACCGCCATCGCCGGACAGCAAGGCCGTGCCCTCGCGCCAGAGCGAGCGCGCGGTGGTGAAATCCACTTGCCCCTCCAGGCGCAGCCGGTCGCCACGCTCCGTGGCGCGCAGCCGGGCCGTGCTCAAAATTCCGTTTCCCCGCGGCGATTACGCTCGTGTAGGCGCTCCAGCAAACCCTCCATGCCGTTACGGCGGATTTCACTGCTGAAGGTGTCGCGATAATTGGTTACCAGGCTCACGCCCTCGATCACCACGTCATACACCTGCCAGCCGTGCTCGTCATGCTTCCGGAATTGGTAGGTCAGCGGAATCGCGGGTCCATCGCGCTGCGCTACCTCGACCCGCACGGAGCCTCGCCCGCGGTCCTCGTCCACCCGCTCGGCGTGGTAGCGCACGTCTTCACCGTCGTATTCGAGCAGCGGCTGGGAATACGTACGTAGCATCAGCGTTTTGAGCTCCTCTGTGAAGCGCTCACGCTGCTCCGCGGAGGCCTGGTTCCAGTGACGGCCGAGTGAGAAGCGGGTAATCAGCTGGAAATTGAAGTGCGGGAGGACTTCCTTGCGCACCAGGTCGTAGATGAAATCCGGGTCGTCTTCAAGGTTATTCTCGTAGGTACGCAGTTCCTCGAGAACACGCTCCGTGGTGTCCTTGACAATCTCCCCGGGGTTTGGCTGCTCTGCCCCTGCTGCGCCTGGCAGCAGGAACGCGAACACAACCAGCGTCACGCCCAATAGCCTGCGCCTCATGAGACCGCCCATCTGCTCGGCCAGGCGCCCGTGAAGGCGACGCCGACCCATTTGCGTGCGTCTATTAGTCATCGTCATTACCCATCTGGTAGAGGAACTGTCCGATCATGCGCTCGAGCACTAGAGCGGACTGTGTCAATGTGATTTCGTCCCCGTCTCGGAGATAGAAATCCAGCCCACCGGGGTCCAGGGCAATATACTGCTCGCCCAGTAGCCCGGAGGTGTAGATGCTGGCGCTGGTATCTTCCGGAAATTCGTACCGTTCGTCGATGCGCACGGTCACCTTCGCCTCGTAGGTGCTCGAATCGAGCTCCACGTCGGCAACCCGCCCGACCCGTACGCCACCCACCGTCACCGGAGCGCGCGTCCGCAAACCGCCGATATTCTCGAAACGCAGCTCGAGCTCGTAGCCACCGCGGGCGTCGAAGACCTGGACGTTGCTGACCTGGATGGCCAAGCCGAACAGCGCCGCAGCCCCCATGGCCACGAACACCCCTACCCAGATCTCCACGAGTCGTCTGTTACGCATGCCGGCTCCCGGTTTCAGCAAATGTTGAGCGTCCCATCATCCAAACATCACCGCGGTGAGCACAAAATCCAGCCCGAGTACAGCCAGCGCGGTGTAAACCACGGTGCGGGTCGTGGCCCGGCTGACACCCTCGGAGGTGGGTTCGGCATCATAACCCTCGAAGACTGCGATCCAGCTCGCCACAAAACCGAAGACCACACTCTTAATCACACCGTTGAGGATGTCCTCGCGAAACTCCACGGCATCCTGCATCTGCCCCCAGAAAGCCCCGGCATCGACACCCAGCAGGCCGACGCCGATCACATACGACCCGAGGATGGCCAGAAAGCTGAAGATGGCCGCCAGCAGCGGCATCGCCAGGAAGCCCGCCAACAGCCGCGGCGCGATGACGCGATTCATAGGGTCTACCGCCATCATCTCCATGCCGGAGAGCTGCTCGGTACTCTTCATTAATCCGATCTCGGCGGCAAGCGCCGAGCCGGCGCGGCCCGCAAACAGCAGCGCCGTGACCACCGGCCCCAGCTCGCGCACAATGGACAGGGCCACGAGCACGCCCAGGGACTGCTCGGCGCCGAAGTTCAGCAAGGTGGTGTAGCCCTGCAACCCGAGCACCATGCCGACGAACACGCCGGATACGACAATGATCACCAGCGACAGCACACCCACGGAGTACAGTTGCTGCACCACCAGGCCGGGCCGCAACACGAGGGCGGGCATTCCCGCAAGGGCCCGCAGCAGGAACAAAAAGGCACGGCCGAACCGCTCGGCGATGGCCAAGGCTCGGGCGCCGAGGCGCTGGAATCCGTTTACCATGCGCCGCGGCTGCTCCGTGGCTGACTCATCAGATCCTCATCGAAACCAAGCGCCGCGGGGTAATGAAAAGGCACTGGCCCGTCGGGCAATCCATGCATGAACTGTCGCACCCACTCAGACTGAGACTCGTAGAGTGCCCCGGGGGTTCCTGACTCGACAATGCGGCCGCCGTGGAGCACGTGGATCCGGTCGGCAATGCGGGCTGTCTCTGCCACGTCGTGGGAGACGATAATACTGCTCAACCCCAACGCATCGTTGAGGCGGCGGATGAGGTCCACCAGCACGCCCATGGAGATCGGATCCTGCCCGGTAAACGGCTCGTCGTACATCACCATGGTGGGATCGAGGGCAATGGCGCGCGCCAAAGCCACCCGTCGGGCCATACCGCCCGAGAGCTGCGCAGGCATGAGATCGCGCGCGCCACGTAGGCCGACAGCCTGCAGCTTGAGCAGGACCAAATCCCGAATCAGCGGCTCGGGCAAATCGGTGTGCTCGCGCAGCGGAAACGCCACATTGTCGAACACGCTCAGGTCGGTGAACAGCGCCCCGCTCTGGAACAGCATGCCCATGCGGCGCCGCAGCTTGTAGAGCCCCCGGGTCGACAGGCCGGCCACGTGCTGACCCTCCACGTGGATCGTGCCCCGATCGGGCTGCAGCTGACCGCCAATGAGCTTGAGCAGGGTCGTCTTGCCGGTACCGCTGGGTCCCATGATCGCTGTTACTTCACCCCGCCGGATGGACAGCTCCACCCCGTCGAACAGCAGCCGCTCGCCGCGCGAGAAATGCAGATCCCGGATGTCCACGAGATGATCGCCGGCGTCGGCAAAGGTGTCGGCCATAAACTGGGTCCAGGGAGCGTTCAGCTTGCAGCGGCAACGAGTATCGAGCAACACCTGCGCAGAGTCAATGACCGAGCGGTCAGTCATGAGGGCTGCTACCATGCCGGCCACAACCACCGCCAAAGGACCGCTGGATGCAGGCGATCATTCCCTGGCTGACGCTGCTGGCCGGATTCGTCGTGCTCGCCTGGAGCGCGGACCGCCTGGTGGCAGCGGCCTCGGCACTGGCGCTGCACCTGGGGCTGACGCCCGTCCTGGTCGGGCTTTTGATCGTTGGCTTCGGAACCTCCACCCCGGAACTGCTGGTCTCGGCCCTGGCGGCCCTGGAGGGGCAACCGGAGCTGGCCCTGGGCAACGCGCTGGGTTCCAATATCGCCAATGTGGGGTTGATCCTTGGGGTCACCCTGGTCCTGTTCCCCCTGCCGCGCCAGGCCGCCGGCCAAGGGCTGACGGTGTTGTTGCTGACAGTGGCGACCACCGTTACGCTGGTGCTGCTCGCCAACCTTCATCTCGGTCGCCTGGAGGGGGGCATGCTGATGTTGGGCCTGGCACTGAGCCTCGCCTGGCTGGTGCGGGCGAGCTTACGGGAACCAACACCCCAGGCGGGCATCCCAAGCGCGGCCGCCATGGGCCCGGCCCGCAGTACCATCGAACTGCTGCTGGCCCTGCTGGTGCTGCTTGCCAGCGCCCGCGCGCTCGTCTGGGCGGCTGTCACCCTGGCTGAACAGGCAGGCATCAGTGAGCTGGTCATCGGGCTGAGTATCGTCGCCGTGGGCACAAGCCTGCCGGAGCTGGCGACCACGATCGCCGCAGCCCGCCGCCGGGAGCTCGGCATGCTGTACGGCAACCTGATCGGCTCGAACCTGTTCAACCTACTGGCAGTGCTGGGTGTCACCGCCCTGCTCCAGCCCCTGACCATCGCCCCGGTGGTCTTCCTGCGCGATGGGCTTACCATGGCGGCGCTGACACTGCCCCTGATTGTGCTTGGCCTGGGCCGAATTTCGGGCACCCGCGTGCTCGGCATGGCGCTGCTAGTGATCTACTTCAGCTACCAGGGGCTCCTATTCGTCGGTTCCGCGGTAACCTGAGTTAGGGGAACTGATCCCGCGCATGTGCCCTCTCAGGCATAATGCTGTGACCCTCAACGGAGCATCAGCGATGAGCCTAAAGACCGGCGAAGTGCGCAGCCACATTACGGATGAACGCCTGCGCTCCCTGGGCCAGGCGGTGCTGGAGACGGAAGCTGCGGCCATCACCGATTTGCTACCCCGGATCGACGACGCGTTCGTGCGTGCCTGTCATTTTATGCTCGGTTGCGAAGGGCGCATCGTTGTTCTGGGCATGGGCAAATCCGGACACATCGCCGGTAAACTGGCGGCCACCCTTGCCAGCACCGGCTCGCCGGCCTTTTTCGTACACCCCGGTGAGGCAAGCCACGGCGACCTCGGCATGATTACCACCAAGGATGTCGTCCTGGCGTTGTCCAATTCTGGAGAGACGGACGAGATCATCACCATTTTGCCCTTGATCAAGCGCCTCGCCGTGCCGCTGATCACACTGACCGGCAAGCCACAATCGACGCTGGCACAGGCAGCATCGGTCAATATCCACGTGGGCGTAGTCCAGGAAGCATGCCCGCTGAACCTCGCCCCCACTTCCAGCACCACGGCGGCCCTCGCCATGGGCGATGCCCTGGCGGTGTCACTGCTGGAGGCCCGGGGTTTCACTCGCGAGGATTTCGCCCGCTCCCACCCCGGCGGAAAACTCGGCCGCCGCCTGTTGCTGCTGATCGATGACATCATGCATCGCGGCGACGGTATTCCGCGGGTCCCGCCCACTGCCTCCGTACGCGACGCGCTCGTGGAAGTCAGCCGCAAGGGCCTTGGCATGACCGGGGTCATGGACGGGGACGCGCGCCTCATGGGCATCTTCACCGACGGCGACCTGCGGCGAAGCCTGGATCAGGGCGTGGATCTGCACGGTACAATGGTCGCTGAGGTGATGACCCGGAACTGCAAAACCATGCATGCCGGCAGCCTGGCCGCCGAAGCGCTGCAGACCATGGAAGAGCACAAGATTAACGCCATCATCGTGCTGGATGATGCCGATCGCGTGGTTGGCGCCCTCAATATGCATGACCTCTTGCGCGCGGGGGTCGTGTGATGGCGCGGGCGCGGGCCAATCTTGCACCGGCCATGGACGCCCCGCTGAGGGCGCGGGCCGGGGCCATCGCCCTGCTGGCGCTGGATGTGGACGGCGTACTCACGGATGGCACCATCTACTACGGTGCCGAGGGGGAGGTCGTGAAGGCCTTCAACATCATGGACGGACTCGGTGTGCGCCTGCTCGAGCGCGCCGGGATCCGTACCGCCATTATCAGTGCGCGGGAATCACCCCCGCTTCGCCGCCGCGCGGTGGATCTGGGGATTGAGCTGACCTACTTCGGCCGGCACGACAAGGTCGCTGCCTGGGAGACCTTGTTGGCCCGAACGGGCATCGCTGCTGCGCATGCCGCGTTTGTCGGCGACGATCTCATTGACTTGGGCGTGCTGGCACGCGCGGGCCTCGCGGTTGCCGTGAGCAACGCCCACCCGGCCGTGTGTGAACAAGCCCATTACGTCACCGTGTGCCCCGGCGGCAAGGGCGCCGTTCGGGAGATCGCCGAACTTCTGCTTGCGGCCCGGGGCGCACTCGATGGAGTGATCCAGGAGTATGCTGCCGGATAGACGCTGGACATTCCGGATTGTCGTTCTCGCGCTGCTGGTGGTCGTGGGCTGGTGGGTGCTGGACGAGGACACCCATGAACCCGTCGTCGTGGATCCGGACGACACCGTGGAACGCCCGGACTACGTCATGGAGACCTTCACCATGAACGCCACCGACGAGGACGGCCGCGCAACCTATCGGGTTGCCTCGCCGCGCATGGAACACTTCCAGGGTCAGGATCTGTGGCTGATGGAAACGCCCCGGATCACGCACTTCGTGGACTCGGGCGAGCCGTGGCATCTGCGTGCCGAACGGGGCCGCGCGTGGAACAACGTGGAGGACGTCCACCTTCAGGGCGATGTGGAAATTCGGCGTGCAGGAGGTGCCGACAATCTGCCCGCCAATGTGGACACCAGCGAGGTCTATCTGAAGCCAGAAGAGCGTTACGCGGAAACCGATCAGCACGCGCTTTACTGGCGGGAAGGCGCCCGCGTCGAGGCCGTTGGCGTGCGCGCCTACATGGACCGGGAAATCCTGGAGCTGATCTCCGACGTGCGAGGACGCTATGATGCGCCGCAGTGAACGCCACTACCAGCGCCCGAGTTCGGGCGCGGCTGCACGCCTGCTGCGCTTCACCGCCCTGGCCGTCGCCCTGGGCTGCATGGGCATGGTGGCCGCGCAAGCGCAGCCCATTGATCTCGACGCCGACACCGCGGAGATCGATAACGTCCGCGGCGTCAGCGTCTACACTGGCAACGTCGTTCTCACCCGCGGAGCGCGGCGCATTACCGGCGACCGCATGACCGTTCACTTGCGCGAGGGCGAGGGCGGCCAAGCCCTTGACCATGTCGTGGTCGAGGGGGAGCCGGCGATTTATAACCAGCGCGGCGGCGAGGAGCGCAGGGCCATAGAGGCGGAAGCACCGCGGATGGAGTATTACGCCACGGGTCCGGAAAGGATCATCCTGCTCAAGGGTGCAAAGCTGACCCAGGGCCGCAACACGTTCACAGGCGAACGCATTGAGTACGACGTCACCGAGGACCTGGTCCACGCACGCGGCGAACCGGAGACGGGTCGCCGCGTACAGATCCGACTGTTCCCTGACGACGAGGACAATGGAGCCGACGAGTGAGCCTGCTGCGCACGGAGGGACTGGTTAAGGCGTACCGCCGCAAGACGGTCGTCCACGGGGCCACACTGGAGGTCTCCAGCGGTGAAGTTGTCGGACTGCTGGGGCCGAACGGGGCCGGAAAAACCACCTGCTTCTACATGGTCGTGGGGCTGATTCCGGCGGACGGCGGCGCCATCGAGCTCGATGGCAACGACATCACGGATTTACCCATGCACATACGCGCGCGCCGGGGCGTCGGCTACCTCCCCCAGGAGGCCTCCATCTTCCGCAAGTTGACGGTGATGGACAACCTGCTCGCCATCCTGGAGACGCGCCCGGAGCTGAACAAACAGCAGCGGCGTGAGGGCGCCCGGGAGCTGCTGGAGGAGTTCAGTGTCGGCCACCTGCACGACCAGGTCGGCATCAGCCTCTCCGGCGGAGAGCGGCGCCGGGTCGAGATCGCCCGGGCGCTGGCGGCGAACCCGCGGTTCATCCTCCTGGACGAGCCCTTCGCCGGCGTCGACCCGATCTCCGTGCTGGACATCCAGGCGATCATTCGGCATCTGGCGGAACGGGATATCGGCGTTTTGATCACCGACCACAACGTGCGCGAGACACTGGGGATCTGCCAGCGGGCCTACATCCTCGCCCAGGGCGAAGTCATTGCCCAGGGCACGTCGGATGAGGTGCTTGCCAATCGGCAGGTTCGCGAGGTCTACCTGGGCGAGCACTTCCGCCTGTAAAAGGAGGCTGAAAAAGCCCATTCTGCCTCCTTTTCAGCTCGCCGCGGCCCGCCAGGAGCCTGTCGGCTTCGGGGCGATCGTCGCGAGCCAAGTGGGACGGGGCGACTGGTGTCCTGACCCAACAGTGGCGGCCAATGACACGGGCGAAGCGGCCCTGGCACGGAGACAGGACGTTACGCAAATATTGGGCCAATGTTCTAAGACAACACGGAGTCGGTTAGGATAGATGGCGCGAAGGCACTCAACCCTACAGCCCATTCGTCCTGATCCGCAGCCCTATGGGGTAGCAGGAACGAGGCATTGCCAATGAAACAGTCGCTGCAGCTCCGTCTCGGCCAGCAGCTCACCATGACGCCGCAGCTCCAGCAGGCGATCAAGCTCCTGCAGTTGTCCACGCTGGAGCTGCGCACGGAAATCCAGCAGGCACTGGACTCCAACTGGATGCTGGAACCGGCAGACGAGCTCGACGATGTTGACGGCGGCGAGCTGGCTCCTGAGAACGCCAGAAGCGAGGATCACGGCGAGGCCAAAGAGGAGCCCGATGATGCTCGCGGTGACACCGCGATGGATACACAGTCGGAAAGCGACGATGGGGCTGACACCGCCGAACAGGAACCCGCTGCAGAAGAGCGCACCGCGGAACAGTCCGACATCCCGGACGACCTGCCCTTGGATTCCGACTGGAACGACATTTACGACGGCAGCACGTCGTACAGCGCATCGGGGCCGGACGACGATCAGCGCGAGACCTGGGAAAACCGCACGGCCGAAAGCGGCGGCGGGCTGCACGAGCACCTGCTCTGGCAGGCGCAACTGGCCCACTTCAGCGCGCGCGACATGGCCATTGCCGAGGCAATTATCGATGGCGTTCGCGACGACGGCTATCTCGGCATCTCCATCGCGGAAATCTGCGATGCCGTCGCCGACGAAGACGGGGTGGAAGCCGACGAGGTAGAAGCTGTGCGCCATCTCATCCAGCGCTTCGACCCGGTGGGGGTGGCCTCCCTGGATCCGCGCGAATCACTGCTCGTTCAGCTGGATCAGCTTCCGGAAGGCACGCCTTGGCTTGCCGAGGCACGCCTGCTCGTGGACCGCTACCTGGACCTCCTCGGCAGCCGGCAGCTCAACCAACTCACCCGCAAGTTGCGCGTCTCCCAGGCAGAATTCGGAGAGATCCTGGATCTCGTCCGTTCACTGGATCCACGCCCTGGCTCCCAAATCGGTACCGCGACGGCAGAATACGTGATCCCCGATGTCTACGTCCGCAGGGAGCGTGGTGTTTGGCGGGTGGAACTCAACCCGGACGCCGCACCGCGCATCCGGGTTAACAGCTACTACGCCGGGCTGGTTCGGCGCGGAGACCAAGGCAGCGACAACGCCACCATGCGCCAGCACCTCCAGGAAGCGCGCTGGTTCATCAAGAGTCTCAAGAGCCGCAATGAAACCCTGCTGAAGGTCGCCGAGTGCATCGTCGCTCACCAGCAGGCGTTTCTTGAGCACGGCGAGGAGGCCATGAAACCGCTGGTGCTGCGCGAAGTCGCCGAAGAGGTGGACATGCACGAATCCACCATTTCGCGCATCACCACCCAGAAGTATATGTACACGCCGAGGGGCACCTTCGAGTTCAAGTACTTTTTTTCCAGTCATGTACACACTGTCGACGGAGACGAGTGCTCGGCCACCTCAATACGCGCGCGTATCCGGCGCCTGATCGCTGAGGAGGACCCACGCAAGCCGCTCAGCGATAGCAAACTGGCCGAGATTCTCAAAAATGACGGAATCGATGTGGCGCGAAGGACGGTGGCCAAGTATCGTGAATCCATGTCCATCGCGTCATCCAACGAAAGAAAGCGCATCGCTTGAGGAGACAGACACGCGTTTCCTTGACTTGTTTCTCATCGAGCAGGAGGCCTTATGCAGATCGACGTCACCGGGCACCATCTGGACCTGACCGATGCCCTGCGCGATTACGTCCACAGCAAAATGGAGAAACTGGAACGCCACTTTGACAATGTCGTGAATGTGCATGTCATTCTGACTGTCGAGAAGCTCCGACAGAAGGCAGAGGCGACTATGAAGCTCAGCGGCGCGAAGCTCTACGCCGATGCCAGTGCCGAAGACATGTACGCGGCTATTGACGGCCTGGTGGAAAAACTGGATCGCCAGGTGAAGAAGCACAAGGAAAAAGTCACCGACCATCGCCGAACAGAGGGCGCTCAGGCCAAGGCCCAGGGTGAAGGCGACGAGGACTGAGTTCGAGTCTCAGTGGTCGCGAGGGGGCGGCCACCACCAAGAACGGATGCCGCAGACATGACCCTGCGTGGAAAACAATGATCAAGATTGCCGACCTGATCACCCCGGAGCGCGTCGCCTGCGACGTTGAGGTCACGAGCAAGAAGCGTGGCCTGGAAGTGCTTAGCGAGCTGGTCGCTGCCTCCGATCCCTCTCTACCCGCAAACACCATTTTCGACAAGCTCGTCGGCCGGGAGAAGCTGGGCAGCACGGGGCTTGGCCACGGTGTCGCCTTGCCCCACGCGCGCATGGACGGCAAGGATTCGGCGGCGGCCGCGTTTGTGCGAACCCGTGATGCCATCGACTTCGACGCCTTTGATGGCGAGCCCGTGGATCTGTTGTTCGCCTTGGTGGTGCCCGAGCACTTCACTGATGAGCATCTACAGATCCTGGCTCGCCTCGCGGAGATGTTCAGTGACCAGACCTTCTGCAGAAAACTGCGTGAGGCCAGGGACGCCCGGAGCTTATTCCGCCTGCTGACGCAGTGGGAGTCGGACCAGCAGCGCAGATGAGCGACATAGGCCCGGGCGCAATCGGGAACCCCGTCACAACCATCCCCGGCGTGCTGGTCCATGTCCACGGTCGTGGCCTGCTACTTACCGGCGAAAGCGGCATCGGCAAGAGCGAAACGGCCTTGCTATTGCTCGATCGCGGCCACCAGCTGGTCGCCGACGATGCGGTTGAGCTGCGGGTCGAGGCGGGGCGACTGTGCGGGCGCGCAGCCACGGCCCTGGCGGGTCAGCTGGAAATACGCGGGATCGGGCCCTGCTCCGTTGCCGCGCTGTTCGGGCCACAGGCACTGCGACAGGAGGCACCCGTGGACCTGATCCTAAACCTGTCTCACCCGGCACACTGGGCAGAGTGGCCGCGGCTGGCCCCCCGCCAAGACCAGACAACCCTCGCAGGGGTGCAGGTTCGGCGCCTGCACCTGCCCGTGGCGCCGGAACGGCCCGTAGGCCTACTGGTCGAAGCAGTGGCACGACTTGACGTTGCACAATGCCTGAGCGGAGGTCTCGACCCATGAGTGAACGCACACGGTTGATCATCGTCAGCGGCCTCTCCGGCTCCGGCAAGACAGTCGCCCTGCACACCCTGGAGGACAGCCGCTTTTTGTGCATCGATAATCTGCCGGTGACCATGCTCTCGAGCTTCGGCCAGCATGTCACGAGCCTGGGCCCGGAGACGACCGGCTATTATGCCGTCGGGGTGGATGCCCGTAACCCCATGAATGACCTGGAAGCCTTCCCGGACATTCTCGCCGAGCTGGAACGGGTCACGGGCATGCGCCCGGAGATCCTGTTCCTCACCGCTGACGAGGACACACTGATCAAACGCTTCTCGGAAACGCGCCGCCGGCATCCGTTAAGCGCAGGCAATCTGCCGCTGGCCGACGCCATTGCCCGCGAACGCGACCTGCTGGCGCCTCTTCAGTCCCGCGCGGATCTGGTCATCGACACCACGGCCACAACCCTGCATCAACTGCGCGACCTGGTGCGCGAACGCTTGGTTGGCCACAATCAGCAACTCTCTTTGCTGTTCCAGTCCTTCGGCTTTAAACACGGCGTCCCCAGCGACGCGGATTTCGTCTTCGACGTGCGCGTGCTGCCGAACCCGCACTGGGAGCCGCATCTGCGCCAACAGACCGGGCGTGATGCGGCTGTGGCGCGCTACCTGGCTGCCCACGAGGACGTGGAAAGCATGTACGCAGACATTCGCGACTTCCTGGCCCGCTGGATTCCGGCGTTCAAACGCGAGAATCGCAGCTACCTGACCGTCGCCATCGGCTGCACCGGTGGGCAGCACCGTTCTGTCTACCTCTGCGAGCGCCTGGCCGCACATTTTCACGACGGCGCCCAGCGGGTCAGTGTCAGGCACCGAGAGCTGTCATGAGTGTCGGCATTCTGCTGATCACCCACAATCGCATCGGCTTCGAGCTCCTGGAAACCGCCAGGCAAACCCTCGGCTTCTGCCCTGTCCAGACCCGGGTCCTGGATGTCGCCCAGGACGACGACCCCGACCGGCTCTGCGAACAGGGCGCTGATCTGATCCGTTTACTCGACGGTGGTGACGGTGTGCTCCTGCTCACCGACTGCTATGGCTCCACACCAGGCAACATCGCCGCCCAGCTCGCCCGGAATCATCGCATTACGGTCATTGCGGGGGTCAACCTGCCCATGCTACTGCGCATCTTCAATTACCCGGGGCTCAAGCTTTGGGAACTTGCTGAGAAGGCCCGCGCCGGCGGCAAAAACGGCATCATGCTGATGGATACCTACAGACAAGCAAGGGAGCGCTAACCGCGTGCCGACTCGCGAGGTCACCATCATCAACAAGTTGGGTCTGCACGCCCGTGCAGCCGCGAGGTTCGTGACGATCGCCAACCGTTTCCAGGCGGGAATCCTGGTGCACCGGGACGACAAGACCGTCAACGGCAAAAGCATCATGGGCATGATGATGCTCGCCGCCGGACGCGGCACCACGCTGACCCTGGAAGCCGAAGGGGAGGACGCCTGCGAGGCACTGGATGCGCTTGAGGCGCTGGTCAACGACCGCTTTGAGGAATCCGAGTAGACATGACGGCGCATTCATCACTTCGCGATACACAATTCCCCGCCTGGCTCCAGTGATACACTGAGCACGGCACTAAGCACGGCGGGCATGGCGCCCGGTTTCGATGGCAGGCCCTTGAGAGAACGCCCATGAAGGTCAAACAACTGATCGAAGCCTGGGAAGAGTCGGCAAGTGAAGCGCGCACGGCCGAAACCTACAACGTCCACCTGCCCCTGCATGATGCGGCCAAGCTGGCCGCCTTGCGCGAGATGTTCCCCGGTCGCACGGAGGAGCACCTGATCACCGACCTGCTGTCCGCCGCCCTGGATGATCTGGAAGCCGCTTTTCCTTACGTGCAGGGTCAGCGCGTCATCGCCGAGGACGAGCACGGGGACCCCATCTACGAGGACATTGGCAGCACTCCGCGCTTCAACGAGCTCACGCGCAAGCACCTCGAGCGCATCAAAAAGCAGATGGAGGACGCCTGAGCGCCCGACGATCCTGTGTGTTGCGGGTCGAAACCACGATCACTGACCGGCGACCACGACATCGTCCAGCAGCAGTGAGCCAGTGCGCACGCTGCCGCGGGTGTCCATATCCGTCCCCACGGCCCGCAGGTTACGGAACATGTCACGGAGATTACCGGCGACGGTGATCTCCGCCACCGGATCGGCCAGCTGACCATTTTCCACCAGGAATCCGGCCGCACCGCGGGAGTAATCGCCGGTGACTGGATTCGCGCCCTGCCCCATGAGCTCCGTGACCACCAGGCCACGACCCATATCCCGCAGCAGGCCGTCGAAATCCAGTACTCCCGGCGCCACGGTCAGATTATGCACTCCGCCGGCGTTGCCGGTCGTGGTCAAGCCGAGCTTACGCGCGGAATAGCTATCCAGCACGTAGCCGCGCAGCACGCCGCCGTCAACGAGCACGCGCTCGGCGGTGGCGACGCCTTCATTGTCAAAGGGCGCGCTACCCAGGGCCCGGGGCAGGTGCGGGTATTCGGTCATGGTGACGTGGGCCGGGAATACCTGCTCACCCAAGTGATCGAGCAGAAACGAGGCGTGCCGGTAAAGGTTGCTGCCGCGCACCGCGCCCAGGAAATGGCCAATCAGCCCGCGCGCCGCCTCCGGTACATACAGCACCGGCATGCGCCCGGTGTGCGCCTGGCGGCTGCCCAGGCGCCGCACCGCGCGCTCGGCAGCGCGCCGCCCGACGGCCTCGGGCGTCTCCAGAGCACCAGCCTCACGGGCCACCGTGTACCAGTAATCCCGCTGCATGTCCGCGCCTTCGCCAGCAATCACCACGCAGTTCATACCATGCTGCGTGCCAACGGTGCTTCCCAAAAACCCATGGCTCGTGCCGTAGACGCGCAGTGAGCGGCTGGTACTAACGCCGGCCCCCTCGGAGTTGCTGATGCGGGCATCGGTATCCAGCGCAGCCGCCTCACAGGTCAAGGCCCGCTCGATGGCCTCATCAACCGTCAATGCCCAGGGATGATCCAGATCCAGGTCAGGGATGTCCCGCGCCAAGTGGTCCGGATCGGCCAACCCATGGGCCGGGTCCTCGGAGGTGTAGCGGGCGATGCTGCAGGCCGCGGCCACCGTCTCTCGCACGGAATCCGCTGAGAAATCGCTGGAGCTGGCCGTCCCCTGGCGGTGCCCGAAGTACACGCCAACGCCAAGAGCGCGGTCGCGCTCATGTTCCAGCGTCTCCACCTCGCCACGGCGCACCTGCACGGAGAGCCCGGTACCCACGTTGACCGCGGCCTCCGCACTGGTTGCGCCCATACGTCTCGCCTCCTCCAGCACCTGCTCGACAATCCGTACCAGCTCATCCTGGGTGGGCAGCCCCGCATTACGGGCAACGGTTGGTGTCGTCATGAATCGCCTCTGCGTTGTTCGGTCAGCCCGTTCCAATTGGCGCAGTCGCCTGCGTAAACCACGGTATGGGAGCGGGTGTTGCGGTCGAGTAGCCCCGCATCGAAGCGCCTCACGCTTCGGTCCCGCCGACAGTGAGCGCGTCCACCTTGAGCGTGGGCTGACCCACGCCGACAGGCACGCTCTGGCCTTCCTTGCCGCAGACGCCGATACCGCTGTCCAGTTCCAGGTCGTGACCCACCATACTGACCTGCTTGAGCACCTCCGGCCCGTTACCGATCAGGGTCGCCCCCTTGACCGGCCGGGTGACGCGGCCGTTTTCGATCAGGTAGGCCTCGCTGGCCGAGAACACGAACCGCCCGGAGGTGATATCCACCTGACCGCCGCCGAAGTTCACGGCGTAAATGCCCTGGTCCACGGATCGGATGATCTCTGCGGGGTCGTGGGGACCCGCAAGCATATAGGTATTCGTCATCCGCGGCATGGGCAGATGCGCAAAGGACTCCCGACGGCCGTTGCCTGTGGGCTGCATCCCCATGAGGCGCGCATTCATGCGGTCCTGCATGTAACCCGCAAGCCGGCCATTTTCGATGAGGACCGTGCACTCCGTGGCCACGCCCTCGTCATCCACGTTGAGGGAGCCGCGGCGCCCCGGAACGGTGCCGTCATCGACCACTGTGCAATACTCTGAAGCCACCCTCTCGCCCATACGCCCGGAAAACGCCGAGGTGCCTTTGCGATTGAAGTCGCCTTCGAGGCCGTGGCCCACGGCCTCATGTAACAGAATGCCCGGCCAACCGGGACCGAGGACCACTTGCATCGTGCCGGCGGGGGCAGCCACTGCCTCCAGGTTCACCAAGGCCAGCCGCACCGCTTCCCGGGCATAGCCCAGGGCCCGTTCCTCATCGAAAAAGAACGTGTAACCATGGCGCCCGCCGCCTCCGGCGCTGCCGTTTTCGCGCCGCCCGTTTTGTTCAGCCAGGACGGAGACGTTCAACCGCACCAGCGGGCGCACGTCAGCGCTGAGACGCCCCTCATTATCGGCCACCAAAACAATGTCCTGCAGGCCGGACAGGCTGACCATGACCTGTTCCACACGCCGATCCTGCCGCCTGGCCTCAGCGTCCACGCGGCGAAGCAGATCCACCTTGTCCGCATCGGCCATCGCATCCAGGGGATTATCGGACCTGTACAGGTTGAGCCCGGAGCCGCGCTGCCAGGCCTGAATGCGGCCGCTGCCGCCGGAGCGCGCAATGGCGCGGGCGGCACCCGTGGCCTCCATGAGCGCGGGCAGCATGATCTCGTCGGAATAGGCAAAACCGGTCTTCTCCCCGCTCACAGCGCGCACGCCCACACCCTGATCGATGCTGTGACTGCCTTGTTTGATCAGCCCATCCTCGAGCACCCAAGTTTCGTGACGGCTCGCCTGGAAATACAAGTCCGCCGCATCAATGCTCGGCCCCATGAGACGGGTGAAGACATCCTCCAGGGAGGCTTCATTGAGTCCGGCTGGTGTGAGCAGGCGCTCGGTTGCAATCGACAACGTCTGGTCCATAGTCGTCTCAGGCCTCGTGGTTGGCGGAACGCGATTGCGGCGAGGGACTCGCCGATGACTCGGCAGGGCCCACGACATGGGAGCATGCCAATCGCCGGTGGTTCAAGGACGGAAAGCGGGTACGCACCTCTGCGAGCCGATTCCGATCCAACTCGCCCAGGACGACGCCCGAGCCGCGGTAGAGGCTGTCTTGAACCACACCCCAGGGGTCGAGTACCAGCGAGTCGCCGTGGGTCTCGCGCCCGTTGACATGGTAACCGCCTTGTCCTGCGGCGATGATGTAGCACTGGTTCTCGATCGCCCTGGCGAGCAGCAGCGGTCGCCAGTGAACCCCTCCGGTGCGGGCGGTAAAGGCCGATGGCAATACGAAGAATTCGGCGCCGCGGTCCAGCATGACCCGGAAAAACTCCGGGAAACGCAGATCGTAGCAGACAGCAACGCCCATACAGCCGAACGGGGTATCCACCGTGACAACCTCGTCCCCGGGCTCGAGGGTGGCCGATTCCTGGTAAGCGGCCTCGCCCTCCACGGTGACGTCGAACAGATGCAGCTTGTCGTAGCGCGCGACCCGCTCACCTCGGTTGTTGAAGACCAGGCAGGCGGCACGGGCGCGATGGCGGTCCCGCCCCCGCATGGGAATCGTTCCCGCCACCAGCCACACACCGCAACGCTGGGCCTGTTGCGCGAAGCAATCCTGAATGGGACCGCCGCTGTCGGGCTCGATATGGGCGAGTTTGTCCCGTTCGTCCATGCCCATGATGGCCACGTTCTCCGGCAATACCACCAGCTTCGCGCCTGCGTCGGCCGCCATGCGGATCAGGCGGCTCGCCTCGTGGAGATTGGCCTTCACCCGCGGGCCCGAAGCCATTTGTACGGCTGCGACGCGCGTACCGGAATCGATCTTCGTATTCGTCATGACGGCGTCCTCATCCGCTTTGCCCCGATTGTACGCCCAGCGCGCCACACCGTCCCGGACGGATCCGTCCGTTCTTATTCCGGGGCACGCACACCAGGTGGCCCGGCCTCCGCGGCGGGCGTCCGAGCGCGGCGAACCGGCGTGATGACCGGGTCGGCCCACGGCCCAGTGACGCGGTAGCGCAGGCGGGCGATGCGGTCAAAGCCGTCACTGAAGACCTGCTGGGCGAGGAACATGACCACAGCGCCGGGCGGCCCGCCGAAAACGCCCCCTAGGATCGGCAACGTCGAGGAGGCCTTCGGCGTTACGGTCACGGTCTGATTGTATGTCCGTTGGCCCAGATCGACCGGACCGGAGGCCTCGATCCGCGCCGCGGGGCCGTCCATGACCAGTACCCTCGGGGTCGCCACGCCGTCCTTGATACTGAAATCGGCATCGATGCGGTCAAAGGCAAAGCCCTCCGCGAACACATCGCCGAAGTTGAGCATGAGGCGGCGCGGCAAATTCGCAACGCTCAACAGACCAAAGACACGCCCCGCTCCCGGCTCCACTTGGGTCAGAAACCCGCTTCGCAGCACGAGGCTCACTGTGCCGTCCAGGGTGTCCAGGTCGAGGGGCAACGGCGCCGAGCGACTCTGGAGATCAATGTTGCCGTGTCCCCCGCCGCCGCGAATAACCCCCTCGTATCCCAGCCCGGACAGTAGTCCACCCGTATCATTGCTGTGTACATTCAGCTCGAGCTCCGTGCGGTCCTCCGGATCCCGAAACCACGCGGCCCGGCCTGTCACACTGTGGTGGTCACCACGCAGCAGTAGGCTGCTCAATACGTAGGAATCCGCCTCGGGGGCGCCGAGCAGCTGCAGGCGACCGAGCGGGCGCCCGTCCAGCTCGAGCGCATCGACCTGTGCGCGCAAGCGGGAAAGGCTGCCTGGGTTCACGTCGGCCAGGAGATCATCGGGGATATCCGTGGGCTCGGTCTCGTCGGTGAAGCCCTCGGGTAACGGCAGGCGCAGATGTTCAAAATCGGCCTCCACCGCCAGATTCGGGGAGTCGGGCCAGAACAGCGTACCCTGGGCGCTCTCGCCCGCGAGTGCGAGATCCCAGCCGATGAGATCGCGCTCGCCTTCGACGCGCTGCCCCTCCAAGGTCAGGCCGCCGAGCATGAGCGTCCCAATCGTCAGATTGAGCGTGCTCAGCCTCGTTTCCCCGTGAACGCCCTCCCCGGCCCGGTGCTCGCCATACCAGCGCCACCAGGCCGGCACGTCCAGCGTCTCCACCATGCCGTCCAGGCGGATGCTGCCTGGCCCCGGCAGGGTGGCGCTCTCGCCGCCGAACCGAAGTCCCGCCCGCCGCAGAGCACCATCCGGGCCAGCGTCCACGATGGCGTTCGCACCGGGCCCGTACCGGATTCGCACAGGCTCAAGCCCATCGGCGCTGATCCGCGCGTCGAGCTCAAGAGGCCGCTCATCCGCGGCCTCTTTACCCAGCGGAGCCGGAAGCGCTACGCCAACACCCACAAGTGCGCTGGATGCGGCCAGGTTGACGGCCGGCTCACCGGCCTGCGCCACAGCATCGAAGCGGGGGAAGTCCGCGGTCAGGCGCGCTTCCGCCGCCCCCTGAAGCAGCGCCGCACCGCCGGTCAGCACCGTGTCAAGACGGCCGGCATCCAGGCGATCAGCCGTGGCCGCCAGCCGGATGCGCTCATCGCCGCTGTCACCCTGGTCGGTCGTGATGTCGAGCACAACAGGACTGTCGAGAAACCGCGCGCTGACGCCCTCACCCCGAATCCCGCGCTGGTCGAAACTGACCTCGCCATTCAGCGCCTCGACGGCGAGATTAGACGCTCCCAGGCGCACACGCCCGTCCCGCAGCCGTACGTCACCGTTCAGGCTCATCGGCGTGTCATCAAAGGGAATGACCATGCTGAGGTCCAGATCGTGTTCGCCGTCCAGGCGCAGCCCGCCGAGGGGGGCCTCCAGCATGTCACGTGCCGGGGGCATCTCCCGCAGGAAATCGAGATAGGCATCGCCGGGACCGCGGACGCGACCGTCTACCCGCAGCGGGCTGCGGGCAAGATCCTCGATACGCGCCCGGGCGTCGCGAATGCGGGCGCCGCTGATGGTGCCCCTGGTCGCGTCGATCTGCATGGAGCGCCCGTGAAAGTGGAGGACACCGTCCAGCCCCGTGATGGGCGGCCACTCCGGCTGGTAGGCCAACATCACGTCCTCCACATCCGCCTGCACCTCGAAGCGTCCGCTACCGTCGTCGAACGGGAAGTCTTGGGCGCGGCCATGGAAGACCACGTCGGCCCGCGTAGCGGTACCGCCGTGGATGCTCTCATCCAGCCACTCCACAAGTCCCGGCAGCATAATGCCAACAGGCAAGTAACGACTGGTGTTACCCGCGTTGTCCGCGCGCCCTTCGACGCTGGCGCGGATGTCGAGGAATGGTGAGCCATCGGGCTGCTTATCGACACGCACACGGCTGTGCGCAATACCGTCCTCATTATCCACCCGGGCGCGGCCGACGTTGACCGTCCATCCCTGGGATGACCAACGCCAGTCGGCCTCCGCCTCGAGCTCCCGAAACGCAATCGGCTCCCGGAACAGATACGGCAAGGCGGCCGCGCCGTCGGCCGCGCGCATGACCAGTTCGCCACGCCGATCGACGCCGTCGGGCTGGGGCAGGCCGTCACCAAAACGCGCCCAGAGTTCCAGGGAACCACCCAGCGACACGTAAGGGGGCGCGTCAGGACCGCCGAGCAGGTGCTCCATGACCTCCCGGCCAACACCGTCACCGCGGACATAGACGTCCATCGGCCCGTGCGTCAGCGGCTGCGCCGCCTCTGAGGGCCAGTGCACGATGAAATCCACACCTCCACCCCACGCCGGGGGCAACTGGCCCGAACCAACCAGCCGGCGCTGCCCGTTCGCCTCATCCACGGTGGCATCCACGTCGCTGAAGCGATAGCGCGCGCGATGGACCTGATCCAGGACATCCATGCGCGCGCCCTCGACGCGCAGGCGTCCGGGATAAGACATGAGGATGTCCAACTCCTCCAGGGCAGCGGCGCGGGGCTCGACGCCCACACCCACGAGTTGCCACGTACCATCGGCATTGCGCTGCACCGTGAGCCTGGGATCCACCAGGACCAGGTCACGCAGACGTGGGGACCAATGACGCACCGATGCAACCACATCCAGATTCACCGCGAGGCGGTCGAAAAACAGCCCGCCCTCCGCGTCCCCAAGGCGGACGCCGCCGAGTTCCACACGGAGCTCACGCCACCTCCAAGTGGCCTGGAGTTCGTCGATCTGAACCTCCTCGCCCATGGCCTCCCCAAGCCGTGCCTCCACCTCGGCTCGGTAGTCGGGGAGGTAGTGAACACCCACGCGGAGCATCACCAACACCACCGCCAGCAGCACCAGCAACGCCGCGATTGCGCCCAGGAGCAGCTTTAGCGGGCGCACAAACACCATCAGCATGGCGCCGGGCCGACAACCGCTCGGTCCCCGGGGTGTTGGCAACCCGGGGGTGGGGAATTGTGTGTGACATAGGTCATGCTGAGATGCTTCCAGGGGGCCGTACCGCAGACGCGCGGCAACGGCGGACTTTCGCGCTACATCAGCACGACGTCGAACTGATCCTGCGCATATAAGGGTTCAGCCTGAAACGTAATCGGTCGGCCGATGAATTCCTCCAGTTCCGCCACGCTCATGCTCTCATCTTCCACCATGAGGTCCACGACCGACCGCGCAGCAACCACCAGCATCTGGTCGGCTTCAAACTGCCGCGCTTCCCGCATGAGTTCACGAAAGATTTCGTAGCAGACTGTCTCGGGGGTCTTCACGAAACCGCGACCTTGACAGGTTGGACACGCGGCACAGAGGACGTGTTCCAGGGATTCGCGGGTGCGCTTACGCGTCATCTCCACCAGCCCCAGTGCCGAGACGCCGCTGATCTGGGTCTTGGCATAGTCTTTCTCGAGGCACCTCTCCAGCGCCCGCAGCACCTGGCGTTTGTGTTCGGGGTCCTGCATGTCGATGAAGTCGATAATGATAATGCCGCCGAGATTGCGCAGGCGCACTTGGCGCGCGATGCCCTGGGCTGCCTCCAGGTTGGTCTTGAAAATGGTCTCTTCCAGGTTGCGCCGCCCCACGTACGCACCCGTGTTCACGTCGATGGTGGTCAGCGCCTCGGTCTGATCGATCATCAGATACCCCCCGGACTTGAGCTCCACCTTGCGTGAGAGTGCCCGCTGGATTTCCTCCTCGACGCCGTAGAAGTCGAATAGCGGCCGCTCCCCGGAATACGCCTGCACCCGTGCGGTCATTTCCGGAAAGAACTGTTCGCAGAAAGCGTGGACCTTGTGGAAGTTCTCCCGAGAGTCCACACGAATGCGCTCGACCTCGGTGCTCATGATGTCCCGCAGTGAGCGCAGCACCAGTGGCAGGTCCTCGTGGACGCACACGCCGGCAGACGCCTCCTGAGCGCGCGCGGCAACGTCTTCCCAAAGCTTGCACAGAAACCTCCGGTCGGCCTCGAGCGCCGCTTCGGAGGCCCGCTCGGCGGCGGTTCGAATGATATAGCCGCCGGGATCGCCTTCCTCGAGGAACCGCTGACCGATCGTTCGCAGCCGCTCGCGCTCGGCGGCGTCCTCGATCCGTGCAGAGACACCCAGATTGCGGCTGCGCGGGAGCATGACCAGATAGCGTGAGGGAATCGTCAAGTGGGTCGTCAGCCGCGCACCCTTGCTTCCCATGGGGTCCTTGATCACCTGAACGATGATTTCCTGGCCATCGTGCAGCAGGGCCTGAATGTCCGGCACGGGGCCCCGCAGCCGGGTTTCACCGGCTTCGCTGTCCGACGCCACGGCCACATCGGAGGCATGCAGAAAAGCGGTACGCTCCAGCCCGACCTCGATAAAGGCGGCCTGCATGCCAGGCAGCACCCGCTGAACCCAGCCCTTGTAGATGTTGCCAACCAGCCCCCGGCGGCGCGCGCGTTCCACCGAGACCTCTTGCAGAACACCGTTCTCCACCACAGCCACGCGCGTTTCCTGGGGCGTGCAGTTCATCAGGATTTCCTGGGACATTACCAGTGCCGACGATAGTCGATTGCGAATTCGTCCAGCAGATCCGAGGTTTCGAACAACGGCAGCCCCATCACCCCCGAATAGCTTCCCTCCAGGTGTTCGCAAAACACGCCACCCCGGCCCTGGATGGCATAGGCACCGGCCTTGCCCATGGGCTCGCCCGAGGCCCAGTAGCGTTCGATGTCCGCCTCCGTCAGCTCGCGGAACCGCACCCGATTAACACTCAGCCGCGTGGCCTCGCGATCGTCCACCAGGGCGACGCCCGTTAGCACCTGGTGCTCGTTGCCCGACAAAGCATGCAGCATGGCCATCGCCTCGGCGCGACCTTCCGGCTTGCCGAGGACCCGATCATCCAGGACAACGACCGTATCGGCGCCCAGCACCGGCATCGGCGCCGTGTCTGCCACCTGCGCCCACCCGGCACGCGCCTTGGCCAAAGCCAGGCGGATGACGAAGACCTCCGAACTCTCGTACTCGTCATAGGTTTCGTCCACGGCCACATCCAGCGGCGTGTACGCCAATCCTATCTGCTGCAGCAACTCCCGGCGGCGCGGCGAATGCGACGCCAGGTAGATCTCGGCGGGTGTGTCAGAAGCCATGATGCACCTCAGAAGACAGCTGGATGTTTGATCTCTCGGGCCAACGCGGATCGCGCCTCGAGCGCCAATCGCGCCTATTTGTGAAGCGCCTATTTGTGATACGGGTGCCCGCTCAGGATGGTCCAGGACCGATAGAGTTGCTCGGCCACCAGCACACGCACGAGCATGTGCGGCAACGTCAGCGGCGACAGCGACCAGTGCTGCTCCGCGGCGTCCAGGCATGCGGCGTCGAGCCCGTCCGGACCGCCCACAAGCAAGGCGACGCCGCGTCCATCCTGCAGCCAGCCGCGCATCTGCTCGGCAAGTGCTTGCGTCGTGAGGCTGCGGCCACCGCCATCCAGGGCAATGAGCCGGGCGCCTCGGGGGACGGCCCGGAGCAACCGCTTCCCCTCGACCTTCCGGGCGCGTGCCTGCCGGCCGCCCCGGCCACGGTCCCCCGGCGCCACTTCGCGCAGCTCCAGAGACATTTCACGCGGCATGCGGCCGGCGTACTCGCCGTAGCCATCCGCGACCCAGCGGGGCATCTTTTGCCCGACCGCCGTGAGTTGAACCCACATGCTCAGGCCTGAAGATCCCCTGTCGGGGGGATCGAGTCCTCGGACTCGTCAATCCCCCAGATGCGCTCGAGGCGATACAGATCGCGCATCTTGGGCACCATGACGTGGACCACCACGTCACCAAGATCGACCAGTACCCATTCAGCGCTCTCCTCGCCTTCAACCCCCAGGGGGCGTAAGCCGCGATCCTTGGCATCCTCCACAACCCGGGCGGCGATCGCCTTGACGTGCCGGCCGGAGTTCCCGGACGCCACGACCATGATGTCTGTAATCCCCGTCTTGCCGCGCACGTCCAGCACCATCGGCTCAACGGCCTTCATATCCTCCAGCGAGGTCAGCACCACGTCCCGCAGCGCCGCCCAGTCCAGCGTCTCGATCTGATCGACTGCGCTGATGATCCACCTCCACGACGGTTGTTTGCCGTCGGCTTACACTCCCGTTCAGCCGGCATCTGCGCCGGCCCCATACAACCCATTGTCGCGTATATAATCCCACACCGCATCGGGCAACAGGTAGCGTCCCGATCGCCCCTGCCTTAGCCGGTCCCGTATCGCCGTGGCGGAAACCGCCATCGCCGTGACGTCCTGATGCAGGACATATCCCGCGCGGTGTTCCCGCAACGGCCGCCATTCGGCAACCTCGCGCCCGCGCAGCCACTGCCCCAGGGCCGCCGGCAGCGCCAGGGCATCGTAATCAGGGCGTGTCATAACAATGACATGGGCGTACTCGGCGAGCTCCCGCCAGCGCTCCCATGTCGGCAGGCTGATAAAACTGTCCGTGCCCAGCAGCAGGCATAGATGGGCGTGGGGAAAATCACTCTGCAGTGTGGCCAGGGTATCGGCAGTGTAGGACGGCCCGTCGCGCTGCAGCTCGCGCTCGTCCACGACCAACCGGGGCTCGCCCCGAACTGCCAGGCGAAGCATGGCAAGGCGTTGGCGGGTGGTGACCTCGGGGTCCCCGCGATGGGGCGGCACATGGCAGGGAATCAACCGCAGCTGCTCCAGGTGACCTGCCTCGACGATATCCAACGCCGCACGCAGGTGCGCGTTGTGCACGGGGTCAAACGTGCCGCCGAACATGCCCACGAGCGGGGTCGCTGCGCCGCTCACCCAACGCCCCTGCTGCGCCACCCGCGGGGGTTATCCCCGCACATGGCCGTCCCCGAGGACGATCCACTTCTGCGAGGTCAGTCCTTCGAGGCCCACGGGGCCTCGGGCGTGGAGCTTGTCGGTGCTGATACCAATCTCCGCCCCCAGGCCGTACTCGAAGCCGTCGGCAAAACGCGTGGAGGCGTTGACCATCACCGAGCTGGAGTCCACCTCGCGCAGAAAACGCTGGGCGCGGCTCCAGT
The DNA here is from genome assembly GCF_007120195.1 of Aquisalimonas sp. Taxonomy (GTDB): domain Bacteria; phylum Pseudomonadota; class Gammaproteobacteria; order Nitrococcales; family Aquisalimonadaceae; genus Aquisalimonas. The sequence goes on from NZ_SKOG01000237.1 coordinate 30,848, forward strand.
CCTGCGTGACGATCGACTCGGTATGCCCGGAGCTCCAGGTGTTGATGTGCTCCATGGCCGCGTCCAGGTCCTGGACCACGCGCACGGCCAGCACCGGCCCAAGATACTCGGTACCCCAGTCGTCATCGGTGGCGACGCTCATCGTCGGCACCAGCCGGCGGCTGCGGGGGCACCCGCGAAGCTCGACCCCGGCGAGGCGAAACCGCTCCGCCAGCGGGGGCAGGATCCCCTCGGCCGCTGAGTCGGCGACCAGCAATGTTTCCATGGTGTTGCATGTGCCGTACCGGTGGGTCTTGGCGTTGAAGGCCACGGCGATGGCCTTCTCCGGATCGGCGGCGTCGTCGATATAGACGTGGCACACGCCGTCCAGGTGCTTGATCACCGGCACGCTGGCATCGCGGCTGATGCGCTCGATCAGACCCTTGCCGCCCCGTGGGACAATGACATCCACGTTTTCGGTCATGGTAATGAGATGGCCCACAGCCTCGCGGTCGGTGGTGTCCACCACTTGCACGGCGTCCATGGGCAGCCCGGCGGTATCCAGACCGGCCCGGATGCACTCGGCAATCGCCCGGTTGGAATGCAGGGCCTCGGAGCCGCCGCGCAGTATGGCGGCATTGCCCGACTTCAGACACAAGCCCGCGGCGTCGGCGGTCACGTTGGGCCGCGATTCGTAGATGATCCCGATAACACCCAAAGGCACCCGCATGCGCCCCACGTGAATGCCGGACGGCCGGCTACGCAGATCGTCGATGGCGCCGACCGGATCGGGCAGCGCGGCGATCTCCCGCAATCCGTCCGCCATGGCGCTGACACGCTCCGGCGTTAGTTCCAGGCGATCCAGCAGCGCCGCGTCCAAACCCCGCTCCCGCCCAGCCGCCACATCCCGGGCGTTCTCCTCGGCGAGCCGCGCCGCCTGTGCGTCGACGGCATCGGCCATGGCGGCCAGGGCACGGTCCTTGGCGGCAGTCTCCGCCCGGGCCATGGCACGACCGGCCGAGCGGGCCTTGCGACCGAGCGTGGTCATGTATTCGCGAATGTTCTGCGTGGTCTCTGCGATAACAGTCATGGTGATCGTCCCGGCCCTGGTGGCTGGCAGGCCGCCCCAGCGGACCCGTCAGTATGTATCGGTATGTATCGGTTCATGCGCGCACCGCGCGCCCAGCGCCGCGGGGGATACGCCCCCCGGCGACGGCAATACTCAATTGTAACAACTCGTCCCACGGCCTTCCCGCGGCAACGCCCTTGACGACACGGTCCACCCGCGCACAGCGCACCAGCAGTGCCTGCCAGCGGCGCTGACCGCCACGCTGGGCGGCACGCTGGAGCTGGCCCTTGCGCCGACCGAACACGCCGTTGCGCCGCAGGATCTGCTCCGAGTGCTGCGGTGCGGCGATCACCTGAGAGACGATACGCACCTCCCGCGCCAGCGCCCAGAGAACCAGCGTCGGATCGACGCCCTCTTCCCGAAGTCCGCCCACGATGCGCGCGCAGCGGGCGACCTCGCCTTGGAGTGCTGCCGCCGTGAGATCGAAAACATCAAATCGGGCGCTGTCGGCGACGGCATAGCGGATGGCCTCGGCATCCAACCGCCCGCCCGCAACCAGCAGGCGCAGCTTCTCGATTTCCTGCACCGCCGCCAGCAGGTTGCCTTCGCTGCGCTCCGCCAGCAGCTGCACAGCCTCCCGCGTGGGCTCGAATCCGGCGCGGCGCAGCCGCTGCTCCAGCCAGCCTGGGAGTTGCCCGGCTTCCGGCGGCCAAACCTGGACCACAGCGCCAGTATTGTCCACCGCCTGCACCCAGGCGCCCTTGCTGCTGCCGGCATCCAGGCGCGGTGCGGTGATGATGAGCACGGTATCCTCGGGCGTGTTCTCGCAGAAATCGATGATCGCCCGGCTGCCGGCCTGACCCGGCTTGCCCGTGCGCACACGCAGCTCGACGATGCGCCGGTCACCGAATAGGGACAGGTTGTCGACGGCTGCGGCCAGGCGGTGCCACTCGAAGCCGGACTCCGCCTCCAGCACCTCGCGTTCCGTATGGCCGGCCTCCCGTGCCGCACCACGCACGGCATCCACCGCTTCGCCCACGAGCAGGGGTTCGTCGCCGGTGATCAACCACACAGGCGCCAAGCGCTGGCCCAAGGCCTCAGCAACCTGTTCCGGCTTTAGCCGCATGCCGCTACCCTAGTGTCCTGTCCCGTAAATAAGTTGCGAAAATTGGCGTGGATCCTGACGGTTCCCGGCAAGGCGCGCCGACGAGGCGTAGCGGGGACTACGGCGAGGAGGCGCAACGCCGCCAGGGGCCGTCAGGGCCGCGACAATCGTAACGTTATTTGCGGGACAGGACGCTGGTGTCCTGTCTATTCGCCGACTGTCGCCTGTACGCGTTCCGCCAACAAAAAGG
>NZ_SKOG01000180.1 GCF_007120195.1 Aquisalimonas sp.
AGATCGGTCAGCTGATCGCCATTTTGCATGCCACCAAGATCGTCGCCCCCAATGTCTGGGGCCTGATCGCCGACCGCACCGGGCGGCGCATGGCCGTCGTGCGCTTTGGCGCCGTGGCGGCACTGGTGAGCTTCGCGGGGGTACTGCTTGGCAGCGGTTTCTGGTGGATCGCAGTGGTGATGGGGCTGTTCAGCTTCTTCTGGAATGCGGCGCTGCCCCAGTTCGAGGCCAATACCATGAACCACCTCGGGCACGCCGATCACCGCTACAGCCGCATCCGTCTGTGGGGCTCCGTGGGATTCATCGTCTCCGTGGTGGTGATTGGCGAGGTCATCGATCGAGTGGGTGTGCAGGTCCTGCCCTGGCTCCTACTCGTCCTCTTCGCCGGCCTCTGGGTGGCGAGCCAGCTGGCGCCGGAGTCGCGTCAGTCGGTGCACCACCACGCCAGTGATCCGATTCTTAGCGTGCTGTTGCGCCCGGATGTCATCGGCTTTTTTTTGGCCTGTTTTCTGCTCAAGGCAAGCCATGGGCCGTACTACGCGTTTTTCAGCATCTACCTGGAAGAGATTGGTTACACCAGCAGCATGATCGGCGTGCTGTGGGCCGTGGGCGTGGTCGCCGAGATCGGGCTGTTCCTGGTGATGCACTGGTTATTGCCCCGTTTCGGCGCGCGACTTCTGATGACCGTGGCGATGCTGCTCTCGGCGTTACGCTGGGTGCTGATTGCGGCCCTGCCCGAGGCCCTCGTGGTGCTGCTGTTCGCCCAGAGCCTGCACGCGGCGTCTTTCGGCGTGTATCACGCCGTGGGGATCGCCATCGTCAACCGCTATTTCGTGGGCAGCAATCAGGGGCGGGGGCAGGCACTTTACAGTAGCATCACCTTTGGTGCCGGTGTTGCGCTTGGCAGTCTGGTCAGCGGCCTGCTCTGGGAGACCGTCGGCGGCAGCGGCACGTATTACCTCGCTGCCCTGGCGGCCGGCCTGGCCGCTGTGGTCGCGGTGGTTAGCCTGCCGGGTCGCGCAGGGGGCGAGGGGCGCAAGACGGTGGCGGAAGGGCGCTGATACCCGCTGCCGGGCGGGGCGGTGATGGCATGGAATTCATTGCGCGCGGCGAATCCGATATACTGTTGTGTTTGACAAAGGCCGATTGAGCGGCCGTTGCCGCAGCCGGGTGAGGATATGACGGGTAAGACGCTTTACGACAAGCTCTGGGACGACCACGTGGTTCGTGACAACGAGGACGGCACATCGCTTTTGTACATCGATCGCCACCTGGTCCACGAGGTGACCTCGCCGCAGGCATTCGAGGGGCTGCGGCTGGCCGGCCGCAAGCCGTGGCGCGTTGACGCCAATCTGGCCGTCACCGATCACAACGTGCCCACCACCGACCGCAGCCGCGGCATCGCGGATCCGATCTCCAAGCTGCAGGTGGATACGCTCGGCGACAACTGCCGCACATACGGCATCATCGAGTTCGGCATGAATGACCCGCGCCAGGGCATTGTCCACGTCATCGGCCCGGAACAGGGCGCCACCCTGCCAGGGATGACCATCGTCTGCGGCGATTCGCACACCTCCACCCAGGGGGCGATGGGGGCCATGGCCTTTGGGATCGGCACCTCCGAGGTGGAGCACGCGCTGGCCACACAGACCCTGGTGCAGCAGAAGAGCAAGACCATGTTCATCAGCGTGGATGGCGAGCTCGGGCCAGGTGTTACGGCCAAGGACATCATCCTCCACATCATCGGCACCATCGGCACGGCCGGCGGCACCGGGTACGCCATCGAGTATGGCGGGTCGGCCATCCGCAATCTGTCCATGGAAGCCCGCATGACCATCTGCAACATGTCCATCGAGGCCGGTGCCCCGTGTGGCATGATCGCCGTGGACGACACCACCATCGACTATATCGCCAATCGGCCCTTCACCCCCACGGGCGAGCTCTGGGACCAGGCGGTCGAACACTGGCGGACGCTGCACAGCGATGCGGATGCGCAGTTCGACAAGGTCGTGCACATCGACGCGGCGGACATCGAGCCCCAGGTCTCCTGGGGGACCTCCCCGGAAATGGTGGTGCCCGTGAACGGGCGGGTGCCGAATCCGTTCAAGGAATCGGACGAGAGTAAGCGCAGCGCCTACGCCCGAGCGCTTGAGTACATGGGCCTCAAGCCCGAGACCCCGATCACCGACATCTGGCTGGATAAGATCTTCATCGGCTCGTGTACCAATGCACGGATCTCGGACCTGCGCGCGGCGGCACGCGTGCTCGAAGGTCGTCGGATCGCGGAGAACATCGCGCTTGCCATGGTGGTGCCCGGTTCCGGGCTGGTGAAGAAACAGGCCGAGGAGGAAGGCCTGGACCGGATTTTCAAGGACGCCGGCTTCGAATGGCGCGAGGCGGGCTGTTCCATGTGCCTGGGGATGAACCCGGATCAGCTCTCCCCCGGCGAGCGGTGTGCCTCCACGTCGAACCGCAACTTCGAGGGGCGCCAGGGTCAGGGTGGCCGCACCCATCTGGTCAGCCCCGCCATGGCTGCAGCTGCCGCGGTGGCGGGTCATTTCGTCGACGTCAGGACCTTTTGAGATGCAACCGTTCAAACAGCACAAGGGTGTCGTTGCGCCGCTCGAGCGGGCCAACGTGGATACCGATGCCATCATCCCCAAGCAGTTTCTCAAGTCCATCAAGCGCACGGGGTTTGGCGATAATCTCTTCGACGAGTGGCGCTACCTGGATCACGGAGAACCGGGCCAGGATTGCAGCCAGCGCCCGCGCAACCCGGACTTCGTGTTGAACCAGGAGCGCTATCAGAGTGCCAGCGTACTGTTGACCGGGCGCAACTTTGGTTGCGGCTCCTCGCGCGAGCACGCGCCCTGGGCGCTGAAGGATTTCGGCTTCCGCGCCCTCATCGCGCCAAGCTATGCCAACATCTTCTATAACAACTGTTTCAAGAACGGCCTTTTGCCGGTGGAACTACCGGAAGAGACCGTGGGGCGGCTGTTCCGGGAGGTGGAAGCGCAACCGGGTTACGAGCTGCTCGTGGATCTGCCCGCCCAGAGCGTGACCACGCCCTCCGGCGAGGTGATCCCGTTTGCGATCGACAGCTTCCGCAGGCAAATGCTGGAGGAAGGCCTGGATGAGATCGGGCTCACCCTCCAGCATGCCGAGGCCATTCGCGCTTACGAGGAACGTCGCCGGCGCGAGGCACCGTGGCTGTTCCGCTCCTGAGGGGCGCCGCTGGCGGGAGTCCAGCGCGAGCGCAGGCCCACCAACCACACGCGAGCCCAGCCCATGAGCCGAAACATTCTCATCCTTCCCGGTGATGGCATCGGCCAGGAAATCA
>NZ_SKOG01000058.1 GCF_007120195.1 Aquisalimonas sp.
CCAACCGTCGTCTCACTGTCGCTGTCGGAATCGTCGACGAGGAGGGACTCCTCTGTCACGAACGTCAGGTCGAACCCGCACCCCGGCTTGTCCAGATCCGCATATGCCAAGCGGCCATTCACTTCCCCCACTACATGCGAGGCGTCGAGGCTTTGACCGTGTACCACAAGGGCATCGCCACCTGGCCCTTCACCGAAGATGTGGCGTTCCCGCTCGAACTCTCCGTCAAAATTTGCGACCAAGGTAAAATCGCGATCCGGATTACCAGTGAGGTTTCCAAGACGCCCCTCCACGCACCCAGAGCAAGCATACAGAGTTCCCCATGCGGTTAGCTCTCCCTCCGGGCTCTCCACGACGACTTTTCCGGTGAGTTCGGCCAACTGGTCTGAACCTGCGTATCCGCCGAAGCGGAAATGCTCAATCGAAGGCTCAAACGAAGCGTCCTGCGCTAGATCCATTTGGCCATCCATATGGAAACTAAGGCCAGGGCGGTCAACGGTGCAGTCGTCGGCGCGGATCTGCTCGCCGGCGTTCAATGCCGGAACATTGCCGCTCGTATTGAATGGCTCGGGGAAGCCGAGATCGTCCAACCGATAAAGCTTGTTCTCTTCAAGAGTTAGTGTGCCGGAGTCACAGTGGCGTGTCTCCGCGGTCCCGGCTACGCCCTGCGCCACCACTGCAGGCCCATGGGTGCCCTGGAAGGGGGACCCCACTTCCGGGCTTGGGATATCCTGTTCGAAGGTATCTCGCCAGGCCAGTAGGAGTTGCGCCTCGTCCGAGTCGAGGGTGAGGTGCGGGTCCAGGGCCTGCATATCAGGTGAATCGTCGTCTCCGCTTGAGCTAAAGCACCCGCCCGAACTGAGTGCGGCTATGGCCAAAGCTGTGCCCATGAGGGCGTTTGCAGTGTGGTTCTTCATGATTACTCCCTCCGACCGCTCCAGCCGTTCTATAGGCAGTATAAACCGCCTGATTCCTCAGACAGCACGCCCGCTCGCATTCGTCAGCGGCAGAGGTCGGGCGGGCGCGGAGCTGACCGGCGAAATGCCTCTGCGCGCGGCGCCCGAATCCAACCGAGCGCAGGTTCGCCGGCGCACTGATCCCGGCTGTTGGGTGTCAAATACCCCGCGGAAGCGGCTGTGATTGACCCTGGGCTTCTGCAGCAATGGGGAAGTCGGTCAATGACATCCGGGGGTTCGAAGATAGCGTGTGCGTGATGCAGTCTCGCGATAAGGCGGTCCAGCGGGTCGCGAACGTCGCCATCGTCAGCGCCCAGCCGGCGCCGGTGTGCCGCGGCCAACTCGCCCAGTTGCGCGGCAGCGGCGGCATCGGCAAGTCACTGCTGGCCGAGGAATACGCGCTGCGCTTCGGCGCCTTCTGGCCGGGCGGCGTGTTCTGGCTGCGCGCCTACGGCCACAGTGACCGGCCGGAGGAGAGCGCCGCGGCGCTGGCCCAGCGGCGCGAAGACGAATACCGCGACCAGCTCGGCAACTTCGCCCTGGCTCAGGGTGTGGCCATCCGCGAACTGAACACCCGGCAGATCCGCGCCGTGCTCGCCGCGCGGCTGCAGGCGCTGGGGCCCTATCTGTGGATCGTCGATGACCTGCCCGACGGCAACCGGGCCGAGCTGGGGCGCTGGCTGGCGCCGTCGAGCAACGGCCAGACCCTGCTCACCACCCGCTCGCGCCGCCACGACGCCCTGGGCAAGCCCATCGACCTGGGCCTGCTGCCCCCGCCCGACGCCCGCGCCCTGCTCACCCGCGACCACGCCCCGCAGGATGCCGCCGAGCGGGCCGCGGTGGACGCCATTCTCACCCGCCTGGAGGGTCATGCGCTGGCGCTGGACGTGGCCGGCGCCGCCTGCCAGCGGCAAGGTTACCAGGGCTTCCTGGCGCTGGCCGCGCAACTGGCCGGGGAGCTGCCCAACGGCCACAACCCGAACATCGCCGTCACCTTTCTCGGCAGCATTCAGGCGCTGCCGCCCGAGGGACTGGATTTCCTGCGCCTGTGCGCCCAGCTTGCCGCCGCGCCGGTGGAGCGCAGCCTGGTCGCCCGCTGCCTGGCGATCGTCGAGGGGCTGGGGGGGACACACCGCCGAGGACAGCGCCGACCTCGGCATGCACCAGGCCATCAAGGCCTCGCTGGCTGAAGCGGTGCAAGGCCGCCAGGCCGCCACCGTCCACACCCTGATCGTCCGCACCCTACGCCTGCATGATGCTGCCAAGGCCGACCGCCAGCGCGCTGCGCGACGCGGCGCTCTCCGTGCTCGCATCGGACCTGGAACAGGTGACCGACATCCGTCATCACGATGCGCTGCAGGACGCCCTGGCCCACGCCCGGGTGCTGGCCGAACAGCCCGGCACCGCCGCCGAATACGCGCTTATCGGCTGGCTCGGGCGCTATGAGTGGGAGCGCGGCAGCTACCGGGACGCGGAGCGGTTCTATCGCCAGCAGTCCGAGGGGTATACCCGCCTGCTCGGCGAGGAGCACCCCGACACCCTGATATCGATGGGCAACCTGGCCGGGACGCTGCGGGACCAGGGCGATCTCGCCGGCGCGCGGGCCTTGCAGGAGCAGGTGCTGGACGCCTACCGCCGAGTGCTCGGCGAGGAGCATCCCGACACCCTGAGCTTAATGGGCAACCTCGCCCAAACGCTGCAGGATCTCGGCGATCTCGCCGACGCACGCGCCCTGCACGAGCAGGTGCTGGCCGCCCGCCGCCGGGTGCTCGGCGAGGAGCACCCAGACACTTCCATATCCGCCTGGAATCTTTTTATGACCCTGTGTGAAATCCAGGACGACCCGGCGGCACGAGCTACCCTTGAAGCAAACCTGGTCTGGCTCCTGCAGCGCGATCCCGCCACCCTCGCGGCCGATCAGCGCAAGATCCGGGAAATGCTGCAGGAGATACTGAACGGCTAACCCGATTTCCCTGAAGGAACCACCCATGCAACGCGTTGCTTCGTCCTCAGGCCCTTGGCGTTCATTCAGCGGTCTTCACGATGGTTCGGAGCCGGGGTTGCAAATGGACGCTATCCAAAGTACTCAAAGCGCCCAGGCTCGAACATCTTCACGCAGGGCCTCCTCGTAAGCACGCTCGTCGCGCGGGAGCGTGGAACTTGCGCAGATCCATCGGCGCGGACCAACGGTCGGCCACACACGGCTGGGCGAGCACAGCGTCTTGGTCGCCTATGCGCAGGACAGAAACGACGGCCTTGCACAACAGCACGGCATGTTCCTGCTGTATGCGCACGTCATCTGAGCTCAGGGCCTGCGGCCCAATCACCGCGATGACCCGCTCCGAGCCCTCGATGGCGTCGCGGAGCTCCTGGAGGA